>CAUUZE010000027.1:0-19724 GCA_963549665.1 Campylobacter concisus | reverse complement strand
TTGGCTAAATTTGAGTATTAATGCAAGCTTTCTATGTAGCTCATAGCGCTAAGTGCAGCCACTGCGCCATCACCTGCTGCTACGATGACTTGTTTTGGAGCGTCCTCTCTGATGTCGCCTGCTACAAAGAGCCCTTTTAGGCTAGTTTGCATCTTAAGGTTAGTCTTGACCTGTCCGCCATCAGCCATTTCGCAGATAAATTTACCGTTTTCATCTTTTAAAATTTCGTTATTTACATTTAGTCCGACAAAAGTGAAAATGCCCGGCACATCAAGCACGCGCTCGCCATTTTTAGTATCAAGCACGATCTTTGTTAAACCCGTATTATCGCCAAGCGCCTCTTTTACAGTCGCACTTGTTATAAACTCGATCTTCTCATTTTTTCTAGCTTTTTCAACGGTTGTTGGCGCTGCTCTAAACTCGTCACGTCTATGCACAAGATAAACTTTTGAGCAGATATTTGCTAGATAAAGTGCCTCTTCTACGGCTGTATCGCCACCGCCAAGGACGACTACCTCTTTGTTTTTGTAAAAGAAGCCATCGCATGTCGCGCATGTGCTAACGCCTTTGCCAAAGAACTCGTCCTCGCCTTTAAAGCCAGCGCGTCTTGGGGTTGAGCCAGTCGCTACGATGACAGCTTTTGCCTGTTCGCTCTTGCCACCTTCAAGCAAAATTTCAAAGCTACCGTCGCTATTTTTTCTAACACCAACTACGTTTGCCCACTTATGAACTAGTCCGAATGCACTGCACTGCTTCCACCAAGTACTCATAAAGTCAAAGCCGCTCTCGCCAGGGGCTTTTTGGCCTGGGTAGTTTTCTATCTCTGAGCTAGAGGTGATCTGACCGCCAGGCTCGCCTTTTTCAAACATTACAACATTTTTTAATCCGCCTCTAGTGGCGTAAAGTCCGGCGCTTAGTCCTGCTGGACCGCCTCCGATGATCGCTAAATCAAGCATAAATTTCCTTTATTCTAAAACATTTATGGACGAATTTTGTTTGTAAATTTCGCCCCTTTGATGAACTATCTCAACACTGCTAGGAAGCTTCGTGATGCTTAAATTTCGCATAAGCTCTAAAACTGTATTTACATCCGAGCTTATGTATTTTAGTGTTGAGTTTGACTCATATCTTTTTTGAAAGATATCGATCGCCACAACTGTTTCATTTTTGGTTGGTAAAATTTCGTCTAATTTTGATTGATTTGAGCTGAAGATTAAAAGCGTGTATTTTGGCTCTTTTGGAGTGAAAATTTCGCTTTTTTCGTAAAAAACTAGCTTCGCAAAATCAACAAATTTATATTGTGAAAAACGATAGTTGCTATACGCAAATGCAGCCGCTATCATAGCTGCACCAAAAAATGAACCAAATATATAAGTAAGAGGAAGCAGACTTCCTCTTCTTTTTTCGCTCATTAAAGAAGCGAATTTAGTTTGTCAGTTAGGGCTTGTTTTGACTGCGCACCGACCATTTGCTCAACTAGCTCGCCATTTTTGAAAAATAGCAATGTTGGGATCGATCTGATGCCAAACTCAACTGCAAGATCTTGCACTTCATCAGTATTTACCTTGCAAATTTTCGCTTTGCCCTCGAAGTCTTCAGCAAGCTCTTCGATCACTGGAGCTAGCATACGGCAAGGTCCGCACCATGGAGCCCAGAAATCTACTAGAGCAACGCCTTCTTTTGTTACATCAAAATTTTCTTTTGTGAGTTCGATGTATTTTCCCATTTGTTCTCCTTATTTTAAAGATGTGGCAATTATACAAAATCAAATTTAAATTTTAGATAAATAATAAATTTTATTATAAACTAATATTTTCTATCAACTCATAATTTTCATTTTTTACAACAAGCAGATCGAGCTGAAAGTCCCTGTTTGGCTCATTTTTCATCATATAAAAATTTATCGTTTTTAAAATTTTCATATATTTTGCCTTGTTTAGCCTATACTCCGCTTCGTATCCTCCGCTGGTTGCTTTTACCTCTATAAAGTGCAAAATTTTATCGCTACTTAGCGCGATGATGTCGATCTCACCAAATTTAGAGTGAAAATTTCTCTCTAAAATGACAAAACCAAGCTTACGCAAAAACTCACACGCCCTATCTTCGGAGCTCTTACCAAAGAGGTATTCTTTTAGCCCCAAGCTACTCCTCGATCCTCATCATAAATGGCTCTTCTTTTATATACTCTTGCTCTTTTAAAAGCTCTATCGTTCGCTTCGCATCGGCCTCCAAGCTCGTGTGCGTCGTGAAAAATAGCACGGCATACTCGCTCTCATCTTTTGGCTTTTGCAGCAAGCTGTCGATCGAGAGGTTGTTTTCGCTCATTAAATTTGTTATCTTTGCTAGCACGCCCATTTTGTCTTCGACTTTTAGCCTAAAGTAGTATTTCGTCTTTATCCTGTCGCGATCAAGTAGCTCTAAGGTATTTAGCTCAAATGGCGCTTTGTATCCAAGCATCGGCGACTTACTATCTCTTGCGATGTCGATGAGATCGCTAATTACCGCGCTTGCTGTCGCGTCGCCGCCAGCTCCAGGCCCATAGTACATAGTCTCGCCAACGACCTCGCCAACGACGCTGATCGCATTTGTTACGCCGCTTGCCTTTGCTATCATTTTATTTTGCGGCACAAGCGCTGGATGCACGCGTAGTTCGACCTTGCCTTCGCTTTTTTTTGCGATGGCTAGAAGTTTTATTGAGTATTCAAAGTCTTTTGCGAAAAATATATCCTCTGGCGTGATGCCTTGTATCCCTTCGATCAAGATATCTTCTGGATCGCCGTGCACGCCGTATGCGATGCTAGCAAGGATGAGAAGCTTGTGAGCCGTATCAAAGCCACCCACGTCAAAAGTAGGATCGGCCTCAGCGTATCCAAGCTCTTGTGCCTTTTTAAGCGCGTCTTTGAAATTTGAGCCCTCATTCATCATCGAGGTTAAGATATAGTTGCTAGTGCCATTTAGTATGCCATTTATGCTTAAGATGTGGTTGGCGCTAAGCCCCTCTCTTAAGGCTCTGATGATCGGTATGCCACCAGCCACGCTTGCTTCAAAGCCAAATGGTGTGTTTTTGGCTAAATTTTGCAAAGCATATCTGTGATAGGCAAGAAGCGCCTTGTTTGCAGTGACGACCGCTTTTTTGCGCTTTAAAATTTCGCTCACCACCCTAAAAGGCTCTTCGACGCCGCCCATAAGCTCGACAAAAACATCGATATCATCGCGGTTTATGACGCTATTTATATCGTCAGTCAAAGGGATGCCAGCGTCTCTTTTTTTATTTAAATTTCTAACCACACCGATAACTGGCACTATTTCTTCGCCACATCTTGCTGCGATTAGTTTTTTGTTTTTTAGTAAAATCTTTGCAACCGACTCACCAACGGTTCCAACGCCCAATATCGCTACATTCATTCAAATTCTTTCAAATATTTTTTTATATTTCTGGCCGCTTGTCTTATCCTGTTTTCATTTTCGATAAGAGCTAAGCGCACGTAGTCGTTTCCGCCCTCACCAAAACCAATGCCCGGACTAACTGCAACTGAAGCCTTTGTAAGAAGCTGCTTTGAAAACTCAAGACTGCCTAAGTGGCTAACCTTTGGTGGAAGTTTCGCCCAGATAAACATGCTAGCATTTGGCTTTTTAAGCTCCCAACCAGCCTGAGCAAAGGCCTCTATCATCACATCTCTTCTCTTTTCATAAATTTGGCGTATCTCTTCAACGCAGCTTTGATCGCCGTCAAGTGCGACTGTGGCTGAGACTTGTATCGGCGTAAACATGCCGTAATCAACCCATGATTTTATCTTTTTAAGAGCGGCGCAAAGCCTCTTGTTTCCGCACATGAAGCCAACTCTCCAGCCAGCCATGTTGTAGCTTTTTGAAAGAGTGTAGCACTCGACTGCAACGTCTTTTGCCCCATCGACCTCAAAAATACTTGGCGTTTTGTAGCCATCAAATGTAAGATCGGCATAGGCGATATCTGAGATGACGTAAAATCTCTCTTGCTTTGCAACGCTTACAAGGCGCTCGTAAAAGCTCTTTTGCACGGTCACGGTCGTTGGATTGTGAGGGAAATTTACGACTACATATTTTGGTTTTGGTGAGCTTGCATGTATCGTCTGGATCAAATTTTCAAAAAATTTATTCTCATCTAGCTCAAATTTATCGTTGTAGTGAAGTGGCATCTTTGCGACACTTCCGCCAGCAAATAAAAACGCTTGCGTGTGTATCGGATATGCAGGATCAGGCACGATAGCCACGTCACCTGGGTTTATTATGGCTTGAGCAAGATGTACAAAGCCCTCTTTGCTGCCCATTGTGGCTACTGCTTCAGTTTCTGGGTCTAAATTTACGCCGTATTTGCGCTTATACCAGTTGCAAATGGCAAGGCGGAGCTTATAAATTCCAGCACTGGCTGAGTAGCCGTGGGTCTTGTCTTTTTGCGCGCTTTCGCATAGTTTATCGACGATGTGCTGCGGTGTTCTGCCCTCTGGGTTGCCCATAGAAAAGTCGATGATATCCTCGCCAGCTCTGCGTGCTGCCATTTTTATAGCATTTACTTCGGCAAAAACGTAGTTTGGCAAACGCTCAATTGTATTAAATCTTATCTCATCAAACACTGTTTGCTCCTATTTTATAAGCTTGATAATTATCTCGTTTTTAATGTTAGTTATGTCGCTATTGTCGCTAATTAACGCGTATTTTGCGTCATTAGCTAAATTTATGGTGTAGTTAGTTTTTATCTCGTTTTCTCTTTTTAGATCGATTTGGTTTAAATTTTTATCATAAATTCTAACAAGTGGCACCCATTTGTTTGGCTCGTTTGAGATGATATTTAGGCTGCTTGCACCTGCTACATCTACGATATAGACGCCACCACTCTTTACAAGTGGGGTCTCTTCGTTAAAATTTACTTTTGACGCATCAAGGCTCATATTTTTAGCGTCCAGATAGAGCGCTAAATTTCCATCAAGCCTATCAAACCCCATGATCTTAAAGCCGCTTTTACTAAGCGTGAAATTTAGTAAATTTGGATCTATGCCATCACTTTTTAGGGCTAAAATCCCATAAGAAATTTCACTGCCATTTTTTAGAGAATTTACCCTTGCCACGCTTATATTTGCATCTTCAAGAGCTAAATTTATCGATTTTACAAATAGAGCTGTGGGGACTTTTTGTGTGCTTATAAATTTTAAATTTAAGCTATTTGAGCTAAAAGAGAGAGCATCGTAGTTCGAGCTTTGCTTTAGCCTTGAGACCAGCTCGCCGACGTTTAGCGAGCCGTTAGTGTCTAAATTTTCTAAAGAAATTTGCAGATCTTTTCCACTGCTTAGTGCATTTGCACTGCTATTTAGATCAAAAGCGTATGAAAAAACGCTAAAAAGAAGAAATATGGCCAGTTTTTTTACCAAGATTTACCCTTATTCATCTCGACAAACTCGTCATAAGTTAAAAATTTCATATCGCCATTTTCTACTAAAAATCTAGCTGGACGGCTTGGGTTATACTTTGTCACTTTATCGCCGATCTTAAGCTCGATGTTGCCATTTCCGCAAACGACTAGCTGTCTTTGGTCTAAATTTATATTGACACTTTTGCTTGTATCGCTTGATGTTTTTTGGCCATTTTCAAGGTTGATGATGCCTATCCAAACGCGTTGTTTTGGTGTGATAACCGCCTCGTTTAGCGGCTTTGTCACGTTTTGCTCTACTTTTGGAGCTGGCTGGGCTGCCATGCTAGGTTTTACAGTATTTTGATCAACGCTAGCAGAACTTACAGTCACGTTTTGCTCAGCAGGAGCTGAAATTTTCACATTTGATGAGTTTGCCTCTATCTTTGGAGCATTTTGTGTGATCGTCACGTTTGTGTCGATGATGTTTTTCTTCACTTCATTTACGATGCTTGACTGCGAGTAGCTCACGCTTGTGTTGTCTTCGTTTAAGGTCGCGATGAAATTTTGGACGTATTTGTACGCGTCAAAATAGTAAGCACCGCCGCCGATGATAGCTAGGATGACGATCCAAAAGAAAAAGCCAGATCCGCCGCCTTGCCTTTGGTTTGTTATATCATCAGGCGTGTATGAGGCGATCTTTGGGCTAACTACGGTTTTATTGCTCTCATCAGGGGTGTTTTCTTGCATAAATGCGTCGTATTCGGCGAGAAGTTCGCTAAGATCGACGCCATACTCACGCTGTAAAATTTTGGCGTAGCCTCTGATGTTCAAGCGTGATAATTTTTCAAAATTTTTGTCAAAAATGTATTGTAAAAATGTCGGTTCAATGTGCGTTTTACGTGAAATTTCCTTTATGCCTATCTCTTTTAAATTTTCTAATTCATTCATCTATCATCCTATCACAAATTATCGCAAAAGCTGCACTTACATTTAGGGAGTCCCAGCCGTCTTTTAGCTTGATACCGACGCACTCATCGCACTTTGCTAGAGCTTTTTGCGGTATGCCTTCGCCCTCTGATCCCATCACCAAAGCCCTTTTGCCAGCAAATTTCATCTCTTTTATATTTTTGCCGTTGCTCGCCGTCGCGTAGAGCCTAAAACCACACTGTTTTAGCTCGTTTAGCAGGCTAAGTCCGTCTTCAAAGATCGCTATTGGTATCTCGTAAGCAGCACCGCTACTTGACCTTAAAACGCCTTGCATATTTACACTTTTTGCAACGATGACTAGCCCTTCGCAGCCTAGAGCATAGGCGCTTCTAGTGATGGCACCGATGTTTCCGACGTCACTTATGCCATAAAGCACGGCGATGAAATTTAGCTTTTTTAGCTCACTAAAGTCTGAAAACTCAAACTCACTAACGCTTGCTAAAAAGCCTTGATGGTTGCCGCCATGCGCCATCGACTGCGCTTTTTGATTATCCACGCGGATGATCTTCTTGCCTGTGCCACAAATTTTAGAGAAGAGTTTTTTATCACACTCTTTTGAGAGATAGATCTCTTCTAGGATCTGTGGACGTTTGTTCAAAATATGTAAAAATAGCTGTTTTCCGTATATTATCATAGTGGCTTATGGTAGCTAAAATCAAGTAAAATTTAACTTATTTTGCTTATAAATTTGAGTGAATTTTTGAAACTTTTTGAGGGAATTTGAGCTTTTAAATTTATGCTTTTATGAGCTCGTCGTATATCTTTTTGACCTCTTCGCCGGTTATTTTGCTAAGCAGTTTTGCCTTTGCTTTTGGGGCTATATCAAGTGCGATAATCTCATCTTTTGTGATATTTTGAGTGGACGCATTTGCACTTTTTGAGATGACTACTGCCCATTCGCCGTTTAAATTTGCTTTTTCTAAAATTTGGGCTAAATTTTTGGCTGTGCCTTTAAATTTAGTCTCAAATTTTTTAGTGGCCTCTTTTATGGCAAAAATTTCTCTCTCTGGCTCTAAATTTGCGATGCTTTGCACTAAGCTTAATATGCGTTTTGGGCTTTCATAGATCACAGCTGGATAGGCTAAGCTTAGAGCATTTTGTATAGCTAAAGCCCTGTCTCTGCCAGTATTTGGTAAAAATCCTAAAAAAACAAACTCTTTATCACAAAGTCCGCTGGCAACTACGCTTAAAAGTGCAGCGTTTGCTCCGCTTAAAATTTCGTATTTGATATCATTTTTTTGAGCGTATCTTACTAGGCTAACGCCTGGATCGCTTATGCCTGGCATGCCAGCATCGCTCATGTAAGCTATATTTTTGCTCCAAATTTCATCACTTAAATTTGCGAAAAATTCATCTTCGTTGTGTGTGTGAAGCGGGATAAAATTTGAGATATTTATATTTGCGTCAAAGCGTTCGTTTAGCAGATTTACAAGGCTTTTACAAACTCTTGTATCCTCGCAGATAGCTATCTCGCAT
Source organism: Campylobacter concisus (assembly GCA_963549665.1). Lineage (GTDB taxonomy): Bacteria > Campylobacterota > Campylobacteria > Campylobacterales > Campylobacteraceae > Campylobacter_A > Campylobacter_A concisus_BN. The sequence continues at coordinate 11,878 of CAUUZE010000027.1, read as the reverse complement.
TCACGCAAAATTTTGATCGCGCGAAGCGAGATATCTTCTAAATTTCCTATTGGAGTAGGAACAAAGTAGAGCAAGGCTTATTTTTGAGCGTATTTTTTCTTAAATTTCTCAACACGGCCAGCGCTATCAACTATCTTTTCGCTGCCTGTGAAAAATGGGTGGCACTTATCGCAAATGTCAATTCTGATTTCGCTTTTGTTTGACTTTGTCTTAAAAGTGTTGCCACACGCGCAAGTTACGGTGCAATCTACATACTCTGGATGGATCTCTTTTTTCATCATCTTTCCTTTATTATTTTGGGCTATTTGTTACCTTAAAAGTTGCTGATTATATAAAAACTAATCTAAAAATCAAATAAATCAGGCAAGAAATTTTGCCGCTACAGATATGACTGCGGTCTGTGATCTTAAGATATTTTTTGTATTTAGGCCGTAGATATTTTTAAATTTAGCCGTCTCATCATCGCTAAATCCGCCCTCTGGACCGATTATTAAAATTTCATCATCTTTTTTTTCATTTAAATTTTTACCACCAAAATTTATGGCCGAGATATTTTTATAAACGTTCATTAGCTCGTCTAAATTTTTGTAAATTTCAAACTCCATTAGCGACGTTCTCCCGCACTGCTCGCATGAAAGTGCGTTTATGTAGTTTAGCTTTTCAAGGTCGATCTTGAAATTTGCTTGAGAAAATTTAGTATAGACAAAGGCGATCTTGCCAACGCCAAGCTCATTTAAAAATGGCAGTGCCTTTTCGATCGTCTTTGGATCAACGACCGCCCAAGCGATGGTAAAGTCAAATTTATGCTCGCAGTTTAGGCTGGCAAAGACAAGGCTTAAATTTACGCTTCTGCGCTCTATCTCATCGATCTCATAGATGTACTCTTTGCCATCGTATAAATTTCTAACACTTATGCGCTCTCCTGCTTCAACCCTTCTAGCTTTTAGGTGCAAAAATGCCTCATTTACTATTTTTAGGCGCTCTTCGCCAGCGTTTTTATCATATAAAAATTTCATCTAAATCCCTGCAATAACAATCAAAATAATGTCACAAATGCCTTTAACAAGGGCAAATTTTTTAAATTTCTCTAGCTCGCCAGCAATGGCATATCTCTTTAGTCTTTTATATCCTATGGCGCTGAGTGCGATCAGGGCTATCAAGATAAGAAGCATTTTTATGGCGTTAAATTTTGGCTCATAGCTATAATATGCCCACAAAATAAGCCCAGTTAGCACCAAAAAGCTAAGCATCATATGATAAATAGGCAAAAAATACCTTATACGAAGCACGTAGTTTTTACTCCTCACGCCAAACTGAGTAAGCGCTAGATAAAGCGCAGCTAAAGCAAGTAGCGCGTAAAAAAATGTCACGTGAAATGGCAAAGTATAAGCATAAAGCGAGCTTAAGTGTTCGTTCATTTTTTATCTTTAGGAGGCTCGTTTTCTTCGACGACCGGCTCAGGTGGCAGCTGCTCGTCGATAGTTACATTCGCATCAGGCTGAGCTATCGTGACATCACTAGGGACTGGCTCACTAACGTCACTTTTGGCCTCTTCTTTATCTCCACATCCCAAAAATACGCCAGCTATAAGCAAAAAAGAGGTTATAAATTTTTTCATTAAACGTCCTTTGGATTTTCTATTTTTATCTTATTTATCATCTTTTCAAGCAAATTTTTATCTTCCCACTCGTCTATAATGGCCTCAGAAAATTTGATATCGCTAAGCCTTATCTCGCCCATTTGCGCATTTACGGCGTCCTCTTTGAAGCACTGCGCATAGCCAGTGTCGGTCTCATGGACGATGACGCTATGAAGCTTCACTTCGCGCTCGCCGTTGTTCATCACACTAAGCTCAAGTATCCGCTCGATCATGACAAAAAATATACGACAAAACTGCTCTGCACTGGGATTTAGCGGGATCTCTATCCACCTTGCAGAGTGCTTTTTAAGGTCGTTTTTGTATTCATCACTATCGCCTGAATATATGGTCGTAGCGTGGTCAAAGCTATCGATGATCGTCTTTATATTTTGCTTCATCAGTCCAAAGTCATAGACCATGCCAGCGTTATCTAAGAAATTTGAGCTAAGTAAAATTTCTGCTACGTAGCTGTGGCCGTGGATGCTCGTCCTGCAGCGCTTTGAGCTACAAAATCTCACGATATGCGCATTTTCAAATCTAAAAAGTTTTCTAATAATCATCAAACACCCTCTTTGTCGCCCCAAAGCCTGATGTGGATACGCTCTGAGTAGTTAAATCCATGCTTTATGGCAAATTGCGCTGTTTTTAGAGCATTTTTGCCTAGCTCGTCCCCATTTGCGCCCATCGCCATGCACCAAACTGGCAAATTTACTCTATCTTTTATATATAAAATTTCATCCAGCTCGCTTTTGTCAAAGCGCGAGAGGACAAATTTTAAAAAGCTGCTTTTCGCGTTATCTTTGATAGCCAAAATAGCATCTAAATTTATGCGTTTTTGCTCGCTAACTCCACTATTTGCTAGCTTTACGCCAAGTGCAAAATGGCAGTTTTTATAAATTTCAAATTTATCAAAATCAACCAAGATCGTGCCATTTGTCTCAAAATGCACCTCGTAATTTATAAGCAAATTTCTTACCAAATTTATGAAATTTTCATTTTGATGCCAGATGAGTGGCTCGCCGCCTGTTAAAACGATGATCGGCTTTTGCTCTAAGCCTTTACAAAGCCCATCAACTATGCTTAAAATTTCATCTGTGCTATATGTTTTGTGGTGAAAATGTCCCTTAAAAACGGCTCTTATGCTATCGCAGCCCAAAAGCTCTTCGCCTGTTTTTAAAGATCTTGTCTTTACGCCAAAGCCAGAGCAGTTTAGGTTGCAGCCCAAAAAGCGTAAAAATATGGCGAGTCTTCCCTGATAAGCGCCCTCGCCTTGGATGCTTAAAAATGCCTCAACTAATTCTAGCTCTTTGCTCATCAACCACCAGTTTGGTAAAAGGCCCTTGAGGAGGTTTCGTTTTCAGTTCCTAGCGCCCATTTGTTCTCTTTTGGCTTGTTGGCAAGCACTTGTCTTAAGATCTCGCTTGCTGCGACGATGTCGCCATTTGCAACTGCTTTTTTGATGCTTAGTGCATCTTCAAAGTAAAGGCAAGGTATCAAAAGCCCCTCAGCGCTTAGTCTGATGCGGTTGCAACTCTCGCAAAAGTCGTGTTTGTGAGGGTCGATGATGCCAAATTTATAGCCGTCATCAAGCCTATAAATAGACGCAGGTGCGTTTGGCAGTTTTTCATCTTTTGTGACATTATATTTTTGCGAGATGATCTTTAAAATTTCATCGCTTTTTAGCCCTTTTAGATCCTCTTTGGCGTGCGAATTTTCCATATATTCGATAAATCTGATCTGAGAATTTCTAAATTTAGCAAACTCAAGCAAATTTACTAGTTCATCGTCGTTAAATCCTTTTAGCGCGACGGTGTTTATCTTGACCTTTAGCCCAGCATCAAGTGCCGCCTCAAAGCCAGCTAAAACCTCGTGTAAAACGCTCTTTTGAGCGATAAATTTAGCCTTTTGCTCATTTAGCGTATCAAGCGACATATTTATGCGCTTTAGCCCAGCGTCCTTTAGCCTCTTGGCAAAGTGTGGCAGCATAAAGCCATTTGTCGTAAGCGCTAGATCGATATCTGGCTTATAGTCGCTTATCATCTTTATAAAGACATCCAGATCCTTGCGTACGAGCGGTTCGCCGCCTGTGATCCTGATCTTTTTCACACCCTCATCGATAGCTACTTTAACAAATAAAAATAGCTCTTCAAATGTCAGTAAATTCTCTTTTGGCGTCCAACTAAATGGCGTCGTAGGCATGCAATATCTACATCTAAAATTGCAACGCTGCGTCACAGAAATTCTTAAATAATCAACAACCCGACCATATTTATCTATTAGCATAAAGCACCTTTTTTAAGCTTGGTTAGAGCTTTTTTAATTTTCAATTATATGTTAAAAGATTTAAATTTAAATAAAAATTTAAGCTAATTTTTGTAGTTTAAGAGTAGTTTTGTCTTTTAAAATTAGCCCAAATTTAGGCTAATTTATGAAATTTAAGCACAAATTCAACTCGCCCCATACCCACGTGAAGATCTTTAGCGATCATGGCTGCGCTTTTGCCATCTTTAAACATCTTTAGGATCTGCTCTTCTTCGTTGATGACGCTTGGGGCGATTTTATTGATATCTCTTGTTCGCTCCTCGAGGTTAAACATCCTATCTTTTTGCTCGTTTGCAAAGTCATCGATCACTCGCTCTATGCTCTTTATGGCGCGGATTATCGGCACGATTTTTTCATTTATCTGCTCGTTTATCTGCTCTTTTAGCTCATCTTTTACATCTTTTAGCTGCTCGTCATCATCAGGCTTAAAGCTTGCAAGTGCGGCTAGCTGTTTTTTGAGATTATAGTTTTCTTGTATGGCGCTCTCTATAGCACGCTCATACCTTGTAAATTTCTTATTTGTCTCACTATCTTTTATAAATATCAAAGCTATTATTATCGCTAAGACGATACCAAAACCTAAAAAAATGTAAATTTCCATATTTTTCCTTTACGAATTCGCTCTAAGCTCTCTTATCATCACACGCTCTCTAGCCGTCACGTATGCGTTCCAGTCGGCCTCGTCCTCTTCGTGCATGTTCTCTATCTTTGCTAGCCTCTCGTCCTGCGCCCTTAGATAAAGGCTCAAATTTCTCTTTGGAAAGATAGGCATCGCAATCCTTGCGTAGTAAATTTCATCTTTTTTAAATTTATCTTCGCTTATTTTTATATGTGTAAAGCCGATCTCATCGATATCTGCGCTCTCTTTTAGTGGCAAGTATTGCTTGTGCTCGTTTTTTATATAATCACTAAGCGTGTCGATCTTTCTATGAAGCTCGATGACAAGCGTTAGCAAAACTTGGTCGCTCTCTTTGGTCTCGCCGCGTGATTTTGCACGCTTTAGCCACGCTCCAAGCGCATCTTCGTCGCCTGGCAAGATAGAGTTAAATTCTCTTAAAAATTTCTCATCTCCCGAGCTGTCACGCTCATAAACCATGCTAAGAGGCGCCTTAAAAAGCCTTACTTCGCTCATAATACACTTATCCAAACAAAGATGAAAAATAAAATTCCCAAGTAGCCATTTAGCGTGAAAAACGCTCGGTCAATCTTGCTAAAGTCTCGCCTTACGATCCTATGCTCGAAAAATAATATCACGCCACTTACCACAATGCCAAAAAACGCCATCGCTCCAAGTCCAGCCGCCCAAGCAAAAAGTAGCCAAAGTATAAAGGCTAGAGCGTGAAAAATGGCCGATAAAAATAGCGTAGCCTTGTCGCCATAAATGGCTGGTATGCTAAAGAGCTTGTTATCTTGGTCAAATTTAATATCTTGAAGCGAGTAGAGCAGGTCAAATCCAGCCACCCAAAATGTCACGCCAAGGCAAAGTAACACGCTCCAAAGTGGTATGGCAGCGCTCACTGCGACCACGCCAGCGATGGGGGCAAGTCCAAGACTAAGGCCTAGCACCAAGTGCGCTAGCTCGCTAAATCGCTTAAACAGTGAGTATCCGCCAAGCACGGCAAGGATAGGAAAGCTTAACCAAAATGCGAGCGAATTTACAAAATAGGCGCAGACGATAAAGATAATCGCGTTTGCTACGATGAAAAGCTGCATGTTGTCCTTGCCGATGCGTCCATCTACGCTTGGACGGCTTGCGGTGCGTGGGTTTAGCTTGTCGATGTCCTCGTCTTGGTATCTGTTAAACGCCATAGCGAAATTTCTAGCGCTGACCGCGCAAATAGTGCCTAAAATAAGCAGTTTAAAGCCAAACCAAGCTGAGCCATTTTCTATCTTGCTCGCAACTATCATCGCCACAAAGATAAAGGGCAGGGCAAAAACCGAGTGCTTAAAAACGATGAGTTCTGCGATATCTTTTAGCTTTTTGATCATATAAATTTCCATCTTTTTAAAAAGTGTCTGATTTTACACCATTTTGCTTTAAATCTAAATTTATATTATCATTGCGAGAGTAATTTAAAATGAAGGGTTATGATGAGTAAAATAGCGATTATCGGAGATGGTTTTAGTGCGTTATTTACGGCGCTTGAGCTAGCTAAAAAGGGTGAGGAAATTTTAGTTATTAGTAACCAAAAAGATGAGTTTGAGAGCGGAATTTTAACCCCATTTAACACCCCAGCGCTTGCAAGAGATGGAGCGATATCTAGCTCATTTTTGGGGCTAGTTAGTAAAAAAAGCGAGCTTGATATAGCGCTTTGCTTAAATGAAAACTTTAGAGCTTGGATGGCGAATTTCACGCTTAAATCAACAAAGGCTCACGATAAAAAGATGAGAATTTTGTTTAAGAAATTTGGACAAAAGAGTTTTGAAATTTTAAAAGAGCTAAGCGAAAAATATCCACAGATAAAATTTGATGAGAGCGGCGTTTATCTCGTTTTTAGCGAGGATGAGAGCTTTAAAAAGAGGCTTGATGAGATGAAAGTCGCTGATAGCGAGCAAGAAATTTTAAGCGTAGATAGTGAGCTAGCAAATTTTGGCCTGATAAATAAAAACATAAAAGGGGTGCTAAATTTAGTTAAAAACGCAAGCATCGACACAGCTGAGCTAAAAAAGGCGCTTATTAGCGAGCTAAATGAGCTTGGAGTGCAGTTTATAAATGATGAAATTTATGAGCTAAAAACACAGGGGCAGGCCGTGCAAAAGGCTGTTGGTAGTGCTGGCGAATACGAGGCTGATAGCTTTGTCGTGGCTAGTAGAAATTTGGAGCTTTCAAGCAAGCTTGGGACAAATTTAAGCGCCATTTTGGCTAAATTTTACACGATCGATCTTGTGCTAAACGAGGGTCAGATCCCTAAAAAACCGATCATTTTAAATGATATGTTTGCCAAAATTTATCCAACGAAAAATGGCGTTACGATCATCACAAATTTACAAGTGGGAGCGATCGATACGCTTGTAAAAACAGAAAAGATCAACGCATTTTTAAACGAGCTAAAAAAACACCTTGGCATAAACGAGCTAAAAGAGCCTAGTTTTAGGGCAAATTTCGTCCTTCTTAGCTCAAACGACAAGCCAGCGATCGGACGCGATGAGACATATCAAAATTTACTCTACAACCAAGCGTACGGGCTAAACGAACTAAGCTTTGCACCGCACTTTGCAGGCGTTTTGGCTGATCTCATAAAAAAGGGCAAAAGTAACGAGCAAAGCGATGAAATTTTGCTATTTAGCTCATTTTATGAGGGCTAAGCTTGTTTGGCGAGCTAGCATTAATTGGCACCACGGCAAGCGGCAAGAGCGACCTAGCCTTTGAGCTGGCAAAGGAATTTGGTGGCGTCATCTTAAGCCTTGACTCGCTTGCACTTTATAAAGAGATAGATATCGCCAGCGCAAAGCCAAAGCCTTGGCAGTTAGCAGCTGTGAGGCACTTTGGGGTGGATGAAATTTACCCTGATGAGGAATTTAGCGTTGGGGCATTTTTTGAAATTTATAAAAACGCAAAGGAATTTGCGCGCTCGCAAGGCTGCTTGCTCATCATCACGGGAGGCAGTGGCTTTTATCTAAAGGCGATGCTTAGCGGTCTTGCGCCAGATGTGCCAAAATGTGAGATAAATTTAAGCAACGAAGAAATTTATGAGCTAGCTTTACAAAACGACCCTGAGTTTGCAAGTAAATTTAGCCAAAACGACTCTTATCGCCTCGAAAAATGGTATCAAATTTATAAATTTAGCGGCCAAACCCCAAGCATCTGGCTGAAGCAAAATACCAAAGAGAGCGTCATAAAGGAGCTTGCGATATTTGAAATTTTGTGGGACAAAGAGGAGCTTAGAGCTCGCATCGCAAAGCGAACAAAAAATATGCTAGATGAGGGCTTGATAGATGAGGCGAAGTTTTTATTTGGCAAGTATAAAAGCGAGCCAAAACCACTAAAATCAATAGGTCTAAAAGAGTGCAAGCAGTTTTTGGAGGGTGAAATTTCAAAAAGTGAGCTAGAAACTCTTATCGCCACGCACACAGCCCAGCTTGCCAAGCGTCAGCGAACATTTAACCGATCGCAGTTTGAGAAGAAATTTGTGGGCGATTTGGCACAGACTAGAAGTGAAATTTTGAAATTTTTAAAATGTTAAATTCAGATTGTATAGGTGGTAGATTTAATTTAGTAGAAGCGAACAGCTCCAAAAGAAGCCGTTCGATAAATTTAAATAGGCATTACCCTGATTTTTGGGCTTAGGCTCTCTTGTAAGACATTTTCTATCGCATAAAGCGTGCCAGTCGAGCCACTTGAACAGCCTGAGCAAGCGCCAAGATAGCGGATATAAACGTCGATATTTTCGCCGTTATCGTTTCTGATGTCTATGATCTCTAAATTTCCGCCATCCATCATAAGCATCGGGCGGATCTCTTTATCGATGATCGACTCGATCGCTTTTAGCTGGCCAACCATCGTCATGCTCTCAAAGCTAACGTCGCTTAGGGTGTTGTTTGCTTGAGCATTTGCTTGAGCTTCTAGCCTCTCTTGCTCCATCTCAGCCCTAGTATCGCGCAAGATATCAACAAGGTAGTAGTCTTTTTTCTCGTGTCCACCAGGTCTAACGCATGATTTACAAAATGCGCCTGCTTTGGTGTATTGCGTGATCTCCTCAACCGTGTGAAGGTCGTTTAGTCTTATCACCTCTTTGATCGTGCCAAGGCTCACTCTAGCGCACTCGCAAACGATGATCTCATCTTCAAAGTGCTCTGGGTCTATGCCCTTGTAGCTTGCAGCAGCTGCCTTGATAACGTCATACGCCATAACCGAGCAGTGCATCTTTTGAGGTGGCACAGCTGGTGTGTCTGGGTTGTCACGCATAGCTCTTTCGACGTCAAGGTTTGTGATCTTAACCGCCTCATCGACCGTTTTGCCGATGCAAAGCTCAGCCATCGTATCAGAGCTAGCTATCGCCGTGCCACAGCCAAAGCTTTTAAATTTAGCGTCTATTATCTTGTCAGTTTTCTCATCAACGAGCCAGTAGAGCCTGACCGCATCGCCGCAGCTCTCTGCGCCAAAGTCAGCGATGATAAGTTTTGCGTTTGCTTTTTTGGCGTCCTCTTCGGTTAGTTCGCCCATGAATTTAGGATTGTTCATCCTATCTTGGACTACCTTTGAGTATTCATCCCAGATAGAGCCGCCGATTAAGTTATTTTTTGCCATGTTTTTCCTTTAAATTTTATAATCCACTCTTATGCCACTCTGGGGCGTATGCAAATGTGCTTGAGATGCCTCTTAGTCTATTTACAGCCTTTGTTATCTGCTCGATCGCGTAGTCGATCTCTTCTTCTGTGTTAAACCTTGAAAGAGATAGTCTAAGTGCGGTGTGAGCTAGCTCTTTGTCAGCTCCGATCGCCTCCATGATAGGATTGCTCTCAAGCGTCTCACTCGCACAGGCAGAGCCAGTAGATGCTGCTATGCCAGCTCTATTTAGATCCCAAAGCATTGCCTCGCCCTCGACACCTTTGATAGATGCTAGGATGGTGTTTGGCACGCGCTGCTCTTTTTTACCAACGACGCTAACGTCAGGAATTTGTAGTAACGCGTCTTCAAGTTTGTCACGCAAACGACGAACGTGCGAATGCTCGTAATCCATAAATTTATTTGCCAGTTCAAGCGCCTTACCCATGCCAACGATGCCTGGTACATCAAGTGTGCCGCTTCTGCGTCCACCCATGTGCTCGCCACCGTGAAGTAAGCTGCTTAGTGGCATGCTATTTTTTATAAACAACGCTCCAACGCCCTTTGGTCCGTGAAATTTATGCGCTGAAAAGCTTAGAAAATCAACGTCTAAGTCTTGGACATCTATCTTTATCTTGCCGACTGCTTGCACTGCGTCAGTGTGAAATAAAGCGCCGTATTCGTGGGCAACTTTGGCAAGCTCTTTTATAGGAAAGATCATACCAGTTTCGTTGTTTGCGCTCATTATGGCAACAAGCGCGACATTTTCGTCCATGACGGCTCTTAGCTGGTCTGGAGTGACGATACCGTCGCTATTTACGTCTAAAACCGTAAGATCAACGCCATATTTTTCTAGGAATTTGCAAGTTGCCAAAATAGCTGGATGCTCGACTGCGGTTGTGATGATGCGTTTTTTCTCGCCAGTTGCGATCTTGTCGAAGTAGATACCTTTTACAACCCAGTTGTTGCTCTCGGTCGCGCATGAGGTAACGACGATGTCATCGCTATCTTTTGCATTTAGTCCAGCGTAGAGCTGATCTAGCGCTGTTCTTAGCGCTGGGTGGGTTTCTGAGCCAAATTTGTGAAGTGAGTTTGGATTGCCGTATTTTTCGCAAAAAAACGGCTTCATAAGTTCAAAAGCTTCTGGATCAACCATCGTTGTGGCGTTATTGTCTAAATATACTCTCAAATTTAAAACCTTAATTCGGATAAAAAATATCCCTTTTATTTTTGATGGGATATTATAACAAAAAAGTTAAAAGCAAGTTTAAAAAATAGCTTTAGTTTTTTCAATATTTAGCTCATTTTGATAGTAAAAAATATTGAAATTCTTTATCAATATTTGGCGGATACGTAATTTGCGAAATTTTGCCTAAAAAAGCCTATTTTACTCTTAATATTAATTCTTTTTCTTAAGGATTAAAAATTTAAAAGTGAGATAATTAATCGTAATGTAAATATATCGACAATAAAATAAGCAAAATAAAATTTCTAAAAGGATATAGGATGAAATTTATAGGCATTATACTTCTACTACTAACAAGCATATTTTTAATAGCCTGCTCTGCAAACCAAGCAAGCAATAAGACAAGTAACTCTGAACTAGAGAATTTAGCTAGCAAGTATGGTGGAGTTTATATATTTAATAAGAAATTCTATGATGAGATAGAAAAAAGAGAAGCCGAAAGAAAAGAGTTAAGAAAAAATACAAAAGGAAAAGACCTAGGTGGCGGTCTTTATGCTGTAAATACAAAAATAATTGATGAAAAACTACCACAAACACTCTCAAACGGCAAACGATACTATCTAAGAAGCGAATATACCAAAAAGGTAGTAATACCTGATGATGTGATTGCTAAGCTAAAAAATTTTATGGGTGAAGCTGCTTATAATCGTTCATCTATCATGATTAGTGATTTTTATATAGATGATGAAAAACTTAAAGTTATCTCACTAGATGTAAATTTTTACCAAAGCTATACTAAATACGGCTTATTTGGTGATGAAGGTAGAGGTTTTTCATTATCAAGAAAAGATATAAGAAATGTTAGCAGTCTTAATAGATTTATCCTTATAAACAATAAATTTGAAAAAGTAAAGTAAAAAGAGCAAAAACATGAGCCAAATTTCAACCAAAGAACAAATAATAAAATTTAAAGACTACGCAGATATAGCAGACGCTTCTTATGCCTTTTTACATAATGTATTTGAGAATGAGAGAAATGGGTTAGATGATCTATATGATAAGCTTGGCAAAGACAATGCCCCTGAAAACATTGTAAATTCATATAAAAAGCAAGAGATGGAAAAACCTGTTTGGAGATATAAAGACAATATCAGAAAGGGTGATATTTTAAACGATAGCATTCAGGATAAAGATGGAAATATTGTAAGAAAAGCTGGCGAACCAACCGCCTATGCCTTAGCTATCGAAGCACGTTTTAATCAAGATATGGTAATAACCAAACCTATATCTAGCGAAGGTGAAAAACCTGAAGTAAAACCTATAAATAATGAAATTCAAAGCTTTATTTATCAACCAACAGACATAAATAGACCCCCTTACATTTTTGTAAATAAAGAAAACTTCCACCAAATTTCCCTCCGCACAAAAGCTTTTGTTAATCGCTATGAGCTAGTTCATCACATCA
>CAUUZE010000026.1:0-20170 GCA_963549665.1 Campylobacter concisus | reverse complement strand
AGCTTAGTCTTTGCACTATCACTTGGTAGCGGTCTAGAACTACGTAAAAATCCCATAAAAAGAGCCTCTTTGCTGTAACCTTCATCTGACTTATAAAAAGATATATCAGGATTAAAGCTAAACTCATCACCTGCCTCGCTCATTGTAAAATCAACCTCTTTTACTATGAGCCTAACGCCTGCACTTGATAGCTCTTTGCTAAGAGTTTTGGCGCTATTTAGATCATCGGTGCTAGAGTAGATGTTTGAGATAGTGGAACTTGATAGATCTTTTAGCAAATGCCCTTTGGCATCGTAGCTAATGCCTTTTGTGCTGTAACCTTTTGGTAGTTTGCCTATATCTGCAAGGGTGTAGCTCTTTTTATCATCGCCTAAAGCAGACGTCATTTGGTCAAATAGTCTGTAGTAGTGCTTTATTGTATCAACCATATCGATGTTATCAAAGATCTTTATCTGCTCGTCCTTGCTCTTGATACGGTTTAGCACATGGTTGCGCTCGGCAAATCTACTAAGCTCATCAAGCGTGCTTTTATGGATTTTAAAGTCCTGTGGCAAGCCTGCAGCTTTGTTAAAGTCAGCTCCCATAAAGCCAGCTTTATCCACTGTGTAGCCATAAGCTTGAAGATCACTGAAATTTAAAGAGATGAGGCTATTTTGTGAAGAAGAGATATAGTTAAATTTAGCAGGCTCTTGGCTTGGCTCGATACTCTCTTCTTTAGTCTTTTGGTTAAAGATATCACTAAAATTTGCAGATCTATTTTGCTTATGTTGTTGCTTGGTGTATGAATTTACAAAGAGTGTGGGGAGATATGTCCCCACAAAAATGTTGTTTATTTTTTATCTTCGCCCACTTCTTCGCAAGCTACTTTATAGCGGTATTTGCACGCTAGCTCTAAGTAGCTTTTTTGAGATGCTGCATCGTTTTTCTCACCGTAAAAGTCAGCTAGTTTATAGCAGGCAAGACCAAATCTTTGCTCGCATGATTTTGCAAATAGCTCATTTGCTTTGCCTTGCATTTTTGGGTCATCTTCGTAGTATTCGCCAAGTTCAAAGCAAGCTTTTGGCGTGCCAAGATCGCATGATTTGGTTAGTGATTTTACGATCGTTTCATTATCTTTTTTTGAGTTTATTGATTTTGAGTTTAGTAAAACCGCAAGTCTGTAACAGCCTCTTTTATCGCCTAGATCGCAAGCTTTTTGATAGTACATGACACCTTTGTTAATATCTCTTCTAGCATATGTTTTGCCAAGCTTTAAACACCAAACAGCTTCATTATTTGCGCATTTTTGCTCAATCCTAGCTATCTTTTCAGCTCTACCACAACCTGAGATGAACAATATCGCAACAGCCATTAGAATTAAATTTTTAAACACATTTACTCCTTTATCGTTAAAAATTTATTTAACTGCATTATAAAATCATATAACTTAGATTAAAATTTAAAAAGGAGTAGAAAGGTAAATTTGCCCCAAGAGGGACAAATTTATAAATATAGCATCGTCCCAAGGCGGATCATATTTGAGCCACATTTTATCGCTAGCTCGAAGTCGCTACTCATGCCCATCGAGCAGATGCTTGCACCTTTTAGCTTTAGACTCTCATAAATTTTATATGTTAGCTCAAAGCTCTTTTGCACCTCTTTTGGCTCGTCCACATGCGCTCCGATACTCATCACGCCTTTTAAATTTATATTTTTGCACTCGCTTTGGATACGTTCATAAATTTCAGCCGCATTTGCTACGCTCACACCTTGTTTTGTATCCTCATCAGCTGAGTTTATCTGAAGCAGAGTATCGAGCCTATAGCTAAGCCTTTTATCGACCTCCACGGCTCTTTCGAAGCTATCACAGCTTTGCCAAAGCACTGGCTTTAGGCTTATCATTTGATTGATTTTATTGTTTTGCAGGCGGCCTATCATGTGCCATTTGATGTCAGTGAAATTTTGTAGTTCTTGCTCTTTTTTGGCTAGCTCCTGGACTCTATTTTCGCCAAAATTTCTCTGCCCTTGTGCGTAAAGCTCCCTCACTTCAGTGCATGTAACGTTTTTGCTAACGGCTATTAGCGTCACATCTTTGCTTAAATTTTCTATCTTTTCAAGTAGCTCTTTTAAAACTATCATCATAAACCTCCGCTTAATCTCATAATGTCATTAAAGGTCGCGAGCACCATAATGCCAAGCAGTAGCGCCCAGCCGCAGTAGGTAAGCGTAACAAGCACTCGCTCATTTATCTCGCGTCTAAAAATTAGTTCATAAATGTTAAATAAAATGTGCCCGCCATCAAGCGCAGGGATGGGAAAGAGGTTTAGCACGCCTAAATTTACAGAGATGAGCGCCACGATGGTTAAAAGCACACTAAGGCTGATCTTAGCGGCCTTTGAAGTGACATCGGCGATCTGCACGATGCCTCCGACCTCTTTTAGTGGCACGGCTCCAACGATTAGCTTTTCAAAGCTTTTAAAGATGAGTTTTGAAGCCTCAACTGTCTCGCCAAAGGCAAATTTTAGGCTCTCTAAACCTGTGTGATAAATTTTCACCACTTCGCCATTAGGCTGGATGCCGATCAGTGGGCGCTGCACTTTTTCATTAAATAAATTTATCGTTTCGCCTATCTTTGGTGTTAAATTTATAGTCATTTGCGAGCCGTTGCGATCTATCAAAATGGCGCTAGGCTCAAGCTTTACGCTCTTGCTGATCTCATCCCACTCGTTTATTTTTACGCCATTTATCTCTAAAATTTTATCGTTTATTGCTATGCCAGCGCTCGCAGCTGCTGAATTTTCAACTATATATCCAACTATTGGTGCAAGTCTTTCAACGCCGATAAATCCAAGCAAAATGTATATGAAAAACGCCAAGATAAAGTTAAAAAATGGCCCAGCAAAGAGGATGTAGATACGCTTTATGGGACTTAGTACGTTGTAGCTATCAGCGTCGTAGTTTTTGGCCTTTGGGTCGGTGTCGTCTTGCCCTTTTAGCTGCACGTATCCGCCAAGTGGGATCGCGCTTAGGCAGTAGTCGGTACCGCCAACGTTTTTGGTGTAAATTTTCTCGCCAAAGCCGATGCTAAAGGTATTTACTTTGACGCCGAGCATTCTTGCTACTAAAAAGTGGCCAAGCTCGTGAAAAAATATGAGAAAACTAATGGCTAAAACGGTCACTAAAAAATAAAACGAATACGCATAAAGCCCAAGGCAAAGCAGGGCTAGCGTGAAGAGAATGCCTTTCAAAACTTACCTTTTTTTGAAAAATTGATGAGATTTTAGCCAAAATTTATAAATTTACTCTCAAATTAGCCTTGCCATTTAGGCGAAAATTTCTCTTAGCCAAGAGAATGTTTTGGCTCTATTTAGCCCTTTGCTGAGGCTAAAATAAGTTTTATCTTTATGATCTAGGTCAAATTTCAGATCAAAACGTGACTTTATTTGACCAACAAATGGCTGTAAATTTAATATATCAGGGCAGGGCAAAATTTCTTTTGGCAGCTCTTGCAAAAAAGCTCATGCCGTCATCGTTAAAATTTATTCTAGCCCTTGGCACAGCGTCGTTTCTAAGCTCTATCTCAAATGTGTGGTCATATACAAATGGCGCAAAAAGGCGAATTTCTAAGTGAAATTTGCTAGCTAGCTCCTCATCGCTTAAGCCTTGATTGCTAAACCAGTAGCCAAAATTTACAGCATTTAGCGAGATATCAAAATCATAAGGATCAGAAGGGCTCACGCCTATGCGTCGCAAAAGCTCATATATAGGCAGTTTTGCTTGCAAGTTACCATAATAGTCATAAAGCTTTGCAAGTAGTGGATGTGTGCGGCCGGCTTTTTCTTGCAAGCGTAAAATTTCAAAGATATATCTGTGGGCAAAAGAGTGGTGCGATACCGAACGAGTGACTTGCCTGCTTAGATAGTCTAAAATTTCAGGGCTTTTTGAAAAGCTCATCGCACTCCAAATGCCACGCAAAGTCTCAACGTCGTTATCAAACGTATCAAATTTATCTGCATGGGTTTTGTCATATTCTAAAGCGCAGCTTAATAAAAAATCATTTAGCTCAGGGCTGATCACACCGCCGATCTTTTTTAAATTTTTAGCATCGTGATAAAAATTTGTATTAATGATCTTTTGATTTAGTTTTTTCGCTTGCTTTTGCAGTGCTGGCTCTAAATTTGCAGTGCGTTCTAAAATGATCTCTTGCAGGTCGCAGCTCAAATTTAACTCTTTTTCATTGCTTTTACGTAGGCAAAGATGTATTCAAACCCAGAATAAAGTGTAAGCGCAACAGCGATCCAAAGCAAAAGTTCGCCACCAGGCCAGCTCATAAGCAAAAATCCAACCGCAAACATCTGCGAAACCGTCTTTACCTTGCCAGCCATCGAAGCAGCGACCTCGACGCCGTCACTTGCCATCACGACACGAAAGCCAGTTATAAAAAACTCTCTTATCAAGATAAGATAAACAGCCCAAGCGCTCGCTCTGCCAAGCATCATAAGACCTAAAAATGCAGCTAAGATCAGCATCTTATCAGCTAGTGGGTCAAGGATAGCGCCAAGCTTGGTCTTTTGATCCCAGCTTCTAGCGATGTAGCCGTCAAAAAAGTCAGTCACCGAGGCGATCACAAAGATAAGAGCTGCGAAGTAGTTTATCCAGCTTATATGAATTTGCGTAAAAATTCCTGGCGCATTTACGAGCATAAAAAACATAAGCGGAGCTAGCAATATCCTAAAAAATGCCAGTGAATTTGGTAAATTTAAGCTCACAAATATGCCTTTATGCTTAGAAATTCCACTCTCATTTAAAAGTCGTGCCACCATCTATTATAAATGTATGTCCAGTCACCCAGCTAGCCTTAGACGAGCATAAAAATAGACATGCTCCAGCTAGATCAGCAGGCTGTCCCATGCGGTTTAGTGGGCTAAGCTTTGCCGTCATATCGCGCACCTCTTCGTAGTTTGTAAAGGCTCTTAACGCGTCTGTCTCGATAGGGCCGCCGCTTACGACATTTACACGGATGTTTTTCTCTCCAAGTTCGGTCGCAGCGTATCTTGCCATCGCTTCAACGGCTGCTTTTGCTGTGCCGTGACCTGCGTAGTTTTCGATATAGACTAAATTTCCAGTTGAGCTTAGGCTAATGATGCTGCCGCCACCCACTTTTTCCATGCGTTTTGCAGCCTCTTGCGCGCCCACGACAAAGGCATTTACGGTTGCTGTGAAGATATTATTTATACCTCTTGGTTTTAGCTTCATAAATTTAGTGTATCCGCCAGCTACCGCGCGACCTGAGATGATGGCGTTTGAGATGAAAAAATCAACCCTATCAAAGTCCTCATCTATCTTTAAAAATAGCTCCTTATAAGTATCTGGCTCAAGGATGTTTAGCGCGTAGGCTCTAGCTTTTATCTTGTAGGTAGCCTCAAGCTCTTTTGCCTGCTCTTTGGCAAGCTCCTCGTTTGAGTTATAGGTAAATGCTATATTGACGCCAGCTTTTGCAAATTCTTCCACTATGGCTCTGCCGATGCCTCTGGTGCCGCCACTGATGACTAGCGTTTTACCTTTAAATTCGTTTAGTGTGTCCTTCATTAAAATCCCTTTATTTCGTAATTTTTAATAACTTCTTCGATCTTTTTAAAATTTTCTTTGCTCGGTTTGCAAAGTGGCAAGCGGTACTCCAAAGAGTCGATGAGCCCAGCTAGATACATCGCCGCTTTGATCGGTATCGGATTGCTTTCGCAAAATAGCGTTTTGTTTATCGTATAGAGCTTGTCATTTATCAGTTTTGCTTTTTTGTACTCTTCGTTTATCGCAAGGTGAGTAAGCTGTGAAATTTGATCTGGCAAGAGGTTTGAAGTAACCGAGATAACGCCTTTACCGCCATATGATAGGATAGGGTAGTTTATCGCATCTTCGCCGCTAATGACCACCAAGTCAGGCTCGTGAGCTAGCAGATCGACACATCTATCGATGCTGCCTGTCGCCTCTTTTATGCCGTAAATGTTTTGGCAATCTTTAAAAAGTCTAAAAACGGTCGCTGGCAAGATATCTACGCCAACTCTGCCTGGGACGTTGTAAAGAAGCACTGGAATTTCTATGCTGTTTGCGATAGCCTTGTAGTGCTCGTAAAGCCCTTCTTGCGTTGGTTTGTTGTAGTAAGGAGCGACTGATAGGATGCCGTGAGCGCCGTGAGCTTGGGCAAATTTAGCGATATCGATGGCCTCGTGAGTGGCGTTGCTGCCAGCTCCAGCGAGCACCTTGACATTTGTGCCTTTACATGCATCTACTGCGATCTCGATGCAAATTCTATGCTCATCATGCGTTAGAGTCGCGCTCTCGCCTGTTGTTCCAACTGGCACAACGACATCTATACCGTTTTTTATCTGTCTTTTTATCAGTTTTTCAAAACTGACTTCGTCTATTTTTTGGTTTTTAAATGGCGTAACTAGTGCTGTCATCGCACCTTGAAGCGAATTTTTCACGTCTATTCCTTTTTTAAGATTATTGTCGTGCTAGTTTTTTCATTGAAATATCTATTTGCTATCTCTTTTAAAAGCTTGGCATCTATCTTATCTATGTTTTTTTCAAGCTCGTAAAGTGGCTTTATATCGCCTCTTGCAAGGTATGAGCCGTATAAATTTGCCACCTTGCTCGCGCTCTCAAATGAGTAGATAAAATCAGTTTTTATCAAATTTTTAACTCTTAAAACATCCTCTTTGTCTATTGGCTTTCTCTTTAGATCATCTGTGATCTTTAAAATTTCAGCCTCAACCGCGCTAGCCTCGATATCTGGGTTGCAAACTGCTAAAAATATAAATAAATTTTCATCAACGCAGCTCATATTGTAAGCGTAAATTTGATTTACAAGCATTAGCTCATCGACAAGGCGTTGCTGTAAGATAGAGCTTTTGCCAGTGGCTAGGTATTCGCTTATCGCGTTTAGCCCCACTTGATCAGCATGTCTGAAGTTTGGGATCTTATAAGCGATCGCTAGCATTTGCGTTTGGCTATCTTTGTAGATGATAGCCCTTCTAGCGCCGTCTTGCTCAGGCTCTTTGCAGTGTAGTTTTGGTATAGCTCTTTTATTTTTTATGCCGCTAAAGTTTTTCTTAGCCAGTTTAAATGCCTCATCTTTGCTGATGTCGCCACTTATCATCAAAATGGCGTTTTTTGGCTGATAATATGTAGCGTGAAATTCTTTTATGTCAGCGATCTTCCAGTTTTCGATATCTTTTATGAAGCCTATTGGCGTCCAGTGGTATGGGTGGTAGATAAATGCGTGGTTGTAGAGCCTAAAGTAGAGATATCCCATAGGGTTGTTGTCTGTTCGCCACCTGCGCTCTTCGTGCACCACCTCGCGCTCTGGCTGAAATTCTTTATCTTTTAGGCTTAAATTTTTCATAAGCTCGGCAAAAAGACCAAGCGTTTTGTCTAAATTTTCATTTGAGGCTTTTATAAAGTAGTGAGTGTAGTCAAAACCCGTACTTGCGTTATTTACACCGCCAAAACCTTTTACGATCTCATCAAACTCCCCAGCGCGTAAATTTTTGGTTGATTTGAAATTTAGATGCTCTAGCATGTGAGCGATGCCGCTTTTGCCCATCACTTCGTTTCTGGAGCCAACTTTATAAAAGACATCGACGCTTATCACTTTTGAGCCAGGATTTACTGGCACGTGATAAATTTCAAGTCCATTTTCTAGTTTAAATTTATTAAATTTTATCAATCTCTTGCCCTCTATTTTTTAACATTTGCGCCGACTGCTTCGCTGATAGAGGCAAAGCCATCTCTTTTTAAAAGCTCTAAAATTTCTAAATTTATATCTCTTGCGATCATCGGCCCTTTAAAGATAAAGCTTGTAAAAATTTGGACCAAATTTGCCCCCATTTTTATGCGCTCATAAGCCTCTGCACCGCTATCTATGCCGCCACACGCGATAAGCGTCGTCTTGCCATAAAGCTCGTCTGCCACGGCTTTAAAGATATCTTTTGACTTTTTGGCGATCACCTTGCCGCTTAGCCCGCCAAAATCCTTTAAATTTGACGAGTGAGAGAGTGAGTAATCAACGCTTGTATTTGAAATGAGCACGCCACTAGCGCCGTTTTCTACCGCACAGCTACAAAGCTTGATCGCATCTTCGTGGCTCATATCAGGAGCTATCTTAAAGATGATCGGCTTTTTAGTAAGTGGCAAAATGACGCTAAAAAGCTCTTTTATAAAGCTCTCATCTTGCAATGCTCTTAAATTTGGTGTGTTTGGCGATGAGACGTTTATGACAAATGTATCGCAAATTTCACTAAATTCTCTTACTAAAATTTCATAGTCTTTTATCGCATCTTCGTTTGGTGTAACCTTGTTTTTACCGATGTTTGCCCAGATCGGTATGGTAAAAGGATAGATCTTTTTTACTCTATTTTTGATAGCCTCACAGCCTTCGTTGTTAAAGCCCATCGCATTTTGGATGCTCTCTTCGTCTATGAGCCTAAAAAGCCTTGGTTTATCGTTGCCAGGCTGCGGTTTTGGAGTAAATGTGCCAAATTCTAAATGCCCAAATCCAAGAGCTGTGAGCGCCTCAAACATCGTGGCGTTTTTATCAAAGCCGCCAGCTATGCCAACTGGGTTGTGGTAGGTGTTTGAGAATAAATTTTGTTTTAGCGCGTTGTCATCGACCACGCATTTGTGCGCCAAAAAGCTTAGTGAGCCAGGGAAGATTTTATTTGCCCCAACCATCGCGACTTCAGCGATCTTATGGGCAGTTTCAGGATCAAATTTGAAAAATATAGATTTTAAAGTATCGTAGTTTAAGCTCATTTTAACCTCTTTAAAATGCCTAAAATTTCTGCAAATCTTAGCAAAAATCGCCTTAAACTAAGGCTTTGCCCTTAAGTTTTGCATAAATTTCATTTCTCTTGCTAAGTTCCTCGTCGCTTCCACTATCAATGATCTTGCCATCACTCAAAACTGCGATCTTATCGGCATTTTCAACCGTGCTTAATCGGTGAGCGATGACGAAGATGATCTTCTTGCATCTTAGATTATTTATCGCTTTTGTGATCTCTTTTTCGCTCTCGTTATCAAGCGCTGAAGTAGCCTCGTCAAAGATTAGGATTTGTGGGTTTTGATAAAGCGCTCTAGCTATGGCGATGCGCTGTCTTTGACCGCCTGAGAGGTTGGTGCCAAATTCATTTAAGATAGTGTTTATGCCGTTATCTAGCTTGCTTACAAACTCATAGGCATTGGCTAGTTTTAGTGCGTTTATCACGGCATCTTCGTTAAATTCTCTGCCGTAAGCTACGTTTTTAGCGATCGTGTCGTTAAAGATATAGACGCGCTGTGTTACAAGTCCGATATTTTGGCGAAGTGAGTGAATTTTGATATCTTTTAAATTTATGCCGTTTATCAAAATTTCTCCACCATTTACGTCGTAAAATCTCATAAGCAAATTCATAAGCGAGCTTTTTCCGCCGCCACTTGAGCCAACAAGGGCTATAAATTCTGACTTATTTGCCTCTAAATTTATCCCTTTTAAGACCTCTTTATCGCCGTAGCTTAGGCGGACATCGTTAAATTTGATCAAATTTATCTCTTCGTTTAGCTCTTTTTGGCCATCTTTTATCTGGCTTACTTTATCCATTAAGAAAAACGTCCTCTCACTTGCTGCGATGGCGTCTTGCATCTTATTGTAGATATTTACGATGCGTTTTAGCGGGGTGTAGAGCATGAAAAGCGCTGTTAAAAATGAAAAGAATGCGCCCATATTTATATGCCCGTCGATGACGTCTTTACCGCCTATTATTATGACCGCTGCCACGCCTATTGAGCCTATGGTCTCCATTAGTGGGCTTACTAGCTGCTCGATCTTGACGCTTTTTAAATTTAGCCTAAAAAATTTATTATTTTCATCAACAAAGCGTGAATGCTCGTATTCTTGGGCGTTATTTGCTTTGATTATCTCGATATTTGTAAAAATTTCACTAAGCGCAGAGGTGATGTCAGATGTTTTTTCTTGTGACTGCTTTGAAATTTTCTTCATCCTTTTAGCAAGGCGCGAGATCGGATAGATCGCCACTGGCATGACGACAAGGGCGAAAAATGCCAGCTTTGGACTTTGATAGATGACGACGCAAAGAAGCCCTATGATAGTTATAAATTCCCTCGTAAGTTCAGGGATCATGCTTGAAACTATCGATCTTATGCGGTCGATGTCGTTTGTTGTTCTGCTGATTAGCTCGCCAGTTCTAAATTCATTGAAAAAATCCATATCTAAATTTAAAAGGTTTGCAACCATCTTTTCGCGAAATCTTCTAATCGTATCTTGCCCGATATATGCCGTAAAATAGGCCTGCATAAAGGTTCCGATGTTTTTTATAACGTAGATCGCGATGATGGCGCAAGGCAGTAAATAAAGTAGTTTTTCATTTTTCTCAACGAAAATTTTATTTAGCACAGGCTCTACCAGATAGGCACTTACCGCCGTTCCACCACTGGCAAGTCCCATGCCGATAATGGCAAAGATGAAGTGTGGGATATAGTCTTTAAAATATGGACCAAAGCGCTTTAGCACATCTTTTAAGCCAAAATTATTCATTATTTCTCTCCCAAACTGCGCCATTTGGCGTATCCATGATAGAGATATTCATTTTTGCTAGCTCATCTCTTATCTCATCAGCCCTTGCGAAATTCCTCTCTTTTTTAGCTGCTGCGCGCTCATCAAGAAGCCTTTTTATCTGCTCTTTTTGCTCGTCACTTACGCCAAACTGAAAATACTCCACATAGTTTGTGATAGCAATGCCTAAAATTTCGCCTATTAACTCTAAATTTGCCACCACTTCGGCCTTATATGCTTTATCTTTTGGGTTATTATCAAGTCTTTCATTTGCTGTTTTTACAAACTCATCGACGCTTGCAAGTGCCTTTGAAGCGTTTAGATCATCACTTAGGGCTTCAAGTAGCTCGCTTTTAAAGCTCTCATTTGCCATGCCAGCTTGCACGCCATCAACCCTTTTTTTGAGGCGGTAAATTTTATCTAACCTCTTTTTAGAAGCCGCAAGATCATCGTTGGAGTAATTAAAATGCGCCCTGTAATGGCTCGTAAGCAAGTAATATCTAAGCACTTCGCCATGAACGTTTTTTAGGGCGTCCTTTACAAAAAAGCTGTTATTTAGGCTCTTGCTCATCTTTTCGTTATTTACTTTTATAAAGCCATTGTGCATCCAGTATTTGCTTAAATTCTTGTGATAGGCGCACCTGCACTGACTTGCCTCGTTTTCGTGGTGTGGAAAGAGTAGGTCGATGCCGCCAGCGTGGATGTCGATCTCAAATTTATCATTTTCTTTATCGCTTAAAAACTCCCTTATCATCGCCACGCACTCGGTGTGCCAGCCAGGGCGACCCTTGCCAAATGGGCTCTCGTACCATTTCTCGTCAAATTTCCAAAGCACAAAGTCTTTTTCATCTCTTTTCTCGCCAAAACTTGCCACGCGCGCGATTAGATCGGTGTTATTGTCCTTGCCGCTGATGCTAAAATAGCCACTATCTTTGCTCGTATCAAAGTAAATTCCATCGCTCGTCTTATACGCCACACCTTTATCCATAAGCAGCTTGATGTAGCTAATGATCGCCTCCAAGCACTGCGTAGCCTTTGGTTTAAAGTCTGGATCAAGCACGTTTAAAGCGCCCATGTCACTCTCATAATGCGCTATATATTTGTTTGTGATCTCCTTTAGGCTTTGGCCAGTTTGCGCCATTTTATTTAAAATTTTATCGTCAATGTCGGTGTAGTTTCTTGCAAATTTGACCTTGTAACCAAGCGCTTTTAAGACCCTTCTTAAAAGATCAAAGCTAACGGCTGACTTTGCGTGTCCCAAATGCGCGTCGTCATAGACTGTTGGACCGCACAGATAGATGCTAACTTCACCATCTTTAATAGGGCTAAACTCAACCTTTTCTCTTTTAGAAGTATCAAAAATTCGCATTAAATATATCCTTTAAAAATGTTAAACCAAAATAGAGCAAAACCGCCAAAATAGCGATGGCGGCTATAAATTTAGGCTCGATTATAGCTAAAAATCGCTTAGCTCCAAAGGCTCTTATATATAAAATAAGCTGTAAAAATCCCCCGAGTGAGCTTGCAAATGCAAGGCCAGCTGCTCCAAATTTCTGCATCAAAATGACTGCTAGGATCAAATTTATCACAAGGCAGATGATAGAAATTTTGGCTGCCTCTTTTTGCTTCATATTTGCATAAAGCCAAAGTGAGAAAATTTTAGCCAGTCCAAATGGCGTAAGCCCCACCAAATAGGCACTTAGCACCTTGGCGCACTCAATGGTGTTTGCCCTTACGAAATTCCCTCTCTCAAACAAGAGCCAGATGATAAACTCACTTAGCACTACGCCTGCGATCGTGGCTGCTAGTAGAGCGCAAAGAAGCAGATAAAAGCTCTTTTTTGTCCAAACTAGGGCGTTTGCTTCATCTTTTTGCTTTAAAAGCCTGGTGATCTTTGGAAAGAGTGCCTGAGAGAGCGCGATCGCAAAGATGGCAAGCGGGAGCTGGAAAATTCTATTTGCATAAAAGAGGTAGCTTATCGAGCCACTTACCAAAAAACTAGCCAGCCAAGTGTCCATAAATGCGCTTATCTGCATCGCACTTGAGCCAAGTAAGCCGTGGTAGAAATTTATAAAAAAGCCTTTACTCTGCGCTCTTTTGCCCTTAAAATATCCGCTTAGACCGCCCCAAAAAATTTTATTTAAGGCGTTAAATTTCATAGCGATTAGATGCACTAAAACCTGCAAAATGCCGCCTGCAACGACGCCAAAGCTAAGATAAAGTGCGACCACGCTCTCGCTCTTGCCGCGAGCCAAAAGTAGTGAAGCGATCATGGCTAAATTTAGTAGCGCAGTAGAAAATGCAGTCGTTGCAAAGTGCCCTTTATACTGAAGCAGCGCACCCATGAAAGTGACGATATAAACAAGGGCTAGATAGTAGAAATTTATACGCACGAGCGGCACCGCGTCTGTGATATTTTGCTCGCTTAAACCGCTTGCGATGATCTTTATAAAGTATGGCGTAAATAAATTTACAAGAAGCGTCAAAACACCTATAAAAAGTAGAAATTTGATGAAAATTTCAGCTTGAAAGATCGCTTTTTTCTTGCTATTTGCAAAATTTGGCAAAAATGCCTGTGTAAAAGCGCCCTCGCCAAAGATACGGCGAAATAAATTTGGTATCTTAAATGCTATGAAAAAAAGGTCACTAAATATGCCAGCACCAAGGATAGAAGCCGTCAAAAGGTCTCTTATAAGCCCTAAAATCCTTGAAGTCATGATGCCAACTGAGTTTGAAAAAAAGCCTTTTATAAACATCGCCCACCTAGTAAATTTAAAACGCAATAGTAACAAAAGATGCTTTAAAGCTTACATAACCCAAATTTAATAAAGTTTTAGAGATAATAAGAGCCAAAATTTTATGTGAAATGGATCAAATTTGAGCGAGAACGTGCAAGAAAACGAGAGATTTTTACCGCCAACGCAAATTCAAACTTCTACGCCTTATCTATCGCTTAAGGAGTTAAGCAAACAATATAGCGTGCCGGTGGAATTTATAGACTTCAAACTCTCAAATATCTTAACATACTATAAAAATAAAGATAACGTCGAGCCAGTTTATGTCCCTGAAGAAAATTTAAGCTTTTTTGATGACAACACATTTTATCTTGACGAGACGCTAGAGATCGAGCAGGTCTATGACGTGGAGTTTTTTGACGTTAGGCTAAATGCCACGCCAAAGCTGCCAAAGATCGACATCGGCGTAAATTCAACCATCACAAAGGTCATCGCAAAGGTTAGAGCGAGCAAAGAGTGCGAATACGAGCAGCACTACGAAGATAAGCTTTATGAATACATCGCAAAGCAGCTTATGAAGGCTCAAATTTTAATAGGCATAAGGATCGGCAAGCTAAAAGAAGAACTAAAACAAATCGCCTCGATCATCCACGTAAAAGGCGAGCTTGATAAGGACTACACGCTAAATTTAACCCAAGGCATCAACCCTAAAAAGTCTATCGATGCTAAGATCATCTACTACTACAAAGATAAGCTTAATGAGCTAAAAGAGGAAGACAAGGTTGATTACGCTGATAGGGGCTTTGTCTTTGGCGTGGCAAAAGATGAAGTGATAATGGAGGAGAAAAAGTCACACGAGGGCGCAAATGGACGCGATGTAAGAGGCAAGCTCATAGAGGTTGCAAAGCCAAAAGAAGAGAGTGAAAAAGAGATAAGCATAAGTGAAAACATAGAGCGCGTAGAAAATGACGAGAGCATAAAATACATCGCTAAAAAAGCAGGCTACGTGGTCGAGAAAAACGGCTCTTTTGACATAGAAGAGCGCATAGAGATAAATGAAGCAAATTTTAAAACGACTGGCTCTATCCAAGCAGGCACCGACACAAATGTTACATTAGTAGTTCGTGAGACTGACACGATAAAAGACGCTATCGGCACTGGCATCATCGTTGAGGCTGATGAGATCGAAGTAAAGGGAAACGTCGGTGCAAATGCGATGGTCAAGGCAAATGATGTAAATATCGGCGGTCAAACTCACCAAAAGGCTAAAATTTACGCCAAACATGCCAAAATTTCTATCCACATCGGCAAGGTAGAGGCTGAAAGCGTCGAGATAGATAGGCTAGAAGGCGGCACTGTCATAGCAAAAAGAGTGAAGATAAATAGCGTAGTTGGTGGCTCTATAACAGCTCAAAATATCCAGATAGACACGCTTGGATCAAACTGCACCATCACAGCCTCGCACCTAATCGACGTTAGATATCTAAGAGGCACTGATAATAAATTTATCATTGACGCTAGCAAGATGCCTGAGAGTGCTGAGGCTACGCAAGATCAGTTAAGCAAGATAGAGAGCACCAAGTCTGAGCTAGCTACACTTCTAAAAAACATAGAGAGCAAGAAAAACGTCATCAACGAGAACAAAGACTCGATCTATACGATAAAAGCTAAGATCGAGGAGCTTTCAAAAGCCAAAGTGATACCGCCAGTTACGTTTATGAAAAAGCTAAAAGAGTATCAAGGGCTCGTTAATGAGTATAACACCTTGCTTAGGATATTTAAAGAGAAAAAAGAGCTTTTGGCTGATCTAAAAGATGAGCTTGAGATCATGCAAAATGGCATATTCTCAGCCAAAGTGATAAACAGAGGCAACTGGATCGAGCTAAATGAGATAAGATTTGTCATCGTCGATCCTCCGCAAAATGTCACCTACGTCTCAAAACAAAACGAGACCGCTCACGTCATCACGCTAGATAAATTTGATAACGGCGGCGAGGTCGAATACAAGATCAAAAAGTCAAACAAACTTGAAGACTACGCGGATATAAATTTCATGGAACAAAAGGTTAAATGATGATAAAAGCAATCGAAGGCGTTGTTACAAAAAAAGAGCCTGCATTTGCCATACTTAAGACAAATAGCGGCGTAAGTTATGGGATTTTCATCTCGCTTTTTTGCTCAGCAAAACTTAGTAAAGGCGAAAAGGTCGAGCTTGCCATAACGCAGATCATAAGAGAGGACGCAAATTTACTCTACGGCTTTTTAGACGCAAACGAGCAAAAGATGTTTGAGATGCTCATCAAGCTAAATGGCATCGGAGCTAGCACAGCGATGGCGGTTTGCTCAAGCCTTAGCTCACAGGCATTTACAAACGCCATAATAAGCGGCGACGCAGATACCTTTAAAAGCGTGCCAGGCATCGGACCAAAGACAGCTAGGCGAATAATAGCCGAGCTAAGTGATGCTAAGCTTATAAGCGACGAGAGCGTGCCAAGCTACCAAAATGAGGCACTTTTGGCACTTGAGGCACTTGGCTTTAAGCGTGAGAAGATAGTGAAAATTTTGCCTGATTGTAAGAGTGAAAACACGAGCGATCTTATAAAAGAGGCACTTAAAAAACTAGGATAAGGATAAAAAAGATGAATTTAGGCGTGATATTTGGGGCAAAGAGTTTTGAGCATGAGATAAGCATAGTAAGCGCGATAGTTTTAAAAAACGTCCTAAAACAGGAGCTAAAATTTATATTTTGTGATGCAAATAGGGACTTTTACCTGATAGAGCAAAAAGATATGAGGGCAAATTTTTTTAGCTCTGGCAAATACAAAAACTCAAAGAAGTTATCTTTAGCAAAGGGTGGCTTTTACGCGCACTCGCTTTTTGGCGCAAACAAAGTTGAATGTGACGTCGTTATAAATTTGATACACGGCATGGACGGCGAAGATGGCAAGATAGCGGCACTTTTTGACTTTTATGGGGTCAAATACATAGGTCCAAGGCTTGAAGCAAGCGCACTTAGCTACAACAAAGAGCTTACTAAATTTCTAGCGCAAAAGGCTGGTGTAAAGGCGCTTGACTATGAGATGCTAACTCGTCAAAGTGAGCCAAAATTTCACTATCCTATTATATTAAAGCCAGCAAGGCTAGGCAGCAGCATCGGCGTGAGCGTCGTGCATGATGATAGTGAGCTTGCCTATGCAAAAGACGTGGCGTTTGAATTTGACAAAGATGTTTTAGTAGAGCCCTTTATAAAAGGCGTCAAAGAGTATAACCTTGCAGGCTGCAGGATCGATGGAAAGATCAAATTTTCTATCGTCGAAGAGCCAAAAAAGAAAGAATTTCTTGACTACGAGCAAAAATATCTAAGTTTTTCAAATGAAAACAAGGTAAAAGAGGCGGAAATTTCTGAAGAGCTAAAGCAAAAGCTTAAATTTAACTTTTCTAAAATTTATGATTGTGGATTTGACGGAGCGATCATTAGATGCGACTTTTTCGTGATAGATGACGAGGTCTATCTAAACGAGATCAATCCAAACCCAGGCAGCCTTGCAAACTATCTATTTGAGGACTTTGAGAGCACGCTAAACGCCCTTGCAAACTCACTTCCAAAAGAGCGTGAGTTAAAGATTGATTATAAATTTATAAACTCGATCACTTCGGTAAAAGGTAGCGGCAAGCTCTAGCATTTAGCGATATATAAAGTAGTTTGTGATATTTTACGTAAAATTTTACATAAAGAGCGACAATGGTAACTTTTACAAAAGATGAAATTTATACGGCAACCGAGGTGGTTAGAAATTTTAGCTCAGTGCTTTCTCGCGTAGGAGCTAGCGAGCTAAAGCGCGCTGTCATCGTTAAAAACAATAAATTTGAAGCAGTCCTTTTAAATATGGAGGAGTATGAGCGCCTTTGCGAGGCTGTAAGCGTGCTTGAGAGCATTTACGCTGCTAAAAAGAGAGAAAACGATGGCGAGTAGGGCGGTAAAATACGGCTCAGACGAGTACGAGATCAGCTACGAAGTAGTAAATCCAAAATGCAAAAAAGTAGTGCTTTTCTTGCACGGCTGGGGCGCAAACAAAGAGATAATGAAAAAGGCGTTTGGCTCATATCTAAGCGAGTTTTGCCACGTCTATATCGACATGCCAGGCTTTGGCAAAAGCTCCATTTTTAAGCCTTTAAGAACAAGCGACTACGCAAAGATCATTGCAAATTTCTGTGACGAGCTTGGCATAAAACCAGACATCATCGCAGGACATAGCTTTGGCGGGAAGGTCGCAACACTTCTAAAACCACCATATTTAGTGCTTTTAAGCTCAGCTGGCATAGTCGTCAAAAAGCCATTTATCGTGCGAGCAAAGATAGCAATTTTTAAAATTTTAAAGATATTTGGCTTTGGCAAATTTTATAAACTCTTTGCCACAAAAGATGTGAGCGGCATGAGCAGAGTGATGTATGAAACCCTTAAAAACGTCGTTGATGAGGATTTTACAAAGCATTTTGCCGATTTTGGGGGCAGGGCTTTTATATTTTGGGGAGAAAATGACAAGGCAACGCCTGTAACAAGCGGCGAGAGCATAGATAGACTTATCAAAAATAGCTCATTTTTCCCGCTTAGTGGCGATCATTTTTTCTTTTTGCTTTACGCTAAATTTATAAGTGACGAGATAGAAAAAGGGATAAAATTTGAGCCAAATGAAGCAAAAAATGTCGTGCTAGATGACGATGAGAGCGGGATCGAGGAGATAAGATGAGTATACTTTTAAGCATAAGCACGGTTTTATTTATCTTTGCGCTTGCTTTTTATGTGATCACTTGCTTTCAGTGGTTTTCATATAGGCCTGAGCGCGTGCTCTTTCACTTCACAAAGCCCGCTTGGCACGTCTTTTTCTTCATCGTGCCTTTGGTGCTATTTTACACGACTGGCAAGTGGTTTTTTATATATTTTTACTTTGCGCTTTTGCCAGCTCTTTATCTGTGGCATAAAAAACTTGATAAAAAGCTAGTCTTTACCGCTAGGATCAAGCACTTTTTTGCCATCCTTGCTTGCGCTATCATCTTAAACTACGCTTTAAATTTCATCATTCATAAGGCGTTTTTGGCTCCTATGCCGCTTTTTGTCTTGGTCGTGAGCCTATTTTTTAGTGAAATTTTAGAAAAGATCAAATTTCAAGGCTTTAAAAACAAGGCGCTTAAAAAACTTGGCGCAAACAAAGAGCTAAAGATCGTTTTAATCACCGCAAGCTACGGCAAAACGAGTATCAAAAATTTCTTATTTGAAATTTTAAAAGATAGCTTTGTCTGCTATAAAACGCCACGCAGCGTAAATACAATGGCTGGCATCATCAAAGATATCAACGACAACTTAAGCGAGCAAACACAAATTTACATCGCAGAAGCAGGCGCTAGACTAAAGGGCGACATCCTAGAGATCACTAAATTTCTAAATCCACAAATAGTCATCGTTGGCGAGATCGGCGCGCAACACATTGAGTACTTTAAAACGCTTGATAATATCCGTGCGACAAAGCTTGAAGCACTTCAAAGCGCTCGCTTGCAAATGGCATTTTTACATAGCTCGACAAAAAAAGAGCCAAGCCAAAATATAGAAATTTACGATGAGAACCTAAAAGATATAAACGCAAATTTAGATGGAATTTCATTTACGCTTGATGGCAAAAAATACGCTTCGCTGCTACTTGGCAAATTTAACGCTACAAATTTAGCCGTCTGTGTCAAGGTCGCAAGATACCTAAAAATGAGCGATGAAGCGATAGATATTGCGCTATCTAAGATGAAAAACGTCGAGCACCGTCTAAGCAAGATCGAGGCTGGCGGCAAGCTGATAATCGATGATAGTTTCAATGGAAATTTCTCAGGCATGAGCGCAAGCTACGAGCTAGTAAGCACCTACGCTGGCAGAAAAGTGCTACTAACGCCTGGTATCGTTGAGAGCGATGCGGAGCAAAATGCAAATTTGGCCAAGGTGATAAATGAGATTTTTGACATCGTCATCATCACAAGCTCGCTAAACGCCCAAACTCTGCTAAAACATATCGTAAAGCCAAAGATCATCATCCTAAAGGACAAGAACAAAATGCAAGAAATTTTAGCCCAAAACACGCATGCTGGCGATCTTATACTATTTTCAAACGACGCACCGAGTTTTATATGAAAAAGATAGTTTTTTTAGCTCTAATCTTAAGCTTAGCCTCGGGCTTTGACATCGATGACTACGACAGGGGCAATGAGGCACTAAACGCCGGAGACTACGCAACTGCGTATGAAATTTTTTACGATGGTTGCGAGCAAAAAGATGTGCTTTCGTGCGAGGCTTTGGGTGATATGTTTGTAAATGAAGAGATAAACGAGCAGATGGATAGTGATCTAAAAAAGCACTCAAATATCGAGCTTGGCGTGAGCTATTTTATGAAAAGCTGCGACCTTGGCTATCAAAACGCCTGCGATGACGTACTAAGCCTAAAGGACGATCTAAACATCACTCTGCCTTCTGGCGTCTACGAAAACGCAAAGGCCAGATATGATGAGCTTTTTGAAGAGTTTAAAGAGCAAGAGGCAAATAAAACGGTAGAAGAGCCAAAAGAGGGGGCTAAAAAGTAAAATTTAAGGCTTTTAAATTTGGCTTTGCAAATGCTAAATTTGGGCAAGTCTAAATAATAGCAACCTTCAAAACATGCTCTTTTAGCCCGCTTGGTATCTCGCCATTTTCAAGCGCCATTAGCTCGCTCACTCTTAAGACATAAAAGTCTTGCAAGCTTCTGTTGGCAGACTTCTCAAGCTTTTTTGCTAGCGTGTCAAAGATATAAAACTCCGCCTCATTGCTAGCTAGCAAAAA
>CAUUZE010000025.1:0-20890 GCA_963549665.1 Campylobacter concisus | reverse complement strand
CGTGCTACCGAGATAACGATAAAAACGTAGTGATATGTAGCGAAAAGAAACTGGGAAGACTAATGTGGCAGGATGAAAAACAAAGCTTTCAAGGAACGTGGGAGCAGGCGCAAGAATACTGCAAGATAGTAAACCTAGCCGGATACAGAGACTGGAGGCTGCCGACCGAGACAGAGCTGCTAAGTATAACGGAAAGATCCAACCCCACTCTAAATACCATTTTTAAATACATAGCAGACTCCCCATGGTACTGGAGCTCTAACTATAACGCCCACTCGTCTAGTGCGATAATTATGCGTTTCTGGGACGGCATCTCTGGCTGGGAAAACGTTTCTCGTCGCTTCTACGTGCGGTGCGTCCGACAGGATTGATTTTTGAAATTTCTTTTTTGAGAAATTCGGACTTAATAGTGGCGCTTTGAAAAGCTTTTTGCTCCCATTACGGGAGCTTTTTAAATTTTGGAGAATAAAATGACAAATTTTACGGCAGAACAGATAATAAAAATAAGCGAAATTTTTAGCAGAGTTGTCGACTGCAAGGGAAATTTGAAAGTGTTTAGGGGGTTTGATTGGGATGCTCGCAAGGGGGACGTTATCTTATATACAAAAAAAGAAAACCAAAAAGCAACCAATGAAAGATCTTTTTCTGATAAGAATTTTTCTGACAAATTTGAAACTACACTAGAAAAATGCTACAAGGAAGCAAATAAAATGTTTCATCTATGCAAAAGCGGTGAAATTGAAAATTTTAGCAACTATATACCAAATATTGAGAAACTTAAAATAGATAGTGATTTTGGGTTAAAAGACCAGTTCAATACAATTATCTCTATTTTACTATACAAATTTCAAGAGCTTAAAAAAGAGGATTTTGAAATTTTATATGAAGCCTTTTGCGAGATTTTGGAAATTTGCAGTTTTAAATTAAAAGATGCCGACAATAAAACTATCATATATATGAATATATTTAAAAAATTACTTGACTATTTCTGCGGTAATTTTTTAACCAATAAATCCTGGGAATTATCGTACAATCATGATCAAAAATGTATAGATATAGATGATGCCTTAGCCGAAAAACTAAAAGAATGTTATGAAATAAATAAATTATTTTGCAAAGTTAAATCAAGCCAAAATTTAGACGATTTAAATGATGAAGAAAAACTAATTTTTAAGAAATATGGATATTTAGTAAAAGTTGCCGTATTTACCGCATCAATAGAAACATGGTCAAAAAATATGATTTTCTACGGTGCTCCTGGAACCGGCAAGACGAAATTCGTAAAAGACTGCCTTGATATTTTAGACACAAACCGCACTAGAACCGAGTGGATACAGTTTCATAGCGGTTTTGAATACGAGGATTTTATAGACGGCATAAAACCTATCGGCATACAAAACGGAAATTTAAATTTAGCTTTGACAAACGGCGTATTTAAAGAATTTTGCTTAAAAGCGGCGCAAAATGAAAAAGAAAATTTCTTTTTTATAGTTGATGAAATAAATAGAGCCGACATAGCAGCGGTATTTGGCGAGACGTTATCGCTTTTGGAGGAGAATTACCGCGGAAAAAATATAAAGACCAAAAACTTTTCGTTAAGCAATCAAGAGTTTTTTATACCTGCAAATATCTATTTCATCGGCATGATGAACGATGTAGATAAGAGCATAGACTGTTTTGACTTGGCTCTAAGAAGGCGCTTTACGTGGGTTTTGATGGAGTGTGATTATGAAACTCTAAATAATATAGAGGCAAACAATAAGGGTTACAAAGAAAAATGCAAAAATTTAAATAAGCACATAGTTTCATCGGAAAATAACGGCTTAAATTTAGGCAGAGCTTACGAGATTGGACATTCGTATTTTCTCAAAAAGGAAACAATGAGCGAGCAGCAAATTTGGGATAGGCATATAGAGCCGATCTTGCGTGAATATATCAGAACGCAGTTTGGCGACGGCGAAGTAGAGAAAAAACTAAAGATGGCTAAGAAAATTTTCGTAGGCTAACCGATGTTTAAAGATAATAGCTGCTACAAGTGTGCCAAGCATCAAAAAGAAATAACCTTTGATGAGCTGATAAAAGGTAAGACGGATGTAATTTTTTTAAATGGACGGCACGATAAATTTGATCCAAAGAAAAAAGACGGCAAAGATGCACACTATATCCTTAAAAGATGCAAAGACGATAACTATGTATTTGGCAATTACATAGGTCATTTTACCTTTGAAGGACAAGAATATATCATAAACTCGCGTTTCGGCAAAGAACTAGAAGCCGAGTTTTTTAAAATTATCGACTCATCATTTTTTAGCTCTGGCAGTAGCGTCGCCGAGATAAACGGCGAGATCCCTATGGACTACATCCTTTACGCCTCGTTTATCAGCCGCTTAAAGCTAGCCAAGTTAAGCGGCTTTCCAAGCGTTTATAAAAAGATTCCTTTTAGAGACTACGCCCTGCACGGAAGCCTTGACGTTAAAAATTTCATCAAAAAAGATCAGCCCTTTACGGGTAAAATTTCAAGCCGAAAAAGCTCGCGAGTGCCTGACGAAGTGGTCGCAAGGGTACTTTTAAGGGCTTACGATATCTTGGTTAGAAAAAACACTAAATTCGCACTTTACGACAAAGAAATAAAGAATTTTTTGCTAGCTAATGCTAACGGCGAGATGAAAAGCATCAGAGATATAGATGCGGCTTTGAACTCAAAATCCGTTATGAACGAGCTTTATAAAGACTACAAAATTGCTCTTCAAATCGCTAGGATTATCATTTTGCAAGATTCTAGATATACGAACGAAAGCGCCGTCAAAAATCTAAATTTTGGTTATTTACTGTATGCGCCCAACCTTTTTGAACTTTATGTCGAGAGGCTCATAAGAAGTGTATTAGGCGAATTTGGCGGTAAATTTAGCCTAGAGACTCAGTATAAAATTCCAGGCTTGGATTTGAGACCTGATTTTGCGATAAAAGATGAAGAAGGGAAAATTTTAGCTGTTTTGGATGCTAAATATAGGCATTTTTATAATGCCTATATAGGTGAAACTGATTGCAAGAATTTGCTACAAATAAAACAATACGTGGAGGAAGCCGGTTCAAACACTGGAATTCTAATCTATGCCAAAAGTAACATCTTTAATGAGCCAAAAAACATAAGACATAGTTCTGAAAACAAAATTTTTATACTCAGTGTATTAACAAATGATAATAAAACATCTGCTGACGAATTTAAAAAGTACCTTAAGAAGATTTTAGAAACTATAAAAGAAAAAAGATAATGTGAAAACATTATAAAGGTTGCAGCGTTTATGGCCATAAGATTGTTGGATACAAAAGCTACTTTGTCCATAGAAGGATATATGGCAAAGATATTCTTTTAAAAGAAAAAAGATGGTGTCGCTGTCTATGTGATATAAGATAAAAGGCACCATATCATCAAGTGGTCCGCTAGTAGTCGCGGTGCTAAGCGGAGAAACATACTGTAAAGATATACTTTAAAGATAAAAAATAAAATACGTAAAATATGCGGTTAGAAAAAATGCCTATGTGGTAGATGATGCATAAACAAGCTAGCAGGGTAGGCATAAAGGACTCATTTAGTCTAGTTCTAGAATATGACTTGTATTTTAAAAGAATGTAGGTTAAATCTCTCTTTTACATTAAAAAGCCTCGCAGAGCCCAAAGGTTTAGAGCTATCTAAACCAATTTGGGCAATAAAATGGTTTAGGCTAATGATTTTTGCCCAAACACATATAATTACTATAAATAGATATTAAATTTAAAGAGGCAATATGTTTAAAAACCAACAAGCAAACATAACATTTGAGCTAGCTAGTGACCGCACAAATGCTCACAATAGCAGAGAAGAAAAACCCAGCTACCTAATGCCAGGATACTATCTAAACGAAAAATATGGGATCTTGAAAAAGCCCGTGAGGCACATAAGATTAAATAAGCTTAGCTTCGATGACTTATGGCAAAAAAGAAGAGATGAGATGAAGTATGAAGTATCGCATCTTGGCAAGATAAAGCTAGTGGATAAGCATAGGGGCAAAAAGCCGCTAAAGCAAAACTGTCACTATGAATGCGTCATAGGACTAAACGAGCATACGCAACTATCAAGCTTACTAAAATCCATAAAAGCTGTAAGCAAAATTTTAAACATTGAACCCATAAATTTATACATTCATAGTGATGAGGGGCACCTTTTGAGAAAGAGCGATAACAAGGAGATATTTCCACTATTTCATGATGAAAATGGCAAACTAGGTGGCACATACATTACAGACAAGGATGGCAGGGCTTATTACATACATATAAAAGAGAGTGTAAATGGCAAGCAATACTATGAAAAAGGGGCTGAACTGGAATATGAAGAATTTGAACCAATATTTCAAAAGCATGCTCATGTAGAATGGAATAGCCTAGTAAATGGCAGAAACCAAATGCAAAGATTTAAGAAGAATACAACTGATCCAAATTTGGACTACAAAACCGTTTTTAAAACTGTATATAACACAAATGCTGAAATTCTGGGAATGATAAAAGGAGATGGTGGCAGTAAGCATAAGAAACTAAAAGCTTTTAGAGTGGCTAGCGAAAATGATAAGCTTATGAAAAAACTAGAAGAGCTAGAGGCTATCATTGAAAAAGATGAGACATATATAGAAATCATTACTGGATATAGTGAAGAGCAAAAGGTAAAGATAGAAGAGCTAGAGCATGAAAATCAAACACTAAGAACAAGGCTTGGTAGTCAAGAAAGCTTATATAAAGCTCAAGAGACGGAGCTGCAAACTACTAAAAATGAGCTTTGCAAGGCTAATCAAGAGCTTATCAAAAAGAATAGTGAAATAGAGCTTGCAAGAGAAGAGATAAGGCAAGTAAAAGAAGAAATTTATAATCTAGTCATAACTCATGCAAATACAAATATCAAGCTCAAAAGAGAGCTTGGACACTTTGGTATAGCCTTTCCTGTGGAAATTAAGATGCAAGAACTAAATAGTAATTTAGAAGCTATAGCCTCTATAAATTTAAGCTAATAGCGTATTTCTATGAGTAAGGAGTAAGATTGTGCTTATATATTGCAAGTATTTTTATGTGATCTTGTTCTATACGAAAGACCACCACATACCCTTTAAAGATAAGGTCTCTAGTGTCTTCTCTATTGATTGTTTTATTTTTTCTAAATCTATAAGGCATATAAGAGATGCTTTTTAGCCTTTCTAATAGCTCACTATAAAAAGCCCGAGCAGTCTCAATGCTATCCTTAGAGTAAAAATCTAAAATGGCATCAAGTTGGCTTAGAAATTCCTTGCTTATATAAGGAATTTGTTGCATTTAGGCACCGTATTTTTTAAAAAGAGAATTTACATGAGCATTCATTTCGTCCATTGAGACATACTCTAGCTCTCCTTTATCATCCATATCAGAAATCCTCTTTAGATGCTCTTCGTCCTCTTTACTAAGATAGTTTTGCTGCTCACCATAGGTTTCAAAAATAGCAGCTGGATCTATTTTAAAAAGTAGAGCCTTTATCGCTTCGAGAGCGGTATTATCTGCAGTTGTTTGAATGTTTATCATGGTAGTCATAAAAGTCCTTTTAAATTTGAGTAGATTATAGCACTTTAGAGTCTTTATTTTTGTTAAATCAAAAATTTTTATAGCTAAAAGTTTAAGAAAAACTGTCCTGATAATAGGACAAGTTTTTTATTAAAAATACTCTAAAAGCCCCTTAAAATCATAGAATACTTGTTACAGATGGGCGATTTTATCTCAAATTTCGGCGTTTTGGATTTTACGAGTAAATGCGCAGCAAGCTATGGTAAAATAAGGCTTGAAATGAGAAATAAAAATAGAAGGATAGGCGATATGGATATGCTGATTGCTGCCGTAGCGCTTGGCAATAATCTTATTTTGGTTACGAATAACGAAAAAGATTTTAAAGATATAAGCGAGCTTAGGATGGGAAATTGGAGCATTTGATATAATATACGGTAAATACAAAGCCTTTTGTTGGTTATATCGGAGGTTAGCTTGAAGCTGGAATGTGCAACCAAAACAAAGATGACTAAGCTCATGAAAACCAGTTGTGTCGCTCTCGATAGACTACTAAACCCAGACAACGATTCGCTAACGCTAAGCACGCTTGAAGGTGCGATAGCGTCAGGCAAAAGACTAAGTATCTAGGTAACCTGGCGGTTGCCGATTAATGTATTTAAATAAAAATCGTCTAAAATTTTGGACGAAATTTTATATAAAATATTGCAGAGGAAAGGAATTAATGGTGCTAGACTTGTTACATAGACTTGTTACATCTTTTTACCCAGAAAGAGTCAATATTTATACTCTTAAAAATGCCATAGAAATCCCATTTTTAGGTACTTGTAGTAATGAAAAATGTTTTTACACTCTAGGTGTCCCTATCTCCCGGCCACTTCAAATTTTAAATCGCTTTTATTTTTCACTCATTTTACTTATTTTAAATTTTATATTTTTGCTATAAAAATTTAGACTTAATGCAAATAAAAAAACAAAGATAGTGAAATTAAAATAATACATTTCTTCTCTAAATTTTAAAGAAATTTCGTGGTATTTTAACTGTCGCGAGAGCTCTAAAATAGCAGGATTTACTAAGTTTTTAGAAAAATAATCAAATAAATAATTAAAAACTAAAATTTGCGTATCTTAATAGTAAAAAAATTAGGCAATATAAAGGTCACTTTTAGGCTAAAAAGGCAAGAGAGGTGGCATGGTATGCAGTAAAGTCCTGATATTTGGTATGTTTAAAAGAAAAAAAGAGCTTATATTTAAATGATTAAAACCACTCTGCTAGTTGGCAGGACCCACATTGTCATAAAAAAGCTAGCTTGATAGCTCCACCGCTTCAAACTCTAAGATTAAAATTTATAAAATAGCAAAGTTGTTAAAAATTTAAAGGAGTGGTTTATGAACATAAAAAGCATTTTTAGTAAGATCTTTAAAGGTGAGCAGGGTGAGACCGATGTGCTCGAGGCTATCGGTAAAATTTTAAACCAAAAAGGCGATGAAAACTACTATCTCATTCCAAAGGCGAGCATCGACGATCCTGCCGGCTCATCTAGGGAGATAGACCTGCTTTTGCTCCATCCAGCACTTGGAATTTACGTCATCGAGGTGAAAAACTGGAGCGATCTTGAGCAAATGGACGAAAATAACCCTTACGAGCAGGTAAAAATTTATCAAAGAATGCTTCTTGCAAAGATAGAGTCAGAGCTTAAAAAAGTGCCTATAAATGTCGAGTACAGGGTCATTTTCCCCTCTATCAGCAAGGCTGAGGCTAGTAAATTTTACGCGAAAAATCCAAGCTATCTAAATTTAAAAAATCACACCTTTTTCAAAGACGATCTAACAGACGAGGACATCTTTGCTAAATTTTTCAACTCCTCTATAAGCACGCTGCCAAACAAAAAAGAGTTTCTTAAAATTTCAGAAATGCTTGTCAATCAAAGCAGGCTAAAACAAAAGATAATCCCGATAATCACGAAAGATGAGGTGATGTTTTTTGACCACAAGCAGCTTAGCATCATGAACGGCTACACTGGCGGCTTTCGCGTGATCAGGGGCGTTGCAGGCACTGGTAAGACGATGATACTTGCAAATTTTGTCGCAAACAGGCTTGAGCGTGACGAAAATGAGAAATTTCTCGTGCTTTGTTTTAATAAAAATTTGGCCCAAAATATTAAATCAAGCTTTGGAGATAAATTTATAAACAAAAATATCGCTGTCTATCCGATAATGTCGCTGCTAAAACGTATAGAATTTGATGAGAGCAAAGCTTGGCATGGATGAAAATACAAACATCAGCCAAAAGTATCAAATTTATGAATCAGACGAAGCAATAGCCGAGTTTAGAGCTAAATTTAAAGCCCACCTTGCAAAGCATCCTATCGACTACGTCCTTTGTGACGAGACTCAGGATATGCCAGCTGGCTTTATGCGCGCCATCTACGAGGAGATAGGGGACTGCATATTTTTCATCGACGAGGCGCAGAAATTTTACACATACACGATGAACAACATCGCCGACATCTTTCACCATCCAAAATTTGAGCGGATCGACATGAGAGGGCGCGTGAAAAATCTAAAAAACGTCTACCGAACACCTTCAACACCTTCAAACATCGCTAGGTGTGCATTTGAGATCTTGCAAAAGGACTCTGCGATAAACGACTACTACAAAAAGAGCTTTTATCTAAATCAAGACTTCATCTCAGACATCCAGTGTATTTTGCAAGATGGCAGCATAAAAGTAGCCGAGCTTGATGAATTTGCGGGGCTTAAAAAGTGCCTAAAAGCCTTGCCAGATGGCGAAACAAGTGTTGTTTTAAGTAATAGCAAGGTCGCTGTAAATGCCATAAAAGAGAGCGTCTTGCCAGAGGGTAAAAACGTGGAGGTTTTGACGATGCAGTCCATTAAAGGCCTTGAAGCACAAAATGTCATCATCCACAACTTTTTGCCGTTTTTGCAGACCATATATAAAAATGAAAGGGAGCTTTTTTACAGAAAAATTTACGTCTTACTGACTAGAAGCCGTGAAAATTTATACATCTCGCTGCCTAAAAATTTGGATGAAAATTTACCAGATGAGATAAAACAGGTGATCGATGTTATTAAAAAATACGCAAGCATCGCGCAAGATCTGCCACCGAAAAATGAAGAAATAAAAGAAAAATCAAGCCTAAAACTAGCCTCTATAAGGCCAGTTTTAAGAGATGTAAAAGAGGTTGGTGAGCTAGTGGTGACGGGCAGTCAGCTCTTTGCCATCATAGCTGGGCTATTTGCATAGTAAATTTTAATGGCAGCCACAGCCACAACCACATCCACCGCTTTGTTTTATCGCGTCAAAAACTGCGTCGTAGTTTGGCTCCTGGGTCACTTCAGGGACGATTTGCTTGTGGATGATGACGCCATCTTTGATGACAAAGACCGCTCTTGCAAGCAAGCCTTTTAGCGCCCCGTCACTCATCAGCATGCCGTAGTTTTGGGCAAATTCGCCGTATCTAAAATCGCTTCCCACGCGCAAATTTGCTATGCCCTCAGTTGTGCAAAATCTCCCCATCGCAAATGGCAGGTCATTTGAGATGATGCTAAGTTTTACGCCGTGTTTTCCAGCCACTTTTTCGTTAAATTTACGTGCTTCTGCCGCGCAAACGCCAGTATCTAGTGAAGGTAAGCAGACAAGCACCTCTATGCCGTTATTTCCGCCCACGCTAAATTCGCTAAGATCTTGCGCTACGACTCTTGCCTCAGGCGCATAAGAGCCGACAAATAGCTCATTTCCGCTTAAATTTACCTCACTACCTTTAAATTTTGTAGTTGCCATGATTTCTCCTTATCTTTTAGCTTTTTTAAATGCTTGATCAAGGTCGGCTATTAGATCATCGACGTTTTCGATGCCGATGGCTAGGCGAAGCAAATTTTGCTTTATGCCGATCTTATCTAGCAACTCTTTTGGATATGCCTCGTGCGTCATCGTAGCAGGCCTGCAGATAAGGCTCTCTACGCCACCAAGACTCACTGCTAGATCAAAAATTTCTAGCGCTTTTACAAATTTATTTACATCATATTTTTCATCAAGCTCAAATGAGATAAGAGCGCCGATGTCGCTTGCTTGAGCCGCTTGCATCTTTGCCTCTTGCTCGCTGTATGAGCCAGGGAAATGCACCACGCTAACGGCGTCATTATTCTCTAAAAATTTGATGATTTTATGTGTGTTTTGCGTTTGTCTGTCAAACCTAACGCTAAGCGTTTTAAGCCCACGTATGAGGTAGTATGCGTCCATCGGACTGATGATGCCACCAAGCGTGTTTTTAGCAAATTTTATCTTTTCAGCCAAAGCATCGTCGTTTAGCGTGACGATACCAGCGATCACGTCAGCGTGTCCGCCGATATACTTTGTAGCGCTATATACCACGATGTCAGCTCCGTGCTCAAGCACTTTTTGATAGTAAGGCGTCAAAAATGTGTTATCCACGATGACTAGAGCGCCCTTTTTGTGAGCGATCTTTGAAATTCTAGCAATATCAGTCACTCTTAAGAGGGGATTTGAGGGAGTTTCGATGAAGATGGCTGCCACGTCGTCGCTTATGTCATCTTCGCTTAAAAAATTTAGATCATCTATAAATTCGCTCTTTATGCCGTGGCTTTCAAAAACTGTCGTGACATATCTATATGTGCCGCCATAGACGTTGCTATTTAGCAGGACTTTTTGCCCTGTTTTTATAAGGCTAAGTGCAGCTGCTGTTGCTGCCATACCTGAGCCAAAGCTAAATGCGTATTTGCTACCTTCAACTTTAGCAAAGATATCATCAAATGCCTTTTTTGTAGGGTTGTTGCCGCGCGAGTAGGCAAATTCTTGAAAATTTTCAAGGTCATCTTGCACGAATGTGCTAGCTAAAAATACTGGCGGAACGACCGCTTTGTTTGGATTGTTTTTAGCTTCGATGCCTTTTACGATTAGAGTGTCTAGTTTCATAAATTTCCTTTTTAAAAATTTACGAAATTTTACATGATAAAGATTAATTTTCCCCAAACCCACCCAAAATATAGCCAAACCAGTAAGTGGTAGTAAAAGTGCTTTTTAAATTTGCATTTGTAAGATTGCTAAGACTAAATTTAAGCTTTTGCCTGGTCTTCGCAAGCCGCCAATGTATGGTTTTTTACTCGCTTTTGGCTAAATTTTTACCATAAATTTTACTCTACTAGATCAACCGACCAGTTTGCCTCCTGAAGCTTCATCTCAAGCTCTCTGATCTCTTTTGAAAGCGCATCTACTTGCTTTTGAAGTGCGGCCACATCGACTGTGCTTAAAATTTTGATCTCGCTGTTTGAGTAAAGATCGACCTTTTGACTAGCGCTCGTGGCAAACTCCCTAAGCACGTTTGCTTTTAGCGTCAAAGCGTCCTTTTTAGCGATCATCTCAGTGAGGCTCATGCCATCAAATTTAGTGCTTGAGTTTGTTAAATTTATAGAGCAAATGAGCGTAAAAAGCTCACTTGTTAGCTTGTCAAGCTCTTTTAAAAGCAGCTTTGGGTCTTCGCTTGGACTTTCATTCTCCTGCGTTTTTGCGTTGCTAAGTAGCCTAACTTTTAGCTGTTCGATGCGCTTTTGCGTGTCAGCCCTTAGTATGAGAGCCTGAGCTAGTTTCATCATTTTTCCTTTTTTGGTATTAAATTTTTAAATCATCTTAGTATCTTTTGGGTTATAATTGATTTAAAATTTTATTTAAGGAAAAGCTATGAAGCACGATTTTGACACATTAGTAAGCAGAGAAGGCACCAACTCATCAAAATGGCGTATGAAGAGCGATGTTTTGCCGATGTGGGTTGCAGATATGGACTTTAAGGCTGCACCTGAAATTTTAAGTGTCTTGCAAAAGCGCCTTGATAACGGCGTCTTTGGCTACTCTTTCACCCCAAAAGAGTGGAACGAGGCGATAAAGAGCTGGTGGCAAAGACGTCACAACGTGAGCTTTGAAAACGAGTGGATGTGTTTTTGCACTGGCGTCATACCAGCTATCTCAACTGCTATTAGGAGATTTAGCAGCCCAGGAGATCAAATTTTAGTGCAAGCGCCTGTCTATCACGTCTTTTTTAACTGCATCAAAAACAACGGACGTGAAATTTTATCAAACGACCTTGTTTATAAAAATGGCTCTTATGAGATAGACTTTGACGACCTCGAGGCAAAGCTGGCCCAGCCGCTAACTACTATGATGCTACTTTGCAACCCACACAATCCAATAGGCAAAATTTGGGACAAAGAGACGCTAAAAAAGATAGGCGAGCTTTGCTACAAGCACGGCGTTTTGGTTATTAGCGATGAAATTCACTGCGACATAACTGATCCTGGGCTAAACTACGTGCCATTTATCAGCGTTAGCGAGGAGTGCAAGAATAACTCCATCACGTGCATCTCGCCAACAAAGGCCTTTAACATAGCTGGCCTTCAAAGCTCAGCCGTCGTCACGCCAAACGAAAAGATCAGATCAAGGCTAAATGCTGC
Organism: Campylobacter concisus; assembly: GCA_963549665.1. Taxonomy (GTDB): domain Bacteria; phylum Campylobacterota; class Campylobacteria; order Campylobacterales; family Campylobacteraceae; genus Campylobacter_A; species Campylobacter_A concisus_BN. The sequence goes on along the minus strand of CAUUZE010000025.1, from coordinate 8,851 downwards.
CATCAACTACGATGAGGTCGGCGAGGCAAATGCCTTTGCGATCATTGCTGCAATAGCCGCATTTAACGAGGGTGAGGCGTGGCTTGATGAGCTAAGAGAGTATCTTTTTGAAAACAAAAAGGTCGTTGAAAATTTTATAAAAGAGCAAAATTTACCAGTAAAGCTTCTGCCATCAAATGCGACCTATCTTTTGTGGCTTGACTGCAGCGAGTTTTGCGAGGATTCGAGTGATCTTATGAAATTTTTGCGTGACAGGGCAGGGCTGTGGCTAAATGACGGCAACGCTTACAGGGGAGATAAATTTTTCCTTCGTATGAATATCGCAACGCAGCGCGAGAGGGTGCTTGAAGGGCTAAAACGCTTGCAAAATGGGATAAATTTATACACTTCAAAGAGATAAATTTTGACTGGGTGGCTTTGAAATTTAAGCCGCCCTTTCTTGATACAAAATATCTACTGGGGGCATTTTTGACCCTCACATTTCTTAAAAACCAAAGTAAGTATTACTCGTAAAATTTAAAGTCTAGCGAACCTATGCTATTTTTTGGTCGCCTTAAATTTAAGCATGGAGTTGTTTAGTCATAGCAAGACAGCTTGTAAAGCTAGTTTTTTACTATTTTATTTTTTTTCTAGCATGCCTTGGAGTGCCAACAAGAGTGTCTTGATCGCGTTTGGGGAGTTGTTTTGAAGTTTTAAGTAGCTTTGGATCATATTTAAATTTGAAATAGAGAAATTTAAGAGCAAGATATTGCCGTTGGTTTTGATTTGCGTTAAATTTAAAGCAAAAAGCCTTTGAACGCGAATGTTTAGAGGCATTTTCAAAGCAGTAAAGACCGCGATCATTTTGAGAGTATCAGGGTGGTTTTAAATTTTAAAGGCGTGAAGTTGTTTTATAGTGCTAAATTTAAAGTGAAAGCCACCGCATCAAAATATGGCGGTAGCTAAAACGAGTATTTTATGTTATTTCAAAGCTATAATCATCGTGCCTATTGATTACTAAATTTAGCAACTCAAATTTGAAAAATAGGAATTTGAAAGTGAGATATCTCGCACTAGTGTTAAATTTAAAAGAAGCCATTTTGTCATAACGAGAATTTGAGCCATTTAAAATCGCATTATCTTTCAAAGTGATTTTGCTTAGAAATTTGATGATTTTAAAATTTAGAAAGTAGAAATTTAAAGATGAGCTAGCTTATGCTGGTTGTAAATTTATAAAAAAGGTCATTTATCAAAACAAGTGTTTGTGCTCTTTTAAAATGATAAATTTGATAGCTAAATTTGAATAAAAGCAGAAATTTAAAGGCGGGGAGGACCCGCCAGATATTATTTATGTAGCTCTTTTGTGTAAAACTCAACTGAGCCAAGGCCCTCTTTTTGCGCCCACTCGTAAGCTTGGCTTACAAATTCCCAGTTTATGTTCTCGTAAAATGTCTCTAGGTATTTTGGGCGAGCGTTGAAGTTGTCGATGTAGTAAGCGTGCTCCCACACATCAACTACTAGAAGTGGCACTTTGCCATCGCTCACTGGAGTTTTTGCATTGCTAGTTTGTACGATCTCTAGCTTTTTGCTGCTTGGATCAAATACAAGCCACGCCCAGCCTGAGCCAAAAAGCGTTGTAGCTGCCTTTAAAAACTCCTCTTTGAAGTTCGCGAAATTTGCTTCGATCGCAGCTTTTAGCTCGCTTGACATCTCGCTTTTTTTAGCGATGCAGTCCCAGTAAAAGTCGTGGTTATAAACTTGAGCGACGTTGTTGTAAAGGCCGCCTTCGCTATTTCTTAGGATCTCGTAAAATGATGCGTTAGCAAATTTTGTATCTTTTATGAGATTGTTTAAATTTGCAACATAGGTCGCGTGGTGCTTGCCGTAGTGGTATTCACAGGTTTTAGCACTTACTACTGCGTTGTGGTTTGCGTCAAACGGAAGTTTTCTTAGTTCAAACATAATAATTCCTTAATAATAAAATTTGTTATTTCGTATTATAGCCACAAAAGATTAACAAACAAAATCTTTTAAAATTTAAGCCAAAAATAGGGCGTTTTTATAAAAGCTAATTTTTTCATTTACAAATAATGAGCGAATTTCTTTATAAATTTGTGGTTAAAAGAGTGAAAATTTATATTCTAAAAGAGCAAATTTAGCTTTGCAAAAGAGAGAAAAGTAAATTTAAATTTCTCTAAATGTAAAAAATAATATAAAAATATGTGTAGAAACGTAACAAAAATAGACTATAAAAATGATAAATAAATTTTTACGTTAAATTTACAAAGCAAAAACTATCCGTTTTAGCTCAAAAATGTTACTAAAATACACATATAAAAATAAAGATATGTGAATTTATGAAACAAAATTTCTAAATTTTTATTTTTGAAATTTATAATGCACCTATCAAAACTATTACAAAGGATGAAAGATGAAATTCTTACAAGCTTTACTTTTTACATGTGCCATCAGTGGCTTAGCATTTGGTGCGGATAAGGTCTATACGATCAAATTTGCTCACGTTGTCGCAGCTTCTACGCCAAAGGGCAAGGCAGCTGACTTTTTTGCTAAGCGTGCTGAAGAGCTAAGTGGCGGCAAGATAAAAGTTCAAGTCTTCCCATCAGCTCAGCTACTTGATGACGATAGAGTTTTTGGCGCGCTAAAACTTGGTAACGTTCAAATGGCAGCTCCTAGTTTTTCTAAATTTACACCTATCGTGCCGCAGTTTCAGCTATTCGACCTGCCTTTCATCTTTAAAGATGCAGACCACCTTCACAAGGTTCAAGATGGTGCAGTTGGCGAGGAGCTAAAAGGTCTTGTGACTAAGAAAGGCTTTGTAGCGCTTGATTACTGGGATGCTGGATTTAAGCACTTTAGCTCAAGCAAAAAACCGATCCTTGTGCCAGAAGATGCAAAAGGACAAAAATTTAGAATCCAAAGCTCAAAAGTGCTTGAAGAGCAGATCAAAGCGATCGGTGGCAACCCACAAGTTCTGCCATTTTCAGAGGTTTATTCTGCGCTTCAACAAGGCGTAGTTGATGCGACTGAAAATCCACTATCAAATTTCTATAACTCTAAATTTCACGAGGTTCAAAGCTCACTTACGCTTTCACACCACGGATATCTAGGCTATCTAGTCGTTATGAGTGATAAATTTTGGAACAAACTACCAGATGATCTAAAAGCAAATGTAAAACAAGCTCTAAGCGAGGCTACAGCTTACGAGAGAGAAGAGACAGCCAAAGAGGACGCTCACGTCATAGCCGAGCTTGAAAAATATATAGCAGAGACTAAAAAGCTAGAAATTTTCAAGATCGATGATGCGCAAAAGGCTGAGTGGGAGAAGACTATGCAGGCTATCTATCCTAAATTTTACGATGTCATCGGCAAAGAGCTTATAGAAAAAACAATCGAGACAAAATAATGAAAAATTTCATTAACGCTCTTGATATATTGATAGTCTCGCTCAATAAGGCTATCGCCGTTTTAGGGCTAGCTAGTGGAACGCTACTAGCCTTTGCTAACGTCGTGGCTAGATACTTTTTTGACAAAAGCTGGTCATGGGCGAGCGAGCTATCAAACTACTTATTCATTTGGTCGGCGTTTTTTGCCGCAGCGTATGGCTTTAATAAGGGCATCCACGTTAGCGTAACTATCTTGGTGGAGAAATTTCCACCAGCGCTTGCAAAGGCATGCCTGCTCTTTTCGCACATCTTAACAACTGTCTTTTTGATATTTATCGCGGTTTATTCGGTGGATTATCTTAAAATTTTGCACGAGATCGAGCAGATGATAATAGACCTTGGCATACCTCAATGGGTCCCTATGCTAGTGCTTCCAATAGCCTTCGTCACAGCTAGCTACCGCTCGGCCGAAAAAGCTATCAAAGTAGCTCTAACTCCAGCAGCAAATGTCGTAAATAACGAAGCGCACGAGCTAGCTCATGGTAGCGTGGTCAAAGACTAAGGAGAAAAAAGATGACAATAGCATTTTTATTTATCCTGCTTTTTGCACTGATGCTAATAGGCGTGCCAGTCGCGGTTTCGCTAGGCACAAGCACCGTTTTAACGATGATATTTTTTACAGACATAGACATCGCTACGATCCCGCAGCTAATTTTTGATGGTATCAATAAATTTTCGCTAATGGCGATACCGATGTTTATCTTGGCTGGAAATTTACTAAGCAAAGGCGGCTCAGCAAGGCGTATCATCGACTTTGCAAAGTCTATGGTCGGACATTTGCCAGGTGGCTTGCCTATGAGCGCGATATTTGCCTGCATCATCTTTGCAGCGGTCTCTGGAAGCTCACCTGCGACGGTTGTAGCCATTGGCTCAATTATGTTTGCAGCTATAAAAGAGGCTGGCTATCCAAAAGAGTACGCAGTGGGTGGCATAACAACGGCTGGCTCGCTTGGAATTTTGATCCCGCCTTCAGTTGTTATGATAGTTTATGGTGTAACTGCTGAGGTTAGTATCGGCAAGCTCTTTATGGCTGGCGTCGTACCTGGTCTTATGCTTGGTGGCATGATGCTTGCGCAAACCTACGTTGGAGCAAAAAAGCTTGGATTTAAAGCGACTAAGGCTGAGCCATTTAAAGTAAGAGTGCAGAAATTTGCAAAAGCATTTTGGGCGCTACTAATCGTCGTTGTGGTTATTGGCGGAATTTACGGAGGCATATTCACTCCGACTGAAGCTGCTGCAGCAAGTGCGGTCTATGCGCTATTTATCTCGCTTTTTATCTATAGAGATATAAAGATAAGAGATCTTTGGGACATCTGCCTAGACTCAGCCCTTACAACAGCTATGATATTTTTCATCATCGCAAATGCCGTTGTTTTTGCATATTTGCTAACTAGCGAGCAGATCCCGCAAGCGATCGCATCGATGATACTTGACGCAAATATCGGCATGATAGGGTTCTTGATATTTGTAAATATCTTGCTTTTTATCATGGGTCAGTTTATGGAGCCTTCAAGCGTTATCATGATCATGGTGCCGCTCTTGCTTCCGATAGCTACGCAACTAGGCGTCGATCCTATACACTTTGGTATCATCTTGGTTGTAAATATGGAGATAGGTATGGTGACCCCGCCTGTTGGACTAAATTTATTTGTCGCAAGCGGTCTTACAAATATGAACTTAAAAGAGGTCATCGTGGCGTGCTTGCCATGGACGCTAACCTTGTTCTTTGGCCTTATCTTGGTTACTTATATACCGCAAATTTCACTTTGGCTACCAAACATAATGTATGGACATTAAAATTTAGAGGCTTAGGCCTCTAAATTTATCCTTTTGGATCGTAATCCGCACTCATAACGATATTTTTACCATTTCGCTTACCGACATAAAGTAGCTCGTCAGCTTGCTTGATCATACGCTCGATATTTACCTCAGTGTTGCCGCTGTGAGCCACGACACCAAAGGTCATAGTAGCTATGATCCTATTGTTTTCAAATTCAACGACATTTTGATTAAGCGTCTCTCTGATACGCTCTAAGATGCTAACTGCTTTTGCTTTTTTAACGTCAAAGATAACAGCCAAAAACTCCTCGCCGCCAAATCTTGCAACCCTGTCTTCATTTCTGAAAGCATTTTTGAAAATTTTAGAAAGGCTCTTTAGCACTTCATCGCCTGCGCCGTGTCCGTAGGTATCATTTATCTTTTTAAAGTTGTCGATATCGCACATCACGATAGCAAAGTCGTTGCCGTCAAATAAATTCTTTTGTCTAAAAATTTGTTGCATTGAGGCGCGGTTTAAAAGCCCAGTTAGTGGGTCGTGGTTAAAGACGGCTTTAGCAGACTCTTTCTCTTCTAAGATGCCTAAGAATATAAATAAATTTGAGCTCTCTAGCAAAAATGAGGTTAAGACAGCAAACACGCAAGATGCAGTTAGGTTAAATACAAAAAATATCTCTTTGTATAAAGGATCGTCCTTTGCTGGTAGATCTATCACTAGATAAAAAAGTAAAAATGCTGCGATATCTAGCAAAGAGATAATTCTGCTTAACATTTTAAAGCTAACTGATAAGAAAAAGAGGCTAATTGTCGATGTTAAAAATAAAATTTCAAAGCCCCAGCCTAGACCTAGGATAAAGACGCAAAGTGAGGCATGGAGTAAAATTTCTACTTGCAAGATGAGCATTACGATCTTGTTGTTCTCTTCGCTATCAAAGAGTATCTTTAGTGCAAAAAGATATATACTAACAGAAAGTATGTTTGCCACAGCCAAAATTTCTTCGCCCATGAGGCAGAACATAACTAGGTAAAAAGTATGTACAGCTAGAAGCGAAAAGACGATGATCTTTTGTGAGATATAAAGTGAAATTTTAGGCATTGTCTTTGTCCTTATTTGCCTTCATGATCTCATACTCGATGCGGTCTTTGCCATTTTTCTTACCCTCATATAGCTTTTTATCAGCTTTGTTTATGACTGTGTCGATATCAGTTATAACGCCATTTGCGCAAAGGACTAGACCAAAGGTCATGGTTACTGAGCTTTTATCAGGCAACTTTACCTGCGCTATCCTTGTGCCAAGTCTGGTTTCTACCTTTTTTACGTCTTCAGTTTTAACTTCAGGCAAGATAACTAGAAATTCCTCTCCACCCCACCTACAAATGTGGTCATTTTCTCTAAAAGTATCTTGCAAAGCCCTTGCGATCTCTTTTAAGACCTTATCACCCCAGTCGTGTCCATAGGTGTCATTTATCTTTTTGAAGTTATCTATATCTCCTAGCATAACGACTAAATTTGCGTCACTGCTTTTTTCTCTAAGCTCTTTTAACTCATATCTTAGCGTTCTTTCGATAGAGCGTCTATTTAAAAGACCGGTTAAAAAGTCATACTTAGAAATTCTCTCTATCTCCTCTTTCTCTTCACTGATCTGTTTGTAGCCACTAGATGTGATCGCATCAGAGAAAAACGAAAGTCTAAAGACCAAGTAAAAAGTAAAGAAAACGCTTATACAGGTTGAGCCTATTTGTATCATGGTGTCTATCTCAACTGCTTTATCTTTATATGTAAGATATAGCCACAAAAGGACAAATAGCTCAAGAAGGCAGACAGAGTATGTTAGAAGCCTTTGGTTAAAAGCCAAAAAGTAGTTTATAAAGATAACGCCAAGGAGTGTTATCCATATATTAGAGCTCCAGCCCATGCCAACAACGCCAGCGATAACTGCGGTGATGACATTTAGTTGAAAGATGGCAGAGATTAAAAATCTGTATTTGATATTAAATCTAATCCTTAAAGCAGTGCTAATAGAAAGAAATAAAAAACAGATAAAAATGATCGTTAAGTCAAAGTAAAAACTGCAAAGCGCGATCAAGACAAAGGCGTTACTTACTATCGCTACGTTTAATATCGTTTTGTAAATGTCATCAATAGCCTTATAGCTATCTTGCTCTATAAATTCCTGTACCAAGCATTCTCTCCGTTAATTTCATCCATTAAATTTAATTTAGATCATTTTAATACGAGTCGTAACTATCCTCATCCTCATCGCTATCTTCATAGTTGTAGTCATTTTCGTCGTAGTTATAGTCATAGCTATCGCTACTATCCTCGTCCTCGTCGTTAAATTCAGAGTAGTCTTCTTCTACCTCTTCGTAGTCAAAATCATCACTCATTTTTCTCTCCTTAAATTTTATCTTTGATATTTTCGATATACAAGCTTTGGCTTGGGAATGCAAAATTTAGACCATTTTGCTTTAAAATATCCATAATTTTTAGCATTACATCTTGTTTTACATCTAAAAAATCGCCCCAAACGATAGTTTTTGCAAAGCAATAAACTAGGATATTTATCGAGCTATCAGCAAAGTCATCAACCACGACAAATAAATTTGACTTATATCCAGCGTAGTCATCAACTGAGACTATGTTTTGTCTATATTTTAATCCTCTTTTATTAGCCGCGATATCTTCGCTCTTAGCGATATCTGGGTGATTTATCAGCATATTTTTGATGTCATTTACACATTTTTTGATCTCTTCTGTAGTTGGTCCATACTCGATGCCAATAACCATTCTTATGCGTCTGCCGACCTTTCTTCTGCTCCAGTTTCTAACAGGATCGCTCGCTAGCTTTGAGTTTGGCACGAAGATAAGGGCGTTATCAAAGCTTCTAACTGTTGTTTTTCTAAATCCTATCTCAACGACCGTGCCCTCGATGTCGCCACAAACTATCCAGTCGCCTTGTGAAAATGAGTTGTCAAAGAGCATCATAACAGATGCAAAGAAGTTTGCGATGATGTCTTTAGCAGCGAAGGCAACAGCAAGACCACCGATACCAAGTGAGGCGATGAGCGCTGAGATATCAAAGCCAAGCTTTTGAAGGATCAGTAAAAGTGTGATGATTAGCACGATCACGTAGATCACTTTTAGTGCTAGGTTTATCACCTCTTTACGCTTGCTTTTTTGCGCGATCTTGTCGAGTATGGCGATGCCGTAGCCATTTAGTATGGTTAGGACAAGCCATGAAAATGCGACTATATATATGATAGAAAAGATATTTGCTACCGTTAGAGGCACTGGCACTGGATAAAATCCAATGCCGATACAGATGTTTAGCGCATAGATGATAAGAAGTGCTGAGATTGGCTTTTTGATGATATCAACGATCTGATTTTTAGCCTCTTTTACCCCTTCGCCTGAAGCGACGAGTGACATCACCCAGTAGGTGAGCTTGGCTAAAATTCTAGTTAGCGAGACGAAAAATAAAAATATCGCAACGATAACAACGATCTTGCCGATGTTAAATTTGCTTGAATTTATGGCTGTTGTTTTGTTTATATACTCGACTGCATCGACTAAATTTAGCTCAGACAAGAGCATGCTTGAGCTTAGAAGATCGGCGTTATTTTTAAGATAG
>CAUUZE010000024.1:0-22299 GCA_963549665.1 Campylobacter concisus | reverse complement strand
TTATGCCGTTTGCAACTTTTGCTAGCGTGTTGGTAGAGCAGGGCGCTATGATCATCGCCTCCGTGCCAAACGAGCCAGAAGCAGGGCCTGCGCTAAGATCAGAGTCGTCATAAATTTTCACACCAAGCTCATCTAAATTTAGCCTCAAATTTTCTTCAGCCTCCAAGACTTTCATGGCGTTTTTGCTAACTATGACGTGTGCTTCGCAGCTATCTTTTGCGGCATTTATTAGCTTTAGAAAAAGCCCAGCTCCGCTTGCTCCGGTGGCTGCAAAAACTATCTTTCTCATCTTATTATCGCCTGTCCTTTGCCAGAAACTGTGGCCTGCAAAATTTTGTTTTCTCTTGTTCTTATCTTTATCATATCGCCTAAATTTCCATCCTCAAGTGCCTTTACTTCGGCGATTATATTAACCCCACCCTCTATCAAAACTGCATTTAACATCTCGCCTTTTTTCACAAGGCTAATGGCGTTAAACTGGCGTTTGGTTAAAATTTCTCCGCTTCTTATCTGAATTTTTGTGACGAGAGTTGCAGCGCTTAGGCCAGAAAGTGCGTCGCGTGGCCATTTGCTAAACTCGATCATAGTTGGCTGATAGTCAAGCAGGCTTAAGATGTGGTTTGTGTTCATTGAATTTATAGCGATAAAAACTGGCATTTTTGCGTTAAAGCTAAATTTAAAATAAAGGCTTTTAAGGCTTAGATCAACATCCTCAAATGATGCTCTAAAAACGCCTTTTTGGCTATTTTGATCGCTCAAAAATATATTTTTAAAAACTAAGTCTTTAAAATTTGCTGGGAGTTTGTTTTGCGGACTTATGCTAAGATCGCTCACGCTAATGCCTGGATACTCGTCGCTGATCGCTTTTAGAAAGTGCATCTGAATTTCATCCATGATAGAGCAGTTTTTCACAAAAGCCACGCTACCGCCGCTTTTGTCATTATATGTTTTAAAATTTGCTGTTAGAATTTCATAGAGTTTTTTGCTATCTATCTTGGCAGCTCTTTTGCCCTCTAGGTTTAAAATTTCATTGTCTTCGCCTTCAAAGCCAAAAGTACTGAGTGAAATTTGATCATTTACGACACAATACATCGGATAGATGCTGACTTCATTTGCAAAAAGTTTTGTGGAAAATAAAAAAATGAGTATAAAAAAGATGGAGCGGGAAACGAGATTCGAACTCGCGACCCCAACCTTGGCAAGGTTGTGCTCTACCCCTGAGCTATTCCCGCAAGCAAAATGAAGTCCGCATTTTATCAGATTGTTTTTCATTTGTCAAGGATTATGGAAGTTTTATAAGTGAAATTTCACTATTTTGTAAAATTTCACCTTGATCAGGGCTAGTTATCAACACAAAATCACTCTTTAATATATGATTTATCATGCCTGAGCCATATTTTCCGCCGTCAGTTGCTACAAATTTGCCATCAGCCATATTGCCAAAAACCGCATTTGCTCTACCTGATTTTACCTTTAAATTTTCGCTATTTATAGCTTTTTGCGTCACAAAACACTCACTTTTTAGAAGTGGTAAAACAAGCATCATCGTGCAAAGATAAGCAGCCATAGGGTTGCCAGGCAAGATAAAAACAAGCCTGCCATCTTTTTCATAAGCCTTGCAAGGCCTGCCAGGTCTTATGTCAAGGTGTGAGAAAATTTCGTTGTATCCAAGCTCACTTAGGGCTATCTTCATAAAGTCAGCCTCACCAGCGCTTGCTCCACCAGAGCAGATAACGATGTCGTAGTTTGCAGCGTTTAAAAATGCCTGTTTTACGGCATTTAACTCATCTTTTATGATGCCAAGATATGAGCTTTTTTGACCGATTGAGCTTAAAAGTGCGGTGATGCCAAGTGCGTTTGCATTGTAAATTTCATCCTCGCTAGCTCTTTGCCAAGGCTCGATTATTTCGTTGCCACTTGAGTAAATTCCAACACTAGGCTGCTTTTTAACTTCTATAAAGCTTATGCCCTGAGCTGCAAGCATCATCACACTTCTTGTGTTTAAAATTTCGCCACTTTTTAGTAAAATCTCACCAACCTTTGTCTCTTCGCCTTTAAAACGGTAAGCATCACCTTTTTTAAGCTTAGCTGGCGCTTTTACAAACTCGCCCTCAACTACGCAGTCTTCAAATCTCATGACCGTGTCAGCACCCTTTGGCATCTTTGCGCCAGTCATTATCTTCACGCACTCGTTTTTGCCGATAGCTAGCTGCTCTTTATCGCCTGCAAAGGCACTTGCGATGATCTTATAAGGCTCATCTTTTTCATCAAATTTAACAGCAAATCCATCAAGCGCTGAGTTATCAAAGCAGGGCAGGTCTTTGACCGCTATCACGTCATTTGCCAAGGTTTTGCCAAGAGCCTCGCTAATGGGTAAAATTTCACTCTCGTTTTTTGGTTTAAATTTAGCCCTTAAAGCCTCAAGTGCGTCATTTACTAGCATTTTTACTCCTCAAGTCTAACTATTTTTGCCCCAAGGCTTTTAAATTTCTCCTCCAGCCTCTCATAACCTCTATCAAGGTGGTAAATTCTATGCACCAAGCTCTCGCCATTTGCGATAAGAGCGGCTAGTATCAGCGCTGAGCTCGCTCTAAGATCTGTCGCCATGACATCAGCTGCGTTTAAATTTGCAGGGGCATAAACGCTTGCGATGTGACCATTTAAGCGGATATCAGCGCCCATCCTAGCTAGCTCACTAACGTGCATAAAGCGGTTTTCAAAAAGTCTCTCATCTATCGTGCTAACGCCATTTGCTGCTAGACAAAGCGCCATAAACTGAGCCTGCATATCGGTTGGAAAGCCAGGATACTCAGTCGTTCTTATCTCGACTGGTTTTATCTCATTTGTCGGCAAAATCGTGATCTTATCGCCGTCTATTTCGATACCAAAGCCCATCTCTTCAAATTTATTTAAAATGGCTGTCATGTGCGCTGCATTCGCCCTTGTGACTGAAATTTTACTATTTGTGATAGCTCCAGCACAAAGGTATGTGCCAGCCTCGATCCTATCTGGGATGACCTCGATATCGCAAATTTCAAGTAGTTTTTGACCGCTACCAGTTATCTTTAGCTCGCTCGTGCCGATGCCTTCGATCTTGACACCGCTTTTTGCCAAAATTTCACAAACTTGCACCACTTCAGGCTCAAGTGCGACGTTAAAAAGCTCTGTCGTGCCGTGCGCTAGGGCCGCTGCCATGATGATGTTTTCGCTACCAGTTACGGTGATCTTGTCAAAAACTATCTTTGCGCCTTTTAGGCCATTTGGCGCGGTTGCAACGACATAGCCTTGCTTTATCTCGATATTTGCGCCCATTTTCTCAAGTGCGTTTAGGTGCAGATCAATAGGTCTTTGTCCGATCGCACAGCCTCCAGGAAGGCTCACTTCGCAGTGTCCAAAACGCGCTAAAAGCGGACCAAGCGTCAAGATAGAAGCGCGCATCTTTCTAACGATGTCGTAGTTTGCCGTGGTCGAATTTACGCTGCTCGTGTCGATACTTAGTGAGTTTTCATCTTTAAATTCGCACTTTGCTCCAAGATTAACAAGCAACTGGCAAAGCGTCTTTATGTCAGCGACATTTGGGATATTTGTTAAATTTATCTTATTTTTAGCAAGTAGGGTTAGGGCGATGATAGGTAGGGCGGCATTTTTGGCTCCGCTGATCTTTACTTCGCCGCTTAATTTGGCATTGCCTTCTATTTTTAGATAGTGCATCATTATTTTTTGCCTTAAGAAAATATATTTTTTGCCGATTATATTGTTTTTAAACTTAGAGTAAAGAAAACAGGGCGCTATTTTCGCTTTATTTACATTTAAGAGTTAAAATTACGAAAATTAATTATTTTGGATAAAAATATGTTAAGTTTAATAAATAAAAGAATATTTTTTGCACTATGCGTTGCACTTTTTACAGGTTGTTCTTTCACCTCAAATGAGCCTAAAATCCCACAAAATGACTACAATCAAACCGCCTCTATAAACGAAGACTTTAGCAGGCAAACTTCTGATGAGCTTTTAGACGAGGATGACGGCAGAGCAGATAAAGAATTTGGTTCATTTTTTAAAAAATACTTAAACACTAGAGCAGGGGGCGACTGCTCAGGATTTGTATCTATCGTAAATGCAAAATATAAAAATATGTATTTTGATGAAAAAACTATCAATAACTACTACAGCAAGGGTGGCAGAAAGTCAAAAGCCATCTACAACTTCTATGAAAGCCAAAATTTAATCACTCATAAAAATCCAAAAAAAGGCGATCTTATCTTCTTTTCAAACACCCTTGGCAAAGGCATACAAAAAAATAAAGACAAGAAAAACGTCACTCACGTTGGCATCGTGACAGCCATACTACCAGACGAGACGGTGAAATTTATCCACAACTCTGGCGGCAGGATAATCCACAGCTATATGAATTTAAAACAAAAAAACACGCATCTAAAGGGCGACAAAGAGATAAATAGCTACGTTGTAAGATGCTCAAACGCTAGCTGCCTAGCGGCAAACAGATTTGCTGGATATGGCAAAGCTAAGTAGCCCAGCTACATTTGCGCTTATCCTTTTAAATTTAGCTGCATTTTTTAGCCTCACTTTTCTGCATTCGCGTGAGCTATGGCTAGCACTTGGCTTAAACATCTATTTTTTAGAAAAACTCTATATATTTCAGCCCCTCACATCTATCTTTATGCACGCAGGCACAGCTCACCTGCTTATGAATATGCTCTTTTTATATCAAGTTGGCACGATGAGTGAGCTATATCTTGGCACGAAGAAATTTATCATTTTTTATATTGTTGGCGGCATTTTGACGCAAATTTTAAGCTTTATTTATATATATTTTGCATTTGAAAATGAGAAATTTATAAATTTAGTCGGTGCAAGCGGCGCTTTGTGTATGCTCTTTGGCATGCTGGCGACCTCGGTGCTTTACTCAGACAAAAAGGCGTGGTTTGGCTACTTTGCCATCGTTGTTGCCATGAGCTTTTTGCCACTATTTATGGGCATAAATGTCGCATGGTACGCGCACTTTATAGGCTGGGGTATCGGCTGTTTGTATGCTAAATTTTACTTAAAGAGAGCAGATGAGATTTTATGATGAGATCTGGGATATTTTAAACGAGGGCGACGTGGAGCTTAAATTTTTAAAATTTGAGCTATTTTACGAGAAATTTAGATCAAATTTGGATATTTGTTTTGATGAAATTTCTGCGCCAAATGAGCTAACTATGCCATGCTACGCTAAATTTTGCGACGTCGTTAGCATGAAAGAGCTAAACAAAAAGGTAAAGCCAAAAGATAAAAACCTAAATTTCATCCACTCAGTCGCTCACATCGAATTTAGCGCTATCGACATCGCGCTTGATGCTTGTTATAGATTTAGAGGGCTGCCAAGGGAGTTTTACGAGGACTGGCTGGAGGTAGCTGAGGATGAGATCAGGCACTTTTGCATGATAGAAAATTTACTCACAAAGCAGGGCGGCAGATACGGCGAGCTAAGTGTGCATGATGGCCTATTTATCGCACTTCAAAAGACTTCAGATAGGCTTACTAGCCGCATGGCACTACTGCCAAGATATATGGAGGCAAACGGGCTTGATGCAAACGCTCACATCATCAAAAGGCTAGAAGCTGAGGGCGGGCAAGAAGAGCTCATTGAGTGCCTAAAAGTCATCTTAAAAGAGGAAGTCTCTCACGTTTATAAGGGTGATAAGTGGTTTAAATTTGCTTGCAAAAAAGAGGGCGTCGATGAGAAAAGCTACTTTGACATCATTTTAAATTTATATCCAAATTCATTTAAAAGTATGAGAGAGATCAACGAAAAAGACCGCTTAAAGGCTGGATTTAGCGAGGAAGAGCTTAGTTGGATAAAGAATTTCTCAAAGGAGAGATCATGAGCAAAATTTACTTTATAAGGCACGCAAAAGCAGTTGATGAGAACAAAGACGGCGCAAAAGACGCTTCAAGAGAGCTTAGCCCAAAAGGAAAAGAGGACGCTAAATTTATGGCTAGCAGGCTAAAAATGTATGATGTGATGCCAGGAGCTATCTTTTCAAGCAGCGCTAAAAGATGTGAGCAAACAGCAAAAATCATCGCTAAAACTTTAAAATTTAAAGAAAAATCCATAGAGATCAAAGACGAGCTTTACGATATAAGCTTTGAGGATCTTTTGGAGTTCGTAAGAAATTTAGACAAAAGTTTAGATGAAATTTTCATCATCACGCATAATCCTAGCATAACTGAAATTTGCGAGTACCTAAGCGACTCATCGATTGACAATATCCCAACTTCAGGGATTTTTTGTATAGAGTTTGAGTGTAAAATTAAAGAGCTAAAAGAGGGCAGTGCAAAAGCTTTGTTTTTTGACCACCCAAAGAAACATCAAAGATAAGTTTTATTAAAAATTCGCAAATTTACTCATCTGCAAGTTTTGCTTTTGAACCAAAAAACATTTTCTACTCATTTATCACTCCAATTTTTAAAATTTAACCATTTCAAGTTCAAATTACCAAGCATAAAAGCAAATTTAAAATCAACCATAATTGCAATGCCAAAATATGACAAAAGGTAAAATACAAGGTATTTTATATACTTTATATTGAAAACTATAATTTTCAAATTGATATTTTAAAATCTTTATTCTGCTCTTTTAAAAGTTTTAAATGGCTATATTTGGCTGTGTTTTGCATTTTATCTTTTGTGTGATCTAAATTTATCCATTAAATTTGGTGTAAAAATATTTGTAAGAAAATGAGTTAAATTTTACACTTTATTTTGAAAATAGCTAGCGAGAGTTACCTTGAGTGCTTCTGGTTCTTGCTCTAAAAAGCAAAGTAGCACCCACCTTATAAAAGCGGCGATAAATGTAAATAAGTGGTATTTTGTTTTTGTGCGCCAAATATTGAAATTGCGCGTTAAATTTTGGAGTAAAAGGCAACTTAAAACTAAAATTTGTTTTTGTATGTCAAAGAGTTATCTTTTGCGTAAATTTTAGATTTGAGCGATCTTGCGTGCTAAATTTAAGAGCAAAGAGTTAAATTTTATCGTCAAAAAGCGTGCGGATATCTAGTGTGTAGTTTTTAGGCATAAATATAGGTGAGTCTAAAATTTCAAGCAAGCCATCATCAAATGAGAGAAATTCCACTACTCTTTTGCGTTTGTTGTCAGTTTTTATGCTCATATCGGCTAGGCGAAGTATCTTTACGATCTGCATTTTATCTGTCGTCCATTCACAAAAAGCTAGAAATTTAGAGTCATTTGAAAACAAAAAGCAAGCTGTTGCTCTCTCGCTAAGAAAAATTTGATCGGCACTGCCATCTTTAACTAAATTTTGATCCACTGATGATGTTTTTGCGTGGTTTGAAAGTTCATTTTTTAAATTTAAATAGTGCTTGCTATTTATAAAAAGTCGTAGCTCGCCAAGGGTTGGAGCGCCCATAGCGACCTCACAGCCTTCAAATTTGGCGCTAAATTTGCCATCACTGCTACACGCATTTGCCTCGTAGTCCCAAGCTGAGCTCATAAAATTTACCTATTAAATTTGCCAGCCATGGCTTTGTAGATATTTAGCTCGTCTTGTAAAAGCGCGTATTTTGCTTTTAGTAGCCCTATTTTAGCCTCTAGCTCGCTATTTTTAGCCTCTAAAAACTGCTTTAGCTCGACCTTGCCGTAGGAGTATTTTAGCTCGTAAATTTTTGAAATTTCCTCGTAGTTTTTTATCTGCTCTTGGTAGTTTGTAAGTAGTGCTTCGTCGGACAAATAGCCTTTGTAAAATGCGTCTATCTCGTTTAATGCGCTATTTAGAGTGCTTATGTAGTTTAGCTTTGCAAGCTCGAAATTTGCCTCGCTAACTTTTAAATTTGACTTTAGCTTGTGGTAGTTTAAAAATGGCAAATTCAGAGCTATGTTGCCATTTAGAAATTTAAGACTAAAGGCTTCCTCTTTTTTGTCGGTGCTGCTTTTGAGGCTGGCTCCTAGTGTGATGCTTGGATAAAACTCTTTTTGGCTCGCTTTGTAGTTTAAGATGCCCTCTTCTATGCGGTAAATGGCCGCTTTTAGATCAGGGCGGTTTGCTATGGCGCTTGTTGGCACATCCAGATCAACGCCCACTCTTTTAACTGGGCTTAGCGTGAGGCCTTCAAATTTAAGCTCAAATTCTGGCCTCTCATTTAGCAAAATCCTAAGCGTTTTTTTAGCACTCACAAGCTCTTTTTTGGCACTTTCTATCTTATTTTGAGCGCTCAAAAGCTGTGAGTTTATCTGTTTTAGGCTTAGCGCCTCCTCTTTGCCAAGCTTAAATTTAAGCCCAACTATCTCATTTAGTTTGTTATAAATTTCTAAAATTTGCTCATAAGTTTTTATGCTCTCGTTTAGATATAAAATTTGAAAGTAAGCGTCTGCCACGGAGTTTATGACGCTTAGTTTGCTAGCCTCCAGATCAAATTTAGTTGCCCTTGCTTCAAACATCGCTGCGTCTTTGCTGTTTGCTAGCTTTTGCCAAAGATCAAGCTCGTAGCTAAGCCCTATGCTTGAGCCAAAACTTCTAGTGACCGCGCCGCCCTCTTTTATGTTTTTGCTACTTGTTGCCTCAAAACCAGCATTAAAGCTTGGGATTAAATTTGCTTGCAAAACGCCAGCTTGAGCGAGCGCTTTATTTACATTTATGGCAGCTTTTGCAAGGTCGGTGTTGTTTTTAAGAGCAAGTTCTACAAGCTCATCAAGGTAGCTTTGCTCATACTGCTTCCACCAAGAAGTGTCTAAATTTAGCTCCCTGCTGGCGTTATCTTCAAGTAAAATTTGCTTATAGTTTTCATCTATATTTTTGACTGCGCAGCCACTTAAAACAAGCACTAAAGCTAGGCTTAGAAATTTCATATTACTCCCTTGAAAGCGCATCTATTGGATTTAGTTTTGAGGCATTTTTGGCAGGCATGTAGCCAAAGATGATGCCAATCGCCATCGATGTGACAAGTGCAAGCACGATCGAGCCGTTTGAAAAGATCATGCTAAAGCCGTTTAAGAAGTTGTTAAAGATGTAGCCGATCGCGTAGGATAGGACGATGCCGATGGCTCCGCCGATAAGGCAAAGTAGCACCGCCTCTATCAAAAACTGCTGCAAGATGTTGCTCTGTCTAGCTCCGATCGCCATTTTTATGCCTATCTCTTTGGTGCGCTCGGTGACTGAGACTAGCATGATGTTCATGACGCCTATGCCCCCAACTACGAGTGAGACGACGGCGATGCTTGAGATGAGTAGGCGCATGGTCGAGATGGTCTCTTCGATCGTTTGCTTGATGCTGTCTGAGTTTCTTGTAAAAAAGTCCTTTTTGCCGTGCTTGATCTCTAAAAGCTCGGTTAGTGTTTTTTCGGCGATTTGCGCATTGACGCCCTCATTTACTTTGGCGGTGACCGAGCTTATAAATTTATCCCCTGTGACCTTGTTTAACACGGTCGTGTATGGGGCGTAAATTTTAAGCGTGCTTGAATCGCCCATCTTAAAATCATCCTTTTGCAAAACGCCGATAATGCGAAGTGGCTTTTTGTTAAAAAGTATGATCTTACCGATAGGATCATCATTTTTAAAGATGCTATTTTTAGTGTTTTGATCGATTAGTGCGACTGAAGCGGAGTTTAAAACCTCGTCATCATCGTAAATTCTGCCCTCTTCTAGCTTTAGCCCATTTACGTCAAAGCTCCCTACTCCGCCACCTTTTAGGCTCGCACTTAGCGAGATATTTTCATAGGTTAGCACGCCTGAAGTGCTTGTATTTGGCGTGACTGAGTCTAAAAAGGACTGCTTAGCAAGCATGTTTGCATCGCTTATGGAGAGCGTTTTTACCTTGCCTGAGAGCATATCGCCAAAGCCTTTACCTGGCATGATGTCGATCGTGTTTGTGCCGATCTTTCTGATGCCAGCTAAAATTTGCTCCTGCGAGCCTTTTCCAAGGGCAACGACGCTAATGACCGCTGTAATGCCAATGATAATGCCAAGCATGGTTAAAAGCGATCTTAGTTTGTGAGCCAGCATCGCATTTACCGACATTTTAAAGCTCTCAATTAGCTGGTCTTTATAGTAGGTAAATTTGCTCTTTTCTGGCTGGGTTTGCTTGCTGGCTTCATAAATTTTGCTATTTTTGACATTGTCACTTACGATGTTGCCATCTTTTATCTCTATCACCCTACTCGCATACTCAGCGATCTTTGGGTCGTGCGTGACGATGATGATAGTGTGGCCTTTTTTGTAAAGATCAACTAAAATTTCCATCACCCTTAGCCCACTTTTGCTATCAAGCGCGCCTGTTGGCTCGTCTGCTAAAATGATCTCGCCACCATTCATCAGCGCCCTTGCTATGGAGACTCTTTGCTGCTGTCCGCCTGAGAGTTTGTTTGGTAAATTTTTCGCTTTTTCGCTAAGTCCAAGCGAGCCAAGAAGCTCATTAGCTCTTTTCTCTCGCTCGCTCTTGTTTGCCCCTGCGTAGATGCTAGGCAGGGCTACGTTTTCAAGGGCGTTCATCGTGCTAAGCAGGTTGTATCTTTGAAAGATAAAGCCAAATTTATCTCGTCTAAGCTTAGCAAGTGCGTCGCTATCAAATTTTGATATTTCTTTGCCATCAAGCAGGTATTGCCCACCACTTGGGCTATCTAAGCAGCCAAGGATGTTCATCAGGGTTGATTTACCAGAGCCAGACTGACCGATGATGGCTATAAACTCGCCCTTTTTTATCTCTAAATTTATGCCATGCAAGATCTCTATCTCATTGTCACCTAGCTTAAAGCTTTTGGTGATGTTTTTTAGGCTTATCACTTAAAACTTCTTATGTTCTTTTGCGATCATCTTAGCGATCTCGCTTGATGAGCCTTGAGATGTGATGATCTCATCGCCCTCGTTTATACCGCTGATGATCTGCGTATCGAGGTTGTCTTTTATGCCGGTTTTGACCGCTGTTTTTACTGGCTTGCCATCTTTTAGCACATAGACAAAAGTGCCGTTTTCATCTTTTTTGATGCCGATGCTTGGCACGATGATGGCGTCCTCGACGTTTGCTATTAAAAGCTCGTTTTGTGTGGTCATGCCTATTCTTAAAATTCCATCTTTATTATCAACGATGCTTTGCGCGTAGTAATAAACCGCCGAGCTGCTGCTAGAGCTACTTGAATATGAAGACTTACTGCTGCTACTTGAGCCGTAGCTGCCATCACTTAGTGTGGTAAGCCCAGGATCTATCGAGCTAACAGTCGTTTGAAATTTCTTCGTTGGCTCAGAGAGGATCGAGTATTCAACTGGCGTGCCGACTTTGATCTTTGTGATGTCGCCCTCTGCTATTTGCATCTTCATCTTAACTCGGCTAAGATCAGCGATATTTACGATAGTTGGCGTAGTTTGGTTGGCATTTACGGTTTGCCCCTCCTCTACTTGTACACTCACAACGGTGCCATCTCTTGGTGCGGTGATCTTTGTGTAGCCTAAATTTATCTTAGCGGTGCTTAGCTCGATATTTGTCTGCTTGATCTGCGCTTCAAGCTCTTTTATCTTGGCGCTATTTGAGCTAAAGGTGTTTTTTGCGCTTTCAAATTCTTGCTTTGAAGTGGCATTTTTAGAAAAGAGCGCATTTTCTCTATCAAACTGCGTTTTGGCGATATTTAGAGCCACTTTTGCACTTTCTAGCTGAGCCTTATAGATGGCAAGCTGTGCCTCTTTATTGTCTATGCTATTTTGCTGGGTCGAGCTATCGATACTTGCGATCATATCGCCCTTTTTTACCTGATCTCCAAGCTTAACATATAGCTTTTTTATCTGACCGCTCACCTGAGCTCCCACGTCGATTAGCTCGGTGGCGAAAATCTCTCCAGTCGCATCGACTTTCTTGCTAAATGAGCCCTTCTTTGCCTTTTTGGTGATAAACTCCACCTTTTCATCTTTTATATTGAAAAATTTATCATAGACGAAGTATCCACCGACGCCTAAAATAAGTAGAATTATTAAAATTTTAGTTTTTTTCATCGCTTCTCTTTGTAAAAAATTGGTAAATTCTACTTCACAATAGTAAATACTCTTTAAGCTTCCTCTTTTGCCATGCCAGCCTCTATCAAAAACCTGCTTGGCTGATAAGTCACCTTCTTTATCTTGTCGTATTTTGCATAGCTTAGATAAAGCTCGTCTTTAGCCCTAGTTACTGCTACGTAAAAGAGCCGTCTCTCTTCTTCTAGGCTGCCACCCATGCTCATTAGCTTTAAATTTGGAAAGCGGTTTTGCGCGAGATCTACTATGAAAACTTGGTCAAACTCAAGCCCCTTGCTAGCATGCACGCTAAGCAAGCTAACGCCCTGCCCTTCGCTCATCTCGTTGCTACCAAGTGCTAAGAAGTTGTAAAATTTACTGATATCTTGATATTTTTTAGCTAGCTCGCTTAGCACTACACTCTTTGCCATTATGCGCTCTTTGACCTCTTCTTTTAGAGCAAGATCGACGTTGCCATTTTTTAGAGTTGCCCTTTTTGTGCTGATGTTTTCGACGATTAACGAGTAAATTTTGCTAGTTTTTATCTCATTTATCATCGTGGCTGGCTTTGAGATATTTCTTATGCCTCTTAAAAAGTTGTAAATTTCATATAAAAACTGCGCCCCACTCTCGCTTAGCTTTTGTAGTTTTAACACAGGGTGTCCTAGGAATTTATCGCTAAAGCCAAGCTTAGAAAACCTTGAAACCTCGGCAAATTCGTCAAGGTCGTCAAAAAGGCCTAGCTGGTAGTTTCGCCTTTTGTTTGATGAGATATTTACGCTCTCATCTGGCTCAACTATCCCTTTTATCAAATTTCCATGCCCAAGCTTAAGCAGTGCATCAAAAATTTCTTTGCTAACTGCGCTGCCAACGCCTTTTGCGTATTCGCAAATGTGGATAAATGCCATTATATCTTTTGGATTGACATAAATTCCCATGATATCGATAAGCGCTTTGATCTCACGGCTCTCAAAAAAGCTCACCCCGCCCTTTCGCTTTGAGCCAATACCTCTCTCTTTTAGCGCGACCTCGATGCCGTCTGCTGATGAGTTATTTCTAAAAATTATGGCGATATTTTCTCTATTAAATGGCGAAAACGAGATGATATCGGCGATATTTTGATACTGATCAAAAAGCTCGTTATAGACAAGTAGTCTTGGAGGCTTAAAATTTCCCTCGCGACTAACTGTGAGGTGCTTTTCATAAAGCCTTGGGTTGTTATTTATGACCTTATTTGCAAGGGCAAGTATGCTTGAGCTTGAGCGGTAATTTACATTTAAAGCGTAGATATTTGCGTTTGGGAAGCGATCTTTAAATGAGCCAATGATCTCGATGTTTGCGCCATTAAATGCGTAGATGCTCTGGTCAAAATCGCCCACACAAAATAGGCTCTTTGTCTTAAAAGCGTCTATTAGGCTGCCTTGAAGCGTGTTTGTATCTTGATACTCGTCGATCAAAATTTCATCATAAGCTAAATTTGCCCCATTTTTTAGCTCGTCACGCATTTTTATGAGAAGGTCGTTAAAGTCAGCGTAAGAAAATTTAGCCTTTTCAGCCTCAAACTCCTCTAGCACGTCTTCATAAATTTCAGCATAAACACCCTGCTCTTCGCTCTTATCACTTATCCATTTGCCAAAAGTAGTGCCTTGCTCGCTGTTTTGAAATAGCGAGTAAAGGTCGTATAGATAAGCTCCGCCATAAGGTTTGACGTCGCTTAAGTGGTAAAATTTTCGTCTCTCAACAAGGCTTTTTAAAAGCGTCTTTAGCTCGCTTGGCTGCTTTAGCGTGACGCCTTTATCAAGGCTTTTTAAAAGCGAAAATGAGACCGAGTGGAAGGTGCCTGCGGTGATTTTGGAGGTGATTTGCTTGTCAAAATACCTATTTAAACGCTCTATCATTTCGCTGGCTGCTTTGTTGGTAAATGTTAGAAGCAAAATTTTCTCTGGCTTTACGCCTAAATTTAAAAGATGTGCGATGCGAGCGACTATGGTGCTAGTCTTGCCAGTGCCAGCTGAAGCGATGATGAGATTGTGTCCAAATGGCGCAGTTGCAGCGGTGTATTGTTCTTTGTTTAACCTAGATAGGGGCATGTCTTCCTCTTTTTTAAAAAGGTCTAATTATAGCTACTTAAACTTTAACAGCTATAATCACGCGGATGAAAAAGTTTAAATTTCTAAAATTTCTTGCCCTATTTTTGGCTCTATTGGTTGCTATTTTTTTGATACTTGATCAAATTTATCCACTAAATTTAGACGCGCTTAAAAAAGATGAAGCCAAAATTTTGCTTGATAAAAATGGCGATATCATAAATATGAAGCTTAGTAGCGATGGAATTTGGAGATTTCACGAGCAAAGCTTCCCAAACTCGCTAAAACAATGCGTCGTTCTCTTCGAGGATAGATACTTTTACTACCATTTTGGCGTAAATTTTGCCTCCATTTTTAGAGCATTTTTCCACAACCTAAGAAGCGACAACCGCATAGGAGCTAGCACTATCACGATGCAAGTGGCAAGGATGCTTGAGCCAAGTGATAGGAGCTATAAAAATAAGATAAAAGAAATTTTTAGAGCATTTCAGCTCGAGCTTCACTTTAGCAAGGATGAAATTTTAAATTTATACCTAAATTTAGCCCCGTATGGCGGCAATATCGAGGGTGCAAAGGCGGCAAGCTTCTTTTACTTTGGCAAGGAGCTAAATGAGCTTAGCTACGCTCAGGCCGCACTTTTAAGCACGATCCCTAAAAATCCAAATAAAAATAGGCTTGACCGCGTCTCAAACATAAATGCGCTAAAAAACAGGGTCATAAAGATGCTTTATAAGGCAAAATTGATAGATCTTAGCGCCTTTAAAAGAGCTCAAGCCGAGCCATTTAAAAATGTAAGGATAAGAGCCGTCGTAAATGCTAGCGACTACGCAAATGTCGCTTTTAAAAACCAAATTTCAAAGGCGAGTTTGGATCTAAATTTACAAAAAGATATGCTTAAAATTTTAAAAGATGCGATGTTTTCACTAAAGGCTAAAAACGCAAACAACGCCGCAGCCGTGGTCATCGATAATAAAAAAATGAGTGTTGTTGCCTTTATCGGCTCGCATGATGAGCACGCACGCGACGGCAAAAACTCAGCCCTAAATATGAAGCGAAACACCGGCAGCACGCTAAAGCCTTTTATCTACTCGCTTGCGCTTGATAGCGGTCTCATCACGCCAAATTCGCAGCTAATTGATACGCAAATTTATGTCAATGAATATGTGCCAAAGAACTTTAGTAATGACTTTTTAGGGCTTGTAAGCGCAAAGGACGCTCTAAATTTTAGCCTCAATATCCCAGTTATAAATTTAGACTTAAAGCTAAAAGACAACTCACTTTATGAGCTGCTTGAAAAGGTAAATTTAGTTGATGAAAACAAGGAGTTTTACGGCTCTTCGATAGTTTTAGGCAGTGCTGAGATGAGCCTGCTTGATCTTGCGCATCTTTATACGATATACGCAAATGGCGGGGTTTATAGGCCGCTTGAGTTTGCGGGCAAAAACTACAAAAATGAGGACAAAAACATAACCCTCATCTCGCCTCAAAGTGCATATCTAACTGCTAAAATGATGAGCGAGGCCTCAAGGTCGTATCTAAAAAATGCTTGGCAATACGCGCAAAACACGCCAAAAATCGCCTTTAAAACAGGCACAAGTGCAAACTCACGCGATCTTTACGCCATTGGAGTTGATGAGGACTACACAATAGCCGTCTGGGTGGGCAACTTTAACGCCGAAAAAACTGACAAACTAACTGGGCTAAATGACGTCTCAAAGATCGTTTTTGATATGTTTAAGATCACGGCGCAAAGGCAAAATTTAGAGTTTATGAGCGAGCCAGAGGGCATTGAAAAAGTGCCAACCTGCCTTGATGCTTTTAGCTATGAAACGTGCAAAAAAACTGCGCTTGATGATAGGATAGTTGGAGTTAAACTGCAAGATAAATGCGAGAGTTTAAGAGGCGAGGAGCTTGAGTTCTTGATAAAAAATGGCTTTTTAGACAAAGACGAGGTCAAAAATAGCCCTTGCGCTGAAGTTTTTAAAGACAAAAAGCCAGTCTTTGCCTATCCGTATGACGGCGAAGAGATCGTGACAGATGAAAATGTAACACAAATTATGCTAAAATGCTACGCGTTTTTAGGTGATGAAATTTACCTAAAAGTGGATGATTTGAACTTTTCTAAGATAGAAAATGCAAGTGAAAAAAGGCTAGATCTAACTCTTGGCGAGCACACCTTAAAATGCCTTGATCAAAACTCAAATCAAAGTGAAATAACAATAAAACTAAGGAGATAAAATGCAGCAAAAAGCGCTACTTCTAGCACTTTTAGGAGCAGTAAATTTATATGCTTTAAGTCTAAATGGCACCGCCGAGGTAAAGTCGCCTTTAAGCGTGGAATTTGGACTAGAAGATGATGTTAGCAAAAATCTCATAGGCACACTAAGCGAGAAAAAGCTTATCTCGTGCGAGCCAGCGCTAAGTGGCACGGTGAAATTTAACGCTCAAAGCCTTACGCTCTTTACAAAAGATATGCACGCAGGCGTAGAGTATAGCTGTAAGCTAGAAAATGGCAGCAGCGCTAGCTTTGAGACGAAAGAATTTACGCTTGAGAAGATAGAAAAGCTTACTGATAGCAAATTTATCCTTAAATTTAATGACGAAGTTAGTGACGAGCTTGTGAAAAAAATAGCCGTAAAAGGTGCAAGCTTTAATGCCTTGCAGCTCTCTCAAAACAGCTTTGAGCTTGATCTTGATAAAAATATAAGCGAGCCTACTTTTGATCTTGGAGAAAATTTTGAGAGTAAATTTGGCGCTAAGCTTGCAGGCGATAGCGTAGTGAAATTTAGTGAGCAAGCAAGCGATGAGAGCGCAAGCATAAACGCTGAGGCAAAAAGCTTTGAGATAGCTAAAATTTATCCGACAAGCCTTGATAACGGCATCTTAGCATTTAGAATTTATCTAAAAGAGTGGCTAAGCGATGATAATAATCTAAAGAAATTTATAAAGATAAAAGGCGTAAAAAGCTTTAGTATAAGCGACGTAGCATATAAAAATGACGATGAGAACGGTGAGCCAAATTCTGAGCTTGAGGGGTATGATTATTACATTGATATCACAAGCGATGAATTTAAGCCACAAAATAGCTACGAGATCACGATAAAACCGGGCTTTGGAGATGGTAGAAATGTCGTAAGAGAGGCCAAAACCTACGAGGTGGTCGCTAGCAACTTCACTCCATTTGCAAATTTCACAAACGAAGAGCCTTACATCTCAAGCGTGGGCGAGATCGGCATTAGAAGTACAAATTTACCTGAGCTAAATGTAAGCGTTGAAAAGTTAAGCGATCAAAATTTTAGATACTTTTTAAATTTCAACGATAATAGCGAAGATCTAAGCAATTTTAGCTCAAAAGTAGCAAGCAAAAGCTACAAGCTAAAAGGTGCATTAAACGAAATTTCACTAAATAAGATCAAGCTTGACTTTGCAGGAGCAGGAGACGGAGTTTATAAGATAAGCTTAAACTACGGCAAAGATAAGAGCGTCTCAAAGGTCGTCTATCTAAGCGACATCGCCATAAATGCAAAGCTTGGCAAGGATGAAATTTTCGTCTTTGCAAACCGCCTTGGCGAAAACACAATGCTACCAAACGCAAATGTAAAAATTTATGGCAAAAGAAACGAAGAGATCGCAGTTGGCGCGACAAATGACGTCGGCGTCTTTAAATTTAACAAAAAAGATATCTACAAAGAGATCTCATCGATCGTCGTCTCACTTGGCAAGGAGCAAAATTTCCTCATCATAAAAGATGGCGAAGCGCTAAATGAGGCAAAGCTCATCAGCCAAAATCCAAGCGAGAGCATCGATGCTTACACTCATTTTGCCTCAAATATAATAAGGCCAAACGAGAGCCTAAAAGGAGCTATCTATCTAAGAGATAGGGACTTTAACCCGCTTAAAAATATGCCAGTTAAGATCAAATTTATCGATCCACAAGGCAAAAGTAGCGCCCAGATCACGCAAAATACAAATGACGTTGGCATGATAAATTTTGAAAAAGAAATTTTAAGCGATCTAAGCGGTAGATTTAACATGCAGATAATCTACGCTAGCAAGGTGATAGCAAGCGTGCCATTTTACGTCGAGAGCTTCGTGCCAAACAAGATAAAAAATGACATAGCCATAGACGCTGATAAATTCTTTGCAAATGAGCTAGTAAAGGTTAATTTAACAAGTAGCTATCTCTTTGGCGGAGCAGCTAGCGACTTAGCTGGCAGCATGCAGGTTAGCTTCTTTGATGATGAGTATAAAAATAGCGAGTATAAAGAGTATAAATTTAAAAATGACACCCTAAAAGCGGCTGCTTATCCAAGCATAGAAAATGATCTAACTCTTTCAAAAGATGGCAAATCAAGCCAGATGATAGATCTTAGCTTTAACACCAAAAACGCACCTTCAATAATAAAAGGCGTCATAAATTTCAACGTAAATGACGATGGTAAAAATGTAAGTGACGCAAAAAGCTTTACACTCTATCCTTACAAAGATATGGTTGGCATCGCTGCTAGCACGGCATTTGCTGATCCAAATGAAGATGTAAAGATAAGAACAGTCGTCGTTGATATGCCAAGCCAAAAGGCAGTGAAGTCAAATTTGAAATTTGATATAAAACGTGTCACATGGCAGTATCAAAGGGACGCAAATGGCTATATAAAATGGATCCAAACGCTTGAAGACGTGGATAGCTTTTATAAAAATAGTGGCGAGTTTAGCTATAAATTTACGCAAAGTGGCTCATACGTCATCACTGCTACAAATTTAGTAAGTGGCGCAAGCACGAGCCTAGACATCGATGTAAGCGGCTACAACTACTCAACACTAGCGCCTACAAAAGAGCTTAGCAAGTCTCAGATAAAGCTAAACAAAAGCGTCTATAAAAAAGGCGACGAACTAAGTGCAGACATAAGCTCAGCTATAAAAGAAGGCATCGCACTTGTCACGCTTGAGGACGCAGGGGTTAAAGCCTATAAGGTCGTCAAGATCAAAAACAACTCGGCAAATGTTAAATTTAAACTTGACTTTGACTTTAACGGCCTTTACGTGAGTGCAAATATCTACCGCATGACTGACGCTGGACTAACTCCGTTTAGAACCTACGGCAAGGTCTATGCAAACGGCGATAAATCTTCAAGGAAGATAGAGCTTAGCTTAGAAGCGCCAAAAAGCGCAAAGAGCGATGAAAATATCAAAATTTCACTAAAAACAAAGCCAAAAGCTTATCTGAATTTATTTATCACAGATGTTGGCGTGCTTGATATCACTTCGCAAAAACCAGCCGATCCGCTTAAGTTTTTTGACAAAATTTTACCTGATGGCGTCTTTGACTACGACATCTATAATATGCTTACAAACTACAAGGTGGAGGGCAAAACGCTAAGCTTTGGTGGTGATGCTGCGGCGATGGCAGTGGCTGCAAAAATGGCAAAACATGCAAGCCCAGTTGATAGCAAAAATGTAAAAACTTATGCAAATTTAGTGAGCCTTCAAGCAGACGACAAAGGCGAAATTTCATACGAGTTTAAAACGCCAAATGGCTTTAACGGCGCCATTAGAGTAGATGCTGTGGCAAATGACGCAACTGCAATGAACGCCGTAAATAGCGAGATAAAAGTAAAAGATGATGTGATCATTAAGCCAAGTGCTTTAGTTTATCTTTTAAAAGGCGATGAATTAAGCGCAAATTTAAGGCTTATAAATACGACAAATACGGACAAAAACCTTACTATAAATGTAGCATCAAGTAAAAATTTAAACATCAAAACGCAAGAAAATGCCAACCTAAAGCCATTTGAAAATAAGGCATTTGTGCTTAAAATTTCAGCCCTTGAAACAGGTGCTGGCGAATACAATGTCACAATAAGCGACAAAAATAGCTCAAAAACGCTTCAAAATTTACTAGATGTCGTTAGCCCTTATACGATCAGCACCTACGCAAAGAGCAGCGTCTTTGACAAAGAGAGTAAAATTTCACTACCAAAAGGCTATCACGATGTGAGCGTTGATGCGTCAAGCTCGGTCTCAAGCGTACTTTTAGCAGCTTCTAAAAATTTAGTAGAGTATCCTTACGGATGTGCGGAGCAAAGGAGTTCAAGGCTGCTTGCGCTTTTAAATTTAAAACCAAAAGATGAGCTTGAAAAAAGCGATCAAAAGAGATTTATCGTTAGCGGCATAGATGAGCTAGTCAAGATGCAAAAGCCAGACGGCAGCTTTGGCTACTGGAGCGATCTAGGCGAGACAAATGCATTTGCAAACATCTTTGCAACAGATGTTTTACTTGACCTTAGTGAGGCTGGATATGATGTAAGTAAAGGTGTCAAACAAAATGCTCTAAATTCGCTCTTAAAATACGCAAATAACGACCTTGAGGCACTTTACGCCCTTTATGTAAGCTCACGTGCAAATATGGCCGATAGATCAATCTTAAATAAAATTTATGACGACAAAGCCTACAATAAAACAGCACTAAGTAAATACCTAATGGCAGCAGCTCTAAAACTAAACGGACTAAATGACGAGGCAAAGGTCGCACTAAAAGATATCAAAAATGCTAAAACAAGCGAAGAAAATGCCTCTGATTTTAGCTCAAAAGTAAGAGATAACGCCTTTATCTTATACTTGCACGCAAAATACTTTGAGAAAAACGACTACTCAGACGACCTTGCAAATTTCTTGATAGTAAATTTAAATGAGCTAAGCTCAACGCAGGAGCGTGCATTTACGCTAAGAGCGCTAAACGCCTACTTTGGCAAAGATAGTGGCGAGAAAAATAATAAATTTAAGCTTAGCTACAACGGCGAAAGTAAAGAATTTGACGGTCTTTTAAGCACGTCATTTACTACAAAAAATGGCGAATTTAGCATCACTCCACTAGGCTCAAATAAGCTTTATGCGACTATCTTAAGCTACGCTTACTTACCGCTTGAGATCAAACATAAGATCGAGCCAAAAGAGCTTGACATCTACCGCGTTTTTGTCGATGAAAAAGGCAAAGAGCTGGGTCTTGACAGCCTAAAAGTAAATGACGTCATCTACTCAAAAGTAGTGATAAACTCAAAAACAATGGTTAAAAATGGCGTTATTAACGAGATCGTAAGTAGCTGCTTTGAGCCGATAAATGAAAATTTAAGCAACTTTAGCAAGAGCTTAAAAAACAGCTTGCAAGTTGAGTATAAAAGCGTAAAAGATGACCGCGTGCTAAGCTTTTACACGCTAAGTGGTGACGAAAAAGACGCCGTGCTTTACACACCTTATCGCGTAAGACTTGGTGGCAAATGCTCACTTGGTGCAGTCACAACTGAAAATATGTACAACGAAAGACAAAACGACTACGACCTAGCTCAGCGAAGCTTTACTGTCAAATAGCTATTTAAACTTCGGGGCGTTTAACCGCCCCAAGCCCATATTTCCCCACTTTTGCAAAGATTTTTTTAAACAAATTTTAGATAACATTAAGCATTTTTTAAACGAAAGAGGATACAAAAGTGGCAGAATTTTACAATGCAAAAGAGATAGAAGACAAATTTTATAAAATTTGGGAAGAACGCGGATATTTCGAGATAGACGCAAACAAAGATATCCAAAAAGATGGACGTAAATTTTGCATTATGATGCCACCTCCAAACGTGACTGGCTCGCTTCACATCGGACACGCCCTAACCTTCACACTTCAAGATATCATGACTCGCTACAAGAGGATGGACGGCTACAAGACACTTTGGCAGCCAGGGCTTGACCACGCTGGTATCGCTACTCAAAACGTCGTTGAAAAGCAGCTTCTAGCACAAGGGATCAAAAAAGAAGAGCTTGGACGTGAGAAATTTGTAGAAAAAGTGTGGGAGTGGAAAGAAAAAAGCGGCGGCATGATAGTCCATCAGATGCGAAAACTTGGCATCACTCCGGCTTGGTCACGTCAGAGATTTACTATGGATGAGGGTTTAAGAAAAGCTGTGAAAAAAGCCTTTGTAAATTTATACGACAAAGGGCTAATAGTCCAGAAAAACTACATGATAAATTGGTGTACGCATGATGGCGCACTCTCTGACATCGAAGTTGAACACAAGGAGAACAAAGGCAAGCTTTATCATTTGAGATACTACTTTGCAGATAAGCCAAGCGAATTTGTTGTTGTGGCGACCACTAGACCTGAAACATATTTCGGTGACACCGCCGTAATGGTAAATCCAAACGACGAGCGCTATAAAAATTTAATCGGCAAAAAAG
>CAUUZE010000023.1:0-22925 GCA_963549665.1 Campylobacter concisus | reverse complement strand
CTAAATTTGTGATGCTTGCAAAAAGAACGATAGAGACTATGCCATAAAACATCGAAAAGTCACGTTCAAAAATTTTACTGATAGCTCCAACTGAGCAAAATTTACTTCTTTGCATAAATACGCCATTTTCGCCAAGTTTTATGTCAAAAACAAGTGCTATCAAAAGTAAAATAGCAGTGATAGTTGGCAAAAACCCGATAGCCTTTGCAGTGGTTTCGCTCTCAGGTAAAATGTAGCCATTTTTCTTAAAAACTTGTCCTACAAAGACGCCAGCAAACAAGTCAACAACGCCAGCGATGATGTTTAAATTTAACTATTTGATAACAAATGAGATTAGTAAAAATTTTCTATCAGGTCTTTAAAAACTTCATAAAGTTTATTTATTTCATCAACGCTAACTCGTTCGTTTTTGGCGTGTATGCGGTCGTTTATGACGCCAAATTCTATCGCATCTACGCCAAACTCAGCAAAGTGCCTAGCATCGCTCGTGCCGCCCTTTGTGTTTAAAAGTGGTGTAACGCCTGTGATCTTTGTGACAGAGGCCATTAAATTTCTTACGATCTTGCTATCTTTGTTCGTTAAAAATCTCTTCGAGCTTTGCTTTATGCTAAGCTCGTAGCTAAGCCCATCTAAAACGCTTCTAAGATAGCTCTCAACGTCATTTACATCGGTTAAATTTGAGTTTCTAACGTTAAACATTATGCTAAGCTCGCTTGGCGTGACGTTGCAAACCTGCATGCCACCACGAATGTCCGTAACCACGATCTTGCTTGGGCTAAAAAACTCGCTCCCCCCGTCCATATCATGGTCAGCTATCTTACTTAAAAGTGGAGCTATTAAATTTACTGGATTTAGACATTTTTCTGGGTATGCCACGTGACCTTGAACGCCCTTTATCACGATCTTGCCATTTATCGAGCCACGTCTGCCGACCTTTATGCTATCGCCAAATTTCTTATCACAAGTTGGCTCAGCCACGACGCAAAATTTGGGCAGATCCCCTATCTCACGCAGATATTCAAGTGCCAAAGGCGTGCCATAAGTGCCATCGCCCTCTTCGTCACTTGTTAAGATGAGACTTAGCTTGCCATCAAATTTAGCCTCTTTGCACGCACAAACAAAGGCAGCCACGCCGCTTTTCATATCCTGCGCGCCCCTTGCGTAGATGTAGCCATCTTTTTCTAGTGGTGTAAATGGCTCGCTCTCCCAGCCATCACCTGGCGGCACGACATCAACGTGTCCTGCAAAGGCTAGATGTTCGCCGTCTCCATAAATTTTAGAAAGTATGAGATTTTTTGTGCCGTTTTTTTCTATAAATTTAGCCTCAAAATCAGGCAAAAATTTAGCGATAAACTCCAAACTCCCAGCATCATCTGGCGTGATAGAGCAAAAGCTTAAAAGCTCTTTTAAAAAGCCAACTACCACTAAAACGCCTTTTTAGAAGGAATTCCCAAGTAAAATCCCTGGAATTCGTCGATGCCTATCTCCTTACAGACGTTAAAGATTTCTTTAGAATGAACATACTCTGCGATCGTTTTTATGCCAAGATCCTTTGCAAATGCCACGATCGCGCTTGCGATGGCGTATGAGTCTTTATTGATATCGATGTCTTTGATGATAGAGCCATCGATCTTCACGTAGTCTGGCTTGATCTTTATGATGTAAGAGAAATTTGAATAGCCTGAGCCAAAGTCATCGATCGCTATCATAGCGCCCATGCTCTTTGCTCTCTCGATAAAGACTGAGACGCGCTCAGCACTTTTTAGCTCCTCGTCTTCAACTATCTCAAAAACTATCCTGCCAGCGACATTGTGCTTGTTTAGTAAATTTAAAACAAGTGCGCTAACGTCGCCATCTATCATATCTCGGCTGCTTAAATTTATAGAAAGAACCAAATTTGGATCTTCAGTGAGGTGCTCAAAGCACTTTTTAATGAGCTGTTTTTCAAGGTCTGCGTAACGCTTGATACGCTTTGAGATATCCAAAAATACACTTGGCGAGATGACGTCGTCGCGGTCTAAAATTCTTATTAAGCATTCATATTTTATAGGGATCTTTTTCTCGTCAAATATCGGCTGAAAATACGGCACAATGTTATCGTTTATCGTAGCGTTTTGGATCAGCTTTGAGCGCTCGATCTGATTTGCGTATTCATCTTTTTGACTTAGCCCTTTAAAGTAGCAAACATAGTCTTTATCGAGTGATTTGGCTGATTTTAACGCGATGGTTGCCTTTCTTAAAGTCTGGTCGCTATCAAGCGCAAAGCCTATGGTGTTGTGAATTTCTATATCATCGACCTCTACGCCATTTTCATCTTTTATACTAAGCATCCTGCCTTTAAAGATATCTAGTAAATTTTCAGCTAGCTCTTCGTATCTGTCGATAAAGTCGTTATTATCTTCGACCAAAGCAAATCTGTCCGCCTCGATACAATAAGCCTTCATATTCTCATTTTTTGCAAATTCTTTGATGAGATTTGCCATCTGTTTTAGTATCTGGTCACACACGTATTTGCCGTAGTAGTCGTTCATCTTGCCAAAATCATCGATATCCATAAGTATCACTTTTGGATATTTATACTCGCTCGCATCTTTTATGAGTGCTGCCTTGTTAAAAAGTCCAGTCATCGGATCGATGTATAGCCTCTCTTTTAGTTCAGCGATCTTAATAGTGCTCTCTTCTTTTACTTTTAGATAGTCAAATTTGATGTTTAGATACTTAAATACAAACCAAAGACAGACCGCAAGCCCTAAAAATAGACCAATCGAGCTTAAGATCAAAGTAAGAGTCATGTTTTTCATCAGCCACTGAAAATAAAATTCATCGCTAGTGCCAGTTATCCTTTGATCGATATGCGCTTTAAAGCCTAAAATATATTCATTTACTGCAACAAACATACATACTTTGGCGCTATTTTCTGGCAAAATTTCAGCCTTGAAATAATTCTTTTGAAAATCATGCGAGTAGATGTCGCCACAGCTCTTGTCTTCGTAGTCTTTATTTACGAGGCTTTTGTCTGACGATGCCTCTATCTTAAAGCCATTTTTGCCATTTTCTTTTAGTAAAAAGACATCACCAAAGGCGGCATTGCTTATGTAATTTTGAAAATCTAAGACACTAAATTTACTTATATTTTTAAAGTAATTCACATATTGATCTGTTAGATACTCAGTCTTTTTTTTGAGGCCAAAGTTGTTTGTAGAGAGCGCATTATTGTATTTATATGAATAGACAGTTAAATTTTCAATTACAAAGAAAGCAAAAAGCAAAACCACGACCAAAGTGACGGTTTTAACCATACTAAAGTGCTTTTTTTGCGATTCGTCGCTTGGCATAAAGTTTAAACTTCCTTTCTTAAATTTTTCTAATAGATTATATCTAAGCTAAATAAAAAATTTCTTTCATTTTTTAATTAAAAATTTAGCTCAAAGTTTAACGATCTTTGCACCGTATCCGCCTTGATTTGCCGGTGCATCGTGAAATTCTTTCACGCTTGGATGCTCTTTTAAGAAATTTTTAACCGCAAAGGCGAGCTTGCCAGTGCCAATACCGTGAAATACGCTAACCTCATCAAATCCCATAACAAGACTATCTGAGATAAATTTATCAAGCTTAGCTATCGCCTCGTCAGCTCTCATGCCGTGCAGATCAAGCGAGAGCGAGGCCGTTTTTGGCTTATCAACACTTAAACTTACGCCGCCTTTTTTAGGCAAGACCACTTCGTTGCCATTTTTTCTTAAAAGCTCGAGTGGCACGCGCAAATTTATACCATTTGACTCGATCATCGCGTCATTTTTAGAGATGCTTAAAACCGTGCCTTTTATATTTTCATACCTCACTCTATCGCCTACTTTTAGGCTCTCGCGCTCAGTTTTTTTAGGCTTAACGATGGCAGCTTTTTTCTCATTTGCCACATTTAGCGCTCTTTGCTTGTCTTTAATGTCCTTGAAATTTATAACAGCTTTTGCCGCATTTATCGCATCAAAATACTCTTTTTCTAGGCGCGCAATAGTCGCATTTAGCTTGATCTCATTTTTCTCTTTTAGCTCTTTTTGCTCCTCAAGCAAGCGCTC
This sequence comes from Campylobacter concisus, assembly GCA_963549665.1. Taxonomy (GTDB): domain Bacteria; phylum Campylobacterota; class Campylobacteria; order Campylobacterales; family Campylobacteraceae; genus Campylobacter_A; species Campylobacter_A concisus_BN. The sequence goes on along the minus strand of CAUUZE010000023.1, from coordinate 18,852 downwards.
CAGCCGCTCCTCTTTTGCCGTGACCTCTTTTATCCCCTCATCAAGCTTGGTTTGTAAATTTAGAGTCTTTGTGATGATCTCGTTTAAATTCTCTTTATCTTCGCCATAAATTTTCTTTGCCTGCGCCACTAAATTTTGAGATATGCCGTATCTTGCCGCCGTTTCAAAGGCGTAAGACTTGCCGATCGTGCCCTTTAAAAACTCAAATTTAGGCCTTTGAGCCGCCTCGTCGTAAAGTGCCGCCACTAGCTCAACCTCTGGGTTTTTAGCTAGCAACATCGCAAGGCGCTTGTGGTGGGTCGTGATGATCATTTTGATATCTTGAGTGATGAGACGCTCTATCATGACGCCATATAAGCTCGCAGCCTCCTCAAAGTCTGTGCCAAGCTCGATCTCGTCGATGCCGATGATGATCGATTTTTTAGTAAAAAGCCTTGCAAAATGCACCATCCTGCCAGCGAAGGTCGAGATGTCGTTTTTCACGCTTTGCGGATCTTCTATGATCGCATCAAATTCTTTAAAAGAGCCGATCGTTGAGCGGTTTGCGTCGATACGCATAGGCAGCAGATACTTTGCAAGCAGCGTGGCAGAGATGATTGATTTTAAAAGCATCGACTTACCGCCAGCATTTACGCCGGTAATGAGAAGTACCTTTTTGCTAAAATCCACACTCACGCTCTTTGGATTTTTTAGCGCTGGGTGGGCAAATTTCTCAAGCTTGATAACGTGTGAGCTGTTTGGCAAAACAAATTCATAGTCACGTGATCTAGCCAAATTTACACGAGCCTGATATGCGTCAAACTGATCAAAAGCGTTATTTATAAATTTCAAAAAGAGCAGGCTTTTGCTCATCTGCAGGCTAAATTTCTTGCAGTGCTCAAAAATGATCTCCTCTTTTCTATCAAGTAGCTCGCTTTGCTCCTTTTTTAGGCGCTCGGTGCTTGCAGGCGCGACGTAGAAGTAGCCGCCCGAGCTTCTAGCGATCACGGTGCCTTTTAGGGCGTGATTAAAGCCGCCACGCACCAAAAGTGCCTCTTGCGAGTTGATGTAGTGCGTCTGGGTATCGACTAGATAGGGCGTGATGTGCTTTGAGTAGATGAGCTTTTTAAGCTCAGCGTCGATCTGGCGCTTTTTCTCGCTAAAAGCTTGCTTTATCGCAGCAAATCTCTCATCCACGCTGTCGCTAAACTCGCCGTTTTCATCAAAGCTGTTTGCCATCTGGCTCATCGCTTCAGGGATTTCGACTTTAGCGATCCACTCGCCAAGCCTGCCTTCAAATTTTTGCTTTTTTAGATATGAAAAATACTTAATGATCTTTGCAAACTCGTAAATTTCGCTGATGTGAAGCACTGCTTGCTTGCTAAGTCTCATAAGCGCGTCATCAAGCTCTTTTATCTCATCAGGCGCCTTAAAATCATACTTTGAAAGCTCGCTAATGTTTTCGAAGTGAATTTTGCTGTCGCCTTGTAAAAATAGCGGTTTTTGCCTTGCTAAAAAGGAGTTAAATTTATCCAGATACTCGCCCAGATCGAGCTTTAAAAATATCTCTTCAGTCATTGCTCACAACTTTTTATAGGCACGATGAGGCCTGAGAGATCGCTAAATTCTCGTTTTGGCAAAAATGACGCCGTGCCAAATTCGTAGTTAAATTTCTCAGCGCTTACGTTGTATTCGCCACATTTTAGTGTTTTGCCTTGTTTAAAATCGCTAACTAGCTTTGAGATGGCATCCTCGTTTTTTGATAAATTCTGCTCGTAAAAATAGACACAAACAAGGATAGCTACAAGCACTGCGCTAACGAGCACTTTAACGCCTTTGCTGATCTTTTCATCTTTTATCGCCCAGATCGCTCCAAAAAGTAGCATCACGCCGGCGATTATTATCAAATTTCTTACCATTTCACGCCTTTATACTTTGCGATGAGCTCTTTGTAAAGCTCAGCATGAGGCTTGATCTTTTCTAAAATTTCAGCCCTAACCTCGCTAATATCTTGCTTTTCAACTAGCAAGCAAACGGCTAGATAGGGGGCATTTGGCAGCATTTCTTTTATCTGAGTGCTACTTAGCTTTTGCGACCTTGCAAGCGCGATCAAGATATCTTTTTTACCTAAATTTATAAGGCTAGAAATTTCATCCTCGCTTAGCTCTTTTTCTTTTACCTCTTTTAAAATTTCATTTTCATCTTGAGGCTTGAAATTACTTAGATCCATTAATATCCGCCTCTTAGCTGCACGCTGATATCGCCCGCTCCAAAGCCAACTACGATGCCGTCACTTAGGCGGTTTTTCACGCCAAATTCATCTGTAAATTCTATCCCCTCTTCAACCCTCTCAACCTTATCGGTAAAGATCGGGTTATACTCGCTAAATTCACTCTTCATATCAACTTCGATAGGATTTTCTCCAGCTGCATAAACTGGCAAGATGACAAGCTCATCAACGCCTTTAAAGCACTCTTTAAAGCCGGGTAAATTTGTGCTAAGTCTTGTGTAGCGGTGTGGCTGAAATATCGCTGTGACGCTGTTTATACCTAAAATTTTGGCGTATTCAAAGACTGATTTTAGCGTCGCTTTTATCTCGGTTGGATGGTGTGCGTAGTCGTCGATTAGGACGAAATTTTTGTTTGCACTAAGGATGTCAAAACGCTTTTTGATGCCTTTAAAATTTAGTAAATTTTCTCTGATATCTTTAAGCGGCGTCTCGTGCATCGCAGCTAAAATTGCCAAAGATGCGTCTATAGCGATGTGCTCGCCCATGCCAAAGGCTTCAAATTTACCTAAATTTTTAAGGTTAAAGCTGGTGTATGGCTGGTAGTCCCTTACAACCATCGTAAGCTCGGTGATATCACTGCTTGGATAAAGCCTGATCGCATCAAGCTTAAGCGTGCTTAAAAACTCGTCCTCAGCGTTTATCACCCTAACCTTTGCGCGCTCCAAAAAGCCCTTGTATGCTGCGTAAAATTTAGCTAGATCGTAGTCGTAATGCTCCATGTGCTCTGGCTCTGCGTTTGTGACGATGGCTAGATATGGGTTTGAGTTTAGAAAGCTTGAGTCGCTCTCATCAGCCTCAAATACGACGTTGTCGCTTTTGGCATAGCGCATATTTGAGCCAAACTGCTTTGAGATGGCGCCGATGATGACTGAGCCCTCGATAAGACTTGCTAGCATCGCTGAAGTCGTACTCTTGCCGTGTGCGCCAGCAACTGCAAAAACGCACTTATCTTCAAGCACATAAGGCAAAATTTCTTTTCTTGAAAAGCACTTTATGCCCTTTCTTCTAGCCTCCACTAGCTCGATGTTGTCCTCTTTTATCGCAGCTGAATAGACCACAAAGTCTTGGTCTTTTATCGCCTCTTTGCAGTGTGGCGTGATGACCTCGATGCCCTCATTTTGAAGTTCAAGCGTCGTCTTGCTCTCTTTGATGTCGCTGCCGCTTATCTTGTGGCCTTTTTCGTGTAAAAATCTAGCGATGGCTGAGATGCCGATGCCACCGATGCCTATAAAATGGACTTTTTTGATCTCGTTGTTTAGCTCTTGCAAATTTTATCCTTAAGTTTTTCGTGATTTTAACAAAAACTACTAAATTTAAGGCTGAAAAATGGCTTTTATTTGCTTAGCTCAAAGCTTTCATCTATCAGATCAAAAACGGTTTTTTGTGAGATTTTGGAGTTTAAATTTACACTTATCCAGTGCTTTTTATTCATGTGATATGCTTTAAAAATTTGCTTCTCATCAACTAGCACCATGGCTAGATCAGGGCTACATTTTAAATTTAAAACCTCAATCATCTCATCACTTCTAAGACCAAGCTTATTAGCGCTTAGCTGCATAAGTAGCGCAAACCACTTCTCATTTTTCTTGTGACGAAAGACACTAAATTTTGGATATTTTGGGAAAATTTGCTCACCCAAAATGTCAAATTTCTCTTTTATATATTTCTCTATCTCACTTCGTTTCAAATTTCACTCCGAAAGGCTAAATTTACAAAATTTAAATTCATGCGGTGCGAAGCACTGAAGCATGCACCTCTAACGTCGTAAGGGTTGGGGGTTGTTAAGGGGGAAGGGTACGACTTCGTAATTCAAGTCCCTTCCCCCTTATATCAAATTTACCTTAGAGTTTTAAGCAAGAAAGTAAATTTAGATATTCTCCCCAGCTATCATGCCAAATGTCAAGCAGTCAAGTATCGCGCAACTACCAAGTCTGCTAGCTCCGTGCGTGCCACCAGTGACCTCGCCAGCAGCGTAAAGTCCCTTGATCGGCTCGTCGTCTATGTTTAGCACCTGAGCTTTGGTGTTGATCTTTACGCCGCCCATTGTGTGGTGAAGCTTTGGAGCGCCACGCATAGCGTAAAATGGAGCTTGTGAGATAGTGATGCCATCAGTTAGCTTGATTGGCTTATCAAAATCCTCATCCTTGCCTTTTTTAACAAATTCGTTGTATCTCTCAACCGTTTTTTCTAGCTCGCCAGCTGGCATTTTGTAGTATTTAGCAAGGTCTGCTAGCGTGTCAAATTTCATTATGACGCCGTTTTTCATAGGATTTGCAAGGTCGCTCTCGACTAGCTTTGCAGCAGCTACTGAGTCGCATAAATTTATAGGATAGCTGTCGTTTTTAGCGTCAATTATCCTAAACATCGCATCAGCTCTTATCTTGCGATCAGCAAGCTCGTTCATATAGCGTTTGCCGGTCTTTGGATCGACTGAGATGCCGTATCTAAAGGCAGCTTGTGAGGCAAATTTACTTGTGATGCCGTTGCCTTTTTCGTCAGGGCATTTATATGGGATGTATTGTATCCAGCCGATTTGAACAGGCAAAGCGCCTATTTTTAGGGCTGAGATCAAAGCGCCTGCAGTCGCTCCTGGGTGGTTTGTGGTGTCAAATTCAGGCACCGCGCGTGGGTCTTGAAGCTTTCTAAAAAATTTATCACTGCAAAAGCCGCCACTTGCTAGCACTACGCCCTTTTTAGCCTTTATAAATTTACGCTCACCGCTTTTGTTCTCTTTGTCATCGCTAAATAGATTTTTATCAAATTTATAGTCATTTCGCACTGCAACGCCTACTATTGCGCCATTTTCATCAGTCACAAACTCATCAAATTTGCACCTTGTTCTTAGCTCGCAGCCTTGTAAATTTTTAAATGTCTCAGCTAGAGGCTGAACTATGCCAGAGCCGCTTGTATTTTCGGTGTAGTAAGTCCTTGGCACGCTGTGTCCGCCCTCAAGAAGTAGCTTATCTAGGTATTTTGCGCCGTGTTTTACGGTGAAGTTAAAAGTATCGACCGCTCTATCAGCAAGGATGCCAAGAAGCTCCACGTGGTTTAGCCCAAGGCCAGCTTTGACGCAGTCTGAGATGAAAAGCTCTTTTGAGTCTTTGACTCCGTTTTTCTTTTGAAGCTCGCTGTTTGGCACGGCAAAAATTCCGCCATTTATCACAGAGTTGCCGCCAACTCGCCCCATTTTCTCTATGATAAGAACCTTGTTGCCTCGCTCATTTGCCTTGATGCCAGCTGCAAGACCAGCAAAACCGCTACCGATGATAACGACATCCCACTCCTCGTCAAATTTGACATCTTTATCTCTAAAGACTGGCATATCGCTCGCATAAACTCCGCTTGCAGCAAGAGCCGAAACAGCACCAAATTTTATGAAATCACGTCTAGAAACTTTACTCATAGCGTCTCCTTTTTAGTATTACGCCAAAGCCTGTAAATTTTAAATTTACACCTTAGTTTAAACCCTTTGTGATTACTAAAATTATAGAATTATTTATGATAAAGATTACTTAAAATTATTTATTTTGTATTAAGATTTGCTCTAGTGATGAGTTTAAATTTTGCCTTTGCAAAAGCATTCATTTTCGTGATCATCGATGACGCCAACACCTTGCAAAAACGAGTAGATGATCACAGCGCCTACAAATTTAAAGCCACGCTTTTTCATATCTTTTGAGATGCACTTAGAGAGCTCACTACTTGCTGGCATATCTTTGGCGCTTTTTATGTCATTTATCACGCGCTTGCCATTTGTAAATTTATAGATGTAGTTATAAAACGAGCCAAACTCAGCACAAAGCTTTAAAAAAGCCTTGGCATTTTTTGGCAGAGAGTAAATTTTAAGGCGATTTTTGATCGCTCGATCGTCACTTAGAAGGCTTTGAAGCTTCTTTTCATCATAATCTGCGATCTTTTTTGCATCAAAGCCATCTAAAATTTGAGCAAGCCCAGCTCTTTTTCGTAGCACATAGTCCCAGCTAAGACCTGCTTGGAAGCCCTCTAAAATGAGCATTTCAAAAAATTTCTTATCATCTTTGACCGCCCTGCCCCACTCACGGTCGTGATAGCTCCTGCTAAATTCGCTCTTCTCCGCCCAGGCGCAGCGCTTCATCTTTTAAATTTAGCCTCTATCTGCATAAAGCCCCAGGTGCTTCTAGCCTCGCTAAGCTCCTTTTTGCTAAGCTCATCGATCATCATCTCTTCATTTTTGCCAAGCCTGTTCTTAACCTCGCCAAATGGGCTAATAAGCATAGAGTCGCCGTAAAAACTCCACTGCTCATCCTCACTCTTGTGGCTTCCCACGCGGTTTACACGAAGCACATAGACGTTGTTTGTAAAGGCTCTAACCTTTAAAAGCTCCTCCCAGCGCGCCTGCGAGAAAAACGTGCAAGCCGTTGGCACAAGCACGATATCGACCTTTTTAGCGCTCATATATGCCCAGCACACGTCAAAATGCGCCTCGAAGCCAAACATAACGCCAACCTTAAATTTATCGTATGTAAAGATAGGTAAATTTAGCTCCTCACTTGCGTTGCTAAAAAACTTCGCCTCGTTCCAGTGCGCATAAGGCATGAGAATTTGCTGGTCATATAGCTTTACTTGAGTTTGGCTAAATTTGGCTAGGCTTTTAAAAATTTCTTTGCCTTTTAAATTTATGATAGGCGCGATGATGTTTAGATCGTACTTTTTTGCCATCGCAAATAGCGCCTCTTTTTTGCGCTCGCTCTGCTCTTTTATGAGGCTTCTTGGCATGGTGGCAAGCTCTTTAAAGAAGCTATTTAGCACGTATTCGCCAAGCACAACCAGCCTTGCGTTTTCATCCGCGCAAATTTTAAGGTAATAATCAAGCCTCGCCTCGCTTAAGGGCTGCGTTGGTAGCTGAAGGGCGCAAATTTTACTCATCATCCACCTGCTTTATGCTAAGTTTTGCGTTTTCTAAAATTTCTCTTGCCTCGTTTAAGAGCTTTTTGCCCTGCTCGTGCAGCTTTATGCTGTTTTCTAAGCTCACATCATCTTTGTTTAGATCGTTTAAAATTTTATCAGCTAAGGCTAATTTCTCTTCAAAACTTTGCTCTTTTTGCTCCATTTTCTATCCTTTTAATATATTTTTTATATATCCATCAAATTTTTCTATCTCGACCAAAAAGGCGTCGTGGCCGTAGTTGCTATCTATCTCTATAAAATTTGTCTTTGTCTCCCGCCCCATCTCGCAAAGTGCGTCGTAAATTTCTCTCATGCAGCTTGGCGGAAAGAGCAGATCGCCTTTGAAAGCGACTAGATGCAGATTTGCTTTTATCGGCGCAAGAGCGTCTTTTAGGCTATCGTAGTGCCTTGTGCAGTCAAAGATATTCATCATCTTTACGATATATAGGTAGCTTAGCGGGTCAAACCTCTTTGGGAAGTTGTAGCCGTTATACTCCATGTAGCGATCGACCTGAAAATGCCCAAAAAGATCGTAAAGGCCGTCAGTTTCGACGTAGTTTCGTCCAAATTTCTTATCCATGCTATCAGGGCTTAAGAAGCTGATATGCCCTGCCATCCTGCCGTAAGCCATGCCTTTTAGCCCGTTTTTTCTTATAAATTCCGCGTCATATTCGCCGTTTTTGAAATTTTCATCGTTTAAAATGGCTTCGATGGCGATCTTGTTAAACGCTATCGCCCAAGGCTTTGTCTGATAGGTGCTTGCAAACATTATGATATCTTGCGCAAACTCTGGAAACTCGATAGCGTAGCAAAGTGCCTGCATACCGCCAAGACTGCCGCCTATCACGGCTCTTACCCTTGTGATACCAAGCTCGCTAAATAGCCTCATCTGCGCCTTTACCACGTCACTTATAGCAAGGACTGGGAAATTTAGCCTATACTCTTTGCCGCTACTTCGATCAACGCTTAGCGGCGAGGTCGAGCCAAAGCACGAGCCTAAGATATTTACGCAAATAACGTAAAATTTATCCGTATCAACCGCCTTTTTGCTGCCTATTAGCCCGTCCCACCAGCCAGCTTTCTCATCGCCTGCGTATGTGCCAGCAGCGTGATGTGAGCCAGTTAGGGCGTGACAGATCACGATAACGTTGCTTTTATCAGCATTTAGCGTGCCGTAAGTCTCATAAATAAGCTTGAAATTTGATAGCATACGGCCACTTTCAAGATAGAGTGGCTCGTTAAATTTAATAGTTCTAGTTTGCAGGTCTAACACTAATTAACTTTGTAGTTTGGTGCCTCGTGAGTGATAACTACGTCGTGGACGTGGCTCTCTTTTAGTCCAGCGCTTGTTATCTCGACAAATTCAGCTCTTTCTTGAAGAGTTGGGATATCTTTTGCGCCGACATAGCCCATAGCGCTTCTTAGGCCACCTATTAGCTGATGTATCACATCTTTTATGCTGCCAGCAAATGGCACACGGCCTTCGATGCCTTCAGGCACAAGCTTGTCTTGAGCGGTGCCCTCTTGAAAGTAGCGGTCCGAGCTACCCTTTGTCATAGCGCCTATTGAGCCCATGCCACGATATACTTTATACTGGCGACCTTGGAATGTTATAAGCTCGCCTGGACTCTCCTCACAACCTGCTAGCAAGCTACCTGCCATAACGCAAGCTGCCCCTGCCGCAAGGGCTTTTGCCACGTCGCCTGAGTATTTTAAGCCACCGTCTGCGATAACTGGAATGCCATATTTTGCTGCTTCGCTTGCGCAGTCATCAATAGCTGAGATTTGAGGCACACCAACACCAGCAACGATCCTTGTGGTGCAAATTGAACCTGGTCCGATGCCCACTTTTATGCCGTCAGCTCCTGCTTCTGCTAGGTCTTTTACGGCTGCTGGGTTTGCGATATTGCCAGCTACGACATCGACTTTAAAATTTGCCTTTACCTCTTTTAAAGTGTCGATGATGCCCTTTGAGTGTCCGTGAGCTGAGTCGATGACGATGACATCTACGCCAGCATCAACAAGTGCTTTAGCGCGCTCTATCTGACCCACGCCAATAGCCGCAGCTACGCGAAGTCTGCCATAGCTGTCTTTATTTGCGTTTGGATACTCTTTGCGTTTTTTTAGATCTTTTATGGTGATAAGTCCGTCAAGTCTGCCGTCTTTATCGACGATAGGTAGCTTCTCAACCCTGTTTTGAGAGAAAATTTTCTCCGCATCATCAAGCGTGCAGCCCTTTGGCGCAGTTATAAGTGGTGCTTTTGTCATGCGGTCTTTTACCAAAGTGCTCATATTTGTCTCAAATCTCAAATCGCGGTTTGTTAAAATTCCTATTAGTTTGCGGTCTTTGTCGATGACTGGAACGCCTGAAATATGAAGATCTGACATAAGGCTTAGAGCTTCAGCCACGGTTGCTTCTGGACTTATAAAGATAGGATCGATGATGACGCCACTTTCGCTTTTTTTAACGCGTTTGACCTCTTTTGCTTGGCTTTCGACGTCCATATTTTTGTGGATGACGCCGATACCGCCAAGCCTTGCCATCATAATAGCAGTTCTATGCTCAGTCACCGTATCCATCGCAGCAGAGACGATCGGGATATTTAGCGTGACGTTTTTGCTGATCCTGGTTTTGACATCAACTTGCTTTGGCAAAATTTCAGAGTATTGCGGTACAAGAAGCACATCCTCAAACGTTAAAGCTCTCTTTACTATCTTCATATTTTTATCCTTTTATTAAATTTTCTAGGCTCTTAGCACCATTTATCAAGGTCTGTTCGTCCCACGCTTTTGCGATAAGCTGGGCGCTCACGTTTAAATTTTGATCATCTTTGCCAACTGGCACAGAGATAGCTGGCAGGCCTGCTAAATTTACGCTGATCGTGTAAATGTCGCTTAGATAGGCTTGAAGCGGATCACTGTGTGCTCCAAATTTATAAGCTGTACTTGGAGCAACTGGCATGAAGATAAGATCATTTTCTTCTAAAATTTTCTCGTACTGAGCTTTTATATGCGCTCTTGCTTTTTGCGCTTTGATGTAGTAAGCGTCGTAATATCCGCTACTTAGGACAAATGTACCAAGCAAAATTCTCCTTTTTACCTCTTCACCAAAGCCCTCTGAGCGTGAATTTACATATAGCTCTTTTAAATTTCTAGCATCTGCGCGTCTGCCGTATCTCACGCCATCGTAGCGGCTTAAATTTGCGCTTGCCTCTGCGGTTGCGATGATGTAGTAGGCAGCGACGTCATATTTTGAGTCTTCAAAATTTGTGTAAGTTACGCTGTGACCGTGTGATTTTAGCTTTTCAATAGCTAAATTTAAAGCGACTTTTGTCTGCTCACTTGCGTTTTCGACGTAGTTTTTGATGACACAAATTTTTAGTTTTTTGTTGCCGTCTATCTTGTCGCTAACGCTCACAAACGGCACATCTGCGCTCGTGCTATCTTTTGGATCGTGTCCAGCGATCGCGTCATATAAAATGGCTGCATCTTCTACGTTTTGAACGATCGGACCTATCTGATCAAGACTGCTTGAGTAGGCGCCAAGGCCGTATCTGCTCACTCTGCCATAAGTTGGCTTAAGTCCTACGCATCCACAAAATGCCGCTGGCTGGCGGATCGAGCCACCAGTGTCGCTACCAAGTGCGGCTACTGCAAGGCCAGCTGCGACTGCTGCTGCTGAGCCACCGCTACTGCCACCTGGGACGTGAGCGTGATTTAGTGGGTTTAGTGTTTTGCCGTAAAATGAGCTCTCAGTCGTGCTTCCCATCGCAAATTCGTCCATATTTGTGCGGCCAAATGGAGCTAAATTTTTACTAAGTAGCTTCTCGATAACGGTTGCGTTATATGGTGCTACGTAGCCTTGTAAAATTTTAGAAGCGCACGTGACGCTCCAGCCTTTTACTTGGATGTTGTCTTTTATAGCGATAGGCACGCCCTCGCCTAGTTTTGCGATCTCTAAATTTGCTAGCTGCTCGACATAAGCGCCAAGCTCTTTTTCTTTTATGATCTTTGCCTCAAGCTCGGCTCTTAAATTTTTTATCTCTTCAGCTGAAAATTTCAAAGCTTCTTTTAAAGTTACCACTATTTTTATCCTTTAAATTTATTAACCAAAAATATGCCAAATAAGCTAACAACGACCACCGCAGCGATCGTTGCTATTATGATAGTTGCGCTTACTGGCTCACTTAGCACTTATGACCTCTTCGCATCTTGGGCACAGCGCATCTTCTTTGCTAGCGTTAAATTTCCAGCATCTTGGGCATTTGTGAAGGTTGCTTGCTATGATCTTAAATTTATCGCCCTCAAGCTCAAACTCAGCTAGTGGCTCGCTATCATCATAAGCTCTAACTGAGCTTACCATGTAAAGATCGGCCACTTCGCGCTCGTCGTAGCTTGTGATGTTGTGGCTTGTGGTCTCTAGGCTTAGCTCTAGAGTTGATTTTATCTTTTTGTCCTTTTTAAGAACATCCACGATCTCGTTAAATTTCTCCCTGCTGGCAAAAAGTAGCTCATCTTCAAAGCTAAGATCAAATTTGATTGGCTCATAGACTAGATCAAACGCGTCTTTTGCCTCGCCTTTGATGATCTTTGGAGCGTAGTCCATCACCTCATCAACGGTGTAAGTAAGCGTTGGAGCGATGAGTGGCAAAAGTGCCTTTGTGATGATCGCCATCGCGCTTTGAGCTGATCTTCTTCCTGGTGCGTCTTTTGCGTCGCAGTAGAGCCTATCTTTACAAACATCAAGATATACGCCGCTAAGATCGGCTGATAGGAAATTTAAAAGGATGTTAAAGCCCTTTGAAAAGTCGTAATTTCTAAAGCAAGCGCTCGCCTCGTCAAAGACCTTTTTAGCGCGTGCTAGTATCCATTTATCAAGGATGTTAAACTCTGTATTTAGGCTTTCAAGGTCATTTACGTTTGCTAGTAAAAAGCGTATAGTGTTGCGGATTTTGCGGTATTGCTCGCTTATTTGTTTTAATATATCTTCGCTTATTTTTAGGTCGCTTGAGTAATCACTCATGCCAACCCAAAGGCGTAAAATTTCCACGCCGTGAGTCTTAGCCACGTCTTGTGGAGCGATGACGTTGCCCTTACTTTTGCTCATCTTCTCGCCCTTAGCATCGACAGTAAAGCCGTGAGTTAGGATACTCTCGTAAGGTGCGTGAGAATTTATAGCTGTGCTTACTAGAAGCGAGCTTTGAAACCAGCCGCGGTGCTGATCTGAGCCTTCAAGATACATGCTTGCAGGGTATTTGCCAGCGTCGTAGTTGTCGCTTTGCAAGACCGCATGCCATGTCGAGCCGCTATCAAACCAAACGTCAAGGATGTCCATCACTTTTTCTAAATTTTCAGCCTTGTATTTTGTGCCCTTTGGTAAAAGCTCGTCTATACTTAGCGCCCACCACGCATCAGCGCCTTTTTCTTTAAAGATAGCCACGATGTGATCTAAAATTTCACTATCAAATATAACTTCTTTTGTCGCTTTATCTCTGAAAAACGCGATCGGCACGCCCCAGTCACGCTGACGAGAGATGCACCAGTCTGGGCGATTTTCTATCATAGAGCCTATTCTTTTTATGCCAACGCTTGGGTAAAATTTAACCTTTTCAAGCTCTTTTAGCGCTGTTTGTCTAAGCGTTTTGCCACCTAGTTTAGCCTCGTCCATAGCGATAAACCACTGCTTTGTAGCTCTATAAATGACAGGCTTGTGCGTTCTCCAGCAAAATGGATAAGAGTGTCTAAATTTAGAGACGCTAAGCAAGCTTTTGCCAAGTAGCTCTAAAATTTTCTCATTTGCTTTAAAGATGTGCATACCGACAAACTCATCTACCACGTCGCTTCTAAACAGCCCGTGATGTTTTATGCTCTCATCGTAGCAACCACCGTCATCAACTGGCATCAAAATTTCGCTAAAACCATACTTCAAACATACGTAGTAGTCATCCTCACCGTGTCCTGGAGCTGTATGAACAAGTCCAGTACCCCCGTCCATCATGACGTGATCGCCTAGTAAAAATTGCGACTTTCTGCCGTTTAGTGGGTTTATCGCGTGAGCGTTTTCAAGTAGGCTTGATTTAAACTCTTTTTTGATCTCGCCCTTGCTTAGGCCGCTTTGCACAACGCTTTCAAGTAGTGGCTTTGCAAAGATCAAATTTTCAGCCGTTAGGACGTAAATTTCATCTGGATTTAGGCTTATGGCTTGATTTGCTGGAAGTGTCCAAGGCGTGGTCGTCCAGATGACAGCGCTTGCCTCTTTTACGCCAAGCTTTTCTAGCGCGTCGCCATCAAGCTCAAATGCTACGTAAATAGAGTAGTCCTCTTTCTCCTCGTACTCGACCTCAGCTTCAGCTAGCGCCGATCTAGCCGCCCAGCTCCAATAAACTGGCTTGCTTCTTTCAACCAAAAGCCCCTTTTTAGCGATCTCGCAAAGCGCTTTGTAGATGTCAGCCTCAAACTCAAATTTCATCGTCATGTATGGATTTTCAAAGTCACCGATGATGCCAAGAGTTTTAAACTCATCGCGCTGAATGTCTATAAATTCTCTCGCGTGCTGCCTGCAAAGCTCCCTGATCTCGACCTTGCTAAGCTCTTTTTTCTTATCGCCAAGCTTTACTTCGACTTGCTGCTCGATCGGCAAGCCGTGGCAGTCCCAGCCTGGCACGTAGCGGACGTTTTCGCCGTAAAAATAGTGCGTTTTTGTGATGATATCTTTTAAAATTTTATTTAACGCGTGACCGATGTGTAGGTGGCCGTTTGCATACGGAGGGCCGTCGTGGATGTTGAAGTTTTTAACCGCATTTTGGCGATTTTTCTTCATTTTTTCATAAACCTTGCGCTCTTCGTACCATGATTTTAGTCTTTGTGGTTCATTTTGTGGGAGATTTCCGCGCATCGGGAAATTTGTCTCTGGGAGTAAAAGTGTCTCTTTGTAGTCCATTTTTTACCTTGATTTTAAAATTTGCTAATTTTACACCTGTGCTGGTTAAATCACACTGAAAAATAGTATAATGAGGCAAAAAAAGGAGCTTAAAAATGAGACAAAGTATCTTGATAATAGGCGAAGATCTTGAGATAAATAGAGAATTTCTAAACTACATTTTTCAAAGTTACGAGGATCATTTTGGCGAGCTTGGAGTGGTCAGTTTTGCTCCAAAAAATAGCAAAGAGCTACCTTTTATCATCGAAAATTTATCAAAAGATTACGACTTTGTAAGCATTTTTGGCTCGGATGAAAATTTTGCCATCGCTGCAAAGATCGTAGCGACGCTAACTGGGGGCTCGCTCGAGCTAAAAGATAGCACGACACTTGCGCTTAAAGATAGCTTAGACTACTCTAAAAATAGCTTTTTAGCCAGCCTAAATAACGCTCAGATAAATCTCATAAAAGCTAATCCAAATGAAGAACTAGGCGAGTTTTTAGTCGAGTACGAGCCTGATTTTAGCTACTTTCATCTAATAGACATCGACGCAGATAGCGCGAAGATCCTTATGCTGCCACTTGCTAAAACTTACGAGGTCGATATCACTCTTGCGCAGATCCTGCCAAATTTGATACTAGTAAGGGCAAAAAGCAATAAATTTGGCCAGATCGAGAGCTTTTTACAAGGGGTAAAAACGCTATTTTCGCAAAAATTTATCCCACAAAAAGATGTGATCAAATTTGTAGCAAAAAGGCTCATGCAAAAGGGGCTTAAAATTTCATTTGCTGAGTCTTGCACGGCTGGGCTTGCGGCGGCTAAATTTGCAAGATATGGCGGCATCTCAGCTAGCTTTGATGGCTCACTAGTAACCTACGCAAATCACATAAAGCACGAGTGGCTGGGCGTTGAGGATGAAATTTTAGATACTTACGGAGCTGTGAGCGAGCCTTGCGTAAAAGCGATGGTAAAAGGCACGCTAAGCACGACAAATGCGGACTTTGCGCTTGCGATTAGCGGTATAGCAGGGCCAGGTGGGGGCACAGCTAGCAAGCCAGTTGGCACGGTATATGTCGCAGCTGGCGATAAAAACGGCAATATCGAGGTTGAGAGGCTGCTTTTAAAAGGGGAGCGCAACTACATTAGAGAGCAAAGCGTGCTAAGCGCCTACCTATGTTTGCTTCGCCTAAAAAGCGAGATATTTTTCTCGTAAATTTTATCTTTTTTAAAAATTGCACTAAATTTAACGGCGACATTCGCAATAAAATATCAAAAATAAAAAGCCAAATTTAGGAGGCTAAAGATGTTTAAAAAGATATTGTTTCTAGCTGTTTTTTCGTTATTTACATTTGGTGCCAATACACAAGCTGGCGAGATAAAAGCAAGCGACTCGCCCTTTGGTTACGCTAGCGTTGGTGCAGAGCAAAATTTTGGCGGATACGCCGGCAAAGAGAGTAAAGAAGTCATCGTAAAAGATAGACAAGAACTCGTAAAATACGCTCAAATGGGTGGCTACGTCATCTATGTGGATGGGCTCATAGACCTTAGCGAAGGCAAGATCCCGCAAAATGGCAATAGCGATGGACTGGATAAATTTATAAGTGAGATTAGCGGTGGCGAGTTTAGCTCTTATACCAAATTTATGCAGGCTTACGGCGCTTCATGCCATGCAAATTTAGATGGTTCGCAAGATCCAAAGCTAGCAGCGCTTCGCAAAAATTTAGCCAACGAATACAAAAAGCTCATCGTAGTGCCGGTAGCTAGCAATACCACGATAATCGGCCTAGGCGAAAACTCAGGCATAAAAGGTGGCTCACTTTTGCTAAAAAATGTCCAAAATATCGCGATCCGCAACATGCTGGTCGAAGATGCTTTTGATCCATTTCCAGATGTACAAAAAAATGATGGCTTTAACGCGCAATATGACGGCGTTAGCATAGAGTCAAGCAAAAACATCTGGGTAGATCACTGCCATTTTAAGGATACTGTTGAGCTTAGCCATGTGCATTTAGCAGGTGGAGAGCTTACTAAATGGCAAACTTATGATGGACTATGCGACATCAAGGGGGATAGTGCGGCTATCACGATCTCGCATAACATCTTTGAAAACCACGACAAAACGATGCTAATAGGCTCAAGAGACTCAGACGGCAGCAGCGAAACAAGGACGATAACGGTCGCTCATAACATTTTTGACAACTGCGCGCAACGCCTACCTATGGCACGCAATGCAAAGGTGCACGTCTATAACAACTTTTATGACTCAAAAGATGGCTTTTATGACCAAAAATACGCCATTGGAGTGCGCTTTGGCTCGCTAATATACGCTCAAAACAACTACTTTACAAATGGCGTCAAGATAAGCTACAAATGTAACAAAGGCACCATTTTTGAAAGCGGCAACATAGACTTTTCTAAAAAAGGCAGCGTTTGCGAAAAGCTAGACAAACCACCATTTGAGCCTCCATATAAATTTGAGCTCCTCGAAGCTTCAAACGTCCAAAACGAGGTAAATCAAAACGCAGGCACAGGCAAACTAGCCGTCATAAAATAATATCACCAAAGCCCCGAGCTAGCCAAAACGCTTGGGGCGTGAAAACAAAGCTAAATTTTTATATTTTTACAAGCCAAAACGCTAGCGCATAGCCCATATATCAGCACGCAAAGGCTAACACTTAGCCCAAAGACGCTAAGAGCGGCGGTCTGGCTAAAAGAGAGCGTAAAAAACGAGATAAAACTCGTGATAAATGCGCAAAATATCCCATAAATTCGCTCTTTTTCGCTAAGGCTCTCATTTAGCGCAAATATCATGTAGTCAATCCCCACAGCACTTGCAAGAATTAACCCAAAGACGCCAAAAATGCTTAAATTTATGCCAAAGATGGCAAAGATAAAGAGTGTAAGAAGCACGCCAAAGATGATGACGCCCATCACAAGTGTCGAGATAAGCGCACTAAAATAAAACCACAGCAGTAAAAACGCGACCACAAGCGCTGCTATTTTTAGCTTTAGTGCAAGCTCTTTTGCCTGAGTTAGGCTCTCATTTAGTGAGCTAGCGAAATTTAGACTAAAAGCGTTGTGGCGCTCTAGCAGCTCATCACTTGCTGCCCCTTTTACAAAGCCACTCGCGTAGGCCACACTTGCATTTTCATCAAGGACAAATTTTTTAAAATCCTTCATCGATTTTAGAGCCAAAATTTCACTCACGCTAAGCTCTTTTTCGCTCAAAACCTTTAAAATTTCACTTCGCACCTCATCTTTGCTAAAGCCAAATTTCTCATAAATAGCGTAAATTTGCTCATCATCAAGCGCCTTTTTAAAAGCCTCTTTTAGCTCATCCTGCTCGCTTTTACTTAAAAACATATCGCTTAGCGAGCTCTCATCTTTTATCAAATTTCTCTTTTTTAACTCATCTAAAAGGCTCTTTTCACCTCCCAAAATGTCACCTCTTGACCTTGTCACTATCATCGTGTTTTGGTTGTTGCCAGTTAGGCTTAAGATATAAGAAGAGTCCGCTAGCAGGCTCTTTGGCATATTTGAGTAGTCTTTTACATTTTCGCTTTTTGATAAATTTTTAAGATCAAAAACAAGAAAAATAGCTAGCAAAATAAGCGAGATAGCTAGAAATTTAACCCCCAAATGCCTAGCAGCCGCACCTGAGAGATCACAAAATTTAGTTAAAAACGCGTCAAAAATCTTTGATCTATAAAATTTCACCCCCTCAAAGACTAAAGGCATGAAAAAGTAGCTAGCTAAAAACGCGGAAACTAGCGCAAATGCTGAAAATAGCGCCACTTCTTTAAGTAGCCTAAGATCAGAAAAAGTAAAAGCCAGATAGCCACTAAGCGTGATAAGTAGGCCTAGCAAGAAAATTTTTAGCATATTTTTTATGCTGCTAGCCCTGATCGCTTCGCCCTCGTTTTTGCTAAGCCAGTGCAAGACGTAGTCAAACATGAGGCCAATGAGGCTCGTGCTTATTAAAATAGTAAGGATGTTTAGCTCATTTAGACAGAGCAAAGTGCCAGCAAAAGCGACACTAAAGCCAAATACAGCGATAAATATCACATAAAAAATTCGCAAATTTCTAAAAGCAAGCATCAAAAATATAGCGGTTAGGCTTAGTGAGACCGCGCTCATATAAAGGCTCTCGCTCTCGTTTTTTTGCTTCGAAAATGCCTGATAAAGCGCACTTGAATGCACAAAAAGCTCGTTTTGCCCAACTTTTAGCGCTTCTAGCTCGTTATAAAAATTTATTAGCCCCTCACTCGAAGCTCCCCTTTTTAGCTCGCCTTTTAGCAAGAAAAAGCTCTTCTCTGCGTCTTTTACCTCAAGCATGAGATCTGCTAAATTTAAGCTTACATTGCCATTTTTTGCGCTAAAGCCGCTACTTAGCGAGAAAAAATCATCATTTATATTTAAAAGTCTAAAGCTAAAGCTATCAAAAATTTCCTCTGCGCGCTTTTTAAAAAAGGCCTTTTTATCGTTTTTTAAAAGCTCTAAATCACCCCTACTTAAAAGCGCGATCTTTGAGCGGTTGATGTCACTTTTTATATCATTTAAATTTACGTCAATGTTCGTCTCAAAGCTCTTAAAAAGCGAGCTTTTAAGAGCTAAATTTTGTACGTTTTTGGCTAGCTCTTTAGAATTTACTAGCACCAAAAAATTTGACGCCATCTCATCTTGCACCTCTTTTAGCACCTTTGCCTCTTTGGCGTCTTTGAAATTTATCAGTGAAAA
>CAUUZE010000022.1:0-23015 GCA_963549665.1 Campylobacter concisus | reverse complement strand
GCGCACCAGCGTCAAGATCGCCCTCAAAAATGCTAAATTTAAACTCGCCCATTTCGTTATATCCTAGCGTCTTGCCAGGCTTTTTCTCAGTTGCGAGTGTGCAAATTTTAGCCACGCCAAGCGAGTTTGTGCGAGGTGGTATGAGCATCACAGCAAAAGGCGTAGCTCTTGCGATCACTCCAGCAAGGGCGGCTAGTAAATTTGCATTTTCATGAGCGTAAAAGTCACTACCCAAAATGAGCGTAAATTTAGCCTTGCCCTCGCAAAGGGTAGCCACTTCTAAGCCAAAGCTCTCTTCAAATTTTTCAACTCTTGCCTGAAGTGCTACTGGTAAATTTTCGCCCCAGTTTTTAAGCACAAAGAGTAAAATTTGCTCCAAATCCCCAGCCTCATAGCTCACAGAGGCGAAATTCTTTGAAAATTTCTTCACCACCTCATCAGCGATGTGATGAAAGTAAATTCCAGCCGCTTTATTCATCTTAAGGGCGTTATTTAGCTTATAGCTTGTCACTGGGCTCTCATGGCGCAAGAAGCTGCCAGCAGAGATGATAAAGTCGCTATTTTTTAGGCTCTCATAGTCTGCGTTATATGAGCTAAGACCGCTAAATTCGCTAAAAATATTTAAGAAATTTTGAAATTTAAAAGCCTCATCGTTTAGTAAATTTAGGTCAAATTTCTCCCTCAAGCGCTCCAAAATAAGCGCCTCTTCGTTTGTTATGAAGCTATTAAATTTTATATTTTTTATGTTGCCGTTTTTAAAATTTGAGATGAGCTCGTTAAATTTCGTCTCATTTTTACGGGCATTTTCGTTGTGAAAGTCGTAGCCAAACCTTGCCGCTCCGCTTATCTCGCCAAAGTGAAAGTCGTTGCTAACGCGGTAAATTTGCTTGCTTCTATCGCTAGTGCTTTTTTCTTTTACGTCATAAAAAATGAGCTCGCAGTCGCTTTGGTGTGGATTTGCCGCTGGGACACGGCTTAGCTCCCAGATGTTTGAGCTATACTGGAAATTTGAGCTAACAAGCGCGCCAACAGGGCAGACGCTGATGCACTCGCCACAAAACGAGCAGTCCAAATTTTCGCCCGCGCTTGGGCCAATTAAGCTCTTTTGCATCTTGCTAAATACGGCGTAGGCATCTTTTGGCATGCTATCTTTTAGCTCTTTTGGCACCTCAACGCCTCTTGGCACCGTTTTTAGCGCACTCTCACCGATCTTATCTTTACAGACCGTCACGCACCTCTCGCAGACCACGCAAAGAGCTGGGTCGTAGTTTATTAGCCCCCATTTTTTGTGCGGTTTGTGCGTGTCTGTGATAGCAAAGCTTTGCTCATTTACACGCAGATGCGCCGTTAAATTTTGCAATTCACACTCGCCGCTTTTGTCGCAAACGCCGCATTGAAGGGGGTGATTGACGCAGTAGGTCTGCATGATCGCATTTCGCTCAGCAGCGATCTCTGGCGTGTTTGTGTAAATTTGCATATCCTCTTTGGCTTTGGCGTTGCAGCTATAGACCACTTTGCCGTTTGCTTCGACCATGCAAAGCCTGCAAGCAAGCGTTGGTGAACAGCCGCTAAGGTAGCAAAGCGCAGGGATGTAGATGCCATTTGCTCTTGCGATATTTAGGATACTCTCGCCCTCGTTTGCCTCTAAAATTTGATCGTTTATGGTGATTTTCATTTGCTAACTACTACTTGTTTAAATGCATATCCATCAAAATTTTTTGCGCCAAGCAGGGCAACCGTGCCTTTTAGCGACGGATTAAGCCTAAATTTAGCGCTCACACTAAAGTCTTTTGCCTTTAAATTTAAAATTTCGCCATCCTTTGCCTTTGCCACGATGCCAAACTGCACGCCGCCCACGATCTCGTCGCTTGCGTTTTTGTTTAGATAGACGACCGCTCCGTCAAAATTGTCAAGCTCTCTTAGCTCGTCTATCTCTTTGACGCTCGCAAATTCTTCGACCTCGTCGCCTGCTAAGACAACATTTTTACCTAAAATTTCAAGCAGCCAAAATATCGCCTCTTTGTCTGGATGAGTAAAGAGCGAGTCATCGATGATCACGTTTTTAACGTCCTTTATCCACTCGCCAAGCTCCTCAAACTCCTCCTCTCCCACGTTGCACTCGCCGCTTATCAGCCCATCATCAAGCTCATCAAAAAACTCATTTTGCACCAAATTTGCATACTTGCAAAGAAGCGCTAAGACGTAGCTTATCGATCCTATCTCGCAGCGGATCAAATTTTCGCCGCCAAGCTCGCTATCTTCAAAGCATGAGATATATTTAAACTCGTGCTCTTTTATCTTTTTTGCTAAATTTTTGTCGCTCAAACTCAGTAAATTTGCGATACTTAGGCTCTTGCCTGCTACTAGATCATTAAATTTCATATCTTGCCCTTTTTTATCGTTAATGCCCAATCAACTTGGTTAAATTTAAGCGAGTTCATCACCTCGCAGTTTAGGTTATAAGCCAAATTTACAGCTTTCTCAACACCGCTGTAATCACCTATCTCAAACAAAAATATCACCACTTCGCCTGGCTCGCTCGCCTTTATCTGCTGCCCAAGAGCACTTAAAAACTCACCCTTTAGATGCCTAAGATCGACCCTTCTCATCTATCAACCTCGCCTAAGATGATATTTGTGCTGCCTATTATCGCGGCCACGTCTGCCACATACTGCCCAACTAGCAGATCTTCGTAAATAGCGCAGTGCCAAAAGCTTGGAGTGCGAATTTTTAGGCGGTACGGGCTTGCGCTGCCGTCTGAGTTTATATAAATTCCAAGCTCGCCCTTTGGTGACTCACTAGCAAAGTAAATTTCGCCCTTTGGTGGCTTTAGCCCCTGAGTTATCAGCACAAAATGCTGCATAAGTGAGTAGTTTTGGCTCATTATCTGCTCTTTTGAAGCGCTCACATACTCTGGCGCGTCGGCGATGATGGCGGGGCTACTTGTCTGATACTTGCTAACGCACTGCTTTAAAATTTTCATGCACTCACGCATCTCTTTCATATAAAGTAGATATCTTGCGTAGCAGTCGCCCTTGGTGGCATAAGGCACTTCAAATTCTAGCTCGTCGTAGATGAGATATGGCTCCTCTTTTCTGATATCACGCGCGACCCCACTTGCTCTTAGCATTACCCCAGAGCAGCCACTACTAAGGGCTAGCTCTTTGCTAACTACGCCAACGTCCACGAGCCTTGCTTGCCAAATTCTATTTTTACTTAGCAGATCTTCATAAAGCGTGATATCGCTTGGAAATTTCTCGCAAAATTTAAGTAGCTCCTCGCACCAGCCATCAGGCAGATCAAGCGGCACACCACCGATCCTTATCGAGCTATGTGTTAGCCTTGCGCCGCAGTATTTTTCTATGAGATCAAGGATGTATTCACGCTCTCTAAACGCGTATAAAAAGACGCTCATTGCCCCTACATCAAGGGCGTGCGTGGCTAAAAATAAAAGGTGCGAGCTGATGCGGTTTAGCTCCAAAAGCATCACTCTAATGATCTTCGCACGGCGAGGCACTTCTATGGCGCAAAGCTTCTCCACAGCCGCGCAAAATGCGTAGTTATTCGCACTTGACGCGATGTAATCCACCCTGTCAGTCACTGGGATAAATTCCTGATAGGTCATATTTTCAGCCATCTTTTCAACGCCTCGGTGCATAAAGCCAACCTCTGGCATAGCGCGCACGACCTTTTCTCCGTCAAGCTCAAGCACGAGCTTTAGCTGTCCATGAGCACTTGGGTGTTGTGGGCCAAAATTTAGTATCATCTTGCCGTCATTTTGCTCAAATTCTAAATTTTCAAAAAATGGTTTTAAGCGGTTTGGTGCCTGGCTCAAGGTCTTTCCTTTACTATCTGGCTTTGGTTAAATTTAGCCTTTTTGACAAATCTCACGCCGCCTTCTTCTTGATACTCGTAGTCTTCATTTTCATCAAACACACGTGAAAATCCAAAAGTATCTTTCTCATCGACAAATGCTGGGTCGCGGTTCTCTTCGCCGATCTGCTCTCTAAACTCACTCCCAAAAATTTTATCCACCTCGTACCATTTAGCAGCCTCGTCGCCAACTAGCGGATAGCTTTTTAGTAGTGGGTGCGAGTGCCAGTCATCAGGCATTATAAGACGCTTTAAATTTGGATGATCTTTGATTAAAACGCCACTTAGATCATACATCTCGCGCTCAGCCCAGTTTGCGCTTTTATAAAGCTCACAGACGCTTTTTAGCATTTCATCCTTTTTTACAAAGCATTTTACTCGTGCGCGCCTATTTTTACTAACACTTAAAAGCTGATAAAAGACCTCATATCCGCCTTTTTGCGCTATATAATCAACCGCCGCTAGCTCACAAAGCTGCTCATAGCCAAAGCCATTTAATGCTTCAAGTGCTTTAAAATTTTCACTTGAATTTACGTAGAGAACAAGTTGGTCAAACTCCACGTAGCTAGATAAAATTTGCACTCCACTTTGCTCTAAAACAGCCAGCTCCTCGTCAAATTTAGAGCCACTTGCTGCTTCTTTTGGCGTCTGCTTGGCGATATAAAATTTCTCGCTGTAGTACTGCTTTTTTTGCAGGTCGTTTTTTGGCTTATACTCTCTCATATTTCAAGCTTTCTTGGCTTTTGCACCCTAAATGCACTTTGTTTTCTTATCTTTTTTTGAAGCATCATAAGTGCGTACTGAAGCGTCTCTGGGCGCGGGGCACAGCCTGGGATGTAGATATCAACAGGGATTATGCGGTCTACCCCTTGAACGGTTGAGTAGGTGTTAAACATGCCACCAGTGTTTGCGCAGCTACCCATCGAGATGACCCACTTTGGCTCAGGCATCTGGTCATACAAACGCCTTGTAAATTCAGCGTGCTTTTTAGTTAGCGTGCCAGCTATGATCATCACCTCTGAGTGCCTTGGGCTAGCCCTAAAAATGGTGCCAAATCTATCAAAGTCATATCTGCTAGCGCCACTTGCCATCATCTCGATCGCACAGCATGCAAGCCCGTAGCTAAGCGCCCAAAGCGAGTTGCTCCTGCCCCACTGCACGAGCTTATCAACGGTTGTTAAAACTACTGGCAGACCGCCATTTGCAGCGTAGTTTATCTGATGCTTTGCCAT
This sequence comes from Campylobacter concisus, assembly GCA_963549665.1. GTDB lineage: Bacteria > Campylobacterota > Campylobacteria > Campylobacterales > Campylobacteraceae > Campylobacter_A > Campylobacter_A concisus_BN. The sequence goes on along the minus strand of CAUUZE010000022.1, from coordinate 17,910 downwards.
TTAAAGACTCCTTTTTGCCAAGCGTAGGCAAAGCCGATGAGTAAGATCGCCACAAAAAGCAGCATTTCTATTAGCCCAAATAGCCCAAGCAGCATAAAATCCACCGCCCACGGATACATAAAAATGACCTCAACGTCAAATAAAATAAATAAAATTCCATAAAAAAAGTAGTGGATATTTATCTTATTTGGCTGTTTTACGGTTGTCGGTCCGCACTCGTAAAAGCCAACTTTTAAGCGCTCGGTGTTGCGGTTGGCTAGCTTTTTGCTTATCTTTGAAGATAAAAATGTTATCAAGCTAAATGAACAAGTAGCTAACAAAAGTATGATAAAAGCGCCAAGATAGGTGCTGTCAAGCTCTGAGTGTGACATACTTCGCCTTTTTTAATTTTTCAAAATTCTACTAAATTTAAATTTATTTGACCTTGAAATAGCTCAAGAGTAGCGATGTAAATCTCTTTTTGTGTAAAAAATACTCTTATTTTATCTTTTCTACGGCGTCTTTTGCAGCACTTATGCGCTCAGCCTCGTCAAGCTCACGCATAAAGCCATCTTTAACTAAAATGATCCTAGTTGCCACGTCAAAGTAGCTATCATCGTGGCTTACAGCGATGACGCTTATGCCTTTGCTTTGTAAAAATGGCAAAATTTCTTTGTAAAATTTACGCTTAAATAGCGGGTCTTGATCGGCCGCCCACTCATCAAGGATAAGGATGGAGCGGTGCTCTAAGATGGCTATTAGCAGGCTTAGGCGCTTTCTCTGGCCGGTTGAGAGCTGCGTGGTGCTAAGCTTATTATCTACAACGCTTACTTTTTTATCGATCTCAAGCAACACCAAAAGCTCCTCTATATCGCTTTGGCTGGCAAAGCCATCACAAGAGAGTGTTTGCGAAAATAGATAAAAATCAGCAAAAATAGCGCTTATCTTTGCTTGATAGCTTTGTAAATTTGCCTCATCTATCTTTATGCTATCAAGGTAAATTTCACCGCTGCTTGGGCGGATAAGTCCGCAAAGAATGTTTATAAGCGTGCTTTTGCCGCTGCCATTTTTACCGATGATAAATGTTATCTCGCCGCGTTTGATCTCTAAATTTACATCATTTAGGCTAAATTTGCCGTGGTCGTAGTTGAAATTCAGATCCTTTAGCCTGATGCTTCGCCACTCATCGCTTAGGCTATCGTCAAATTTAAAGCCTTCTTTAAATTCATTTAAATTTAAGTTCATTATCTTTTCTAGGCTCACTTTTGCGCTAAGTGCGGCTGGTATGGAGCCAACCATACTCATAAATGAGCCCCTTAAAAATAGTATCGTAAGGCTTATGCTAAGCGCTGTTTGCAGGCTCGCCCAGCCAAATGCCACGCACAAAAATACGCAAAGTCCGACCGCACCAAGGAGCATTACATTGGTAAAATTATCACTTAGCGCGTGAAATACGTCGGCTTTTACCATGCTTTGGCGCTTCTTATCGCCTGTTAAATTTAGCTCGTCAAAGCAAATTTGCGCTCTTGCTCTGTTTAGACTAAGCTCTCTGTGCCCCTCAACGATGTCGTCGTAGTGTTTTTGCAGTGCGTCATCTTGCGTCCTTGAGTCTTTGAAGTAAAAGTGGATCTTTTTCATCAAAAGCGTGTTTATAACGAGCGTCGCACCGATCCAAACGGCTAAAAATATAAAAACTTTTGGCGCGATCACGCAAAGATAGATGCTAGCGCAGATGATGAAAACTAGGCTTTGTATAAAGCCAGTAGCGCTCATAAAGGCAAATGTGATCGTTTTTATGTCGTTGTTTAGACTTGCTATGATCTTTGCCTTGCCGATCTCGTTTATCACGCTATTTGGCGTGTCTAAAATTTGCTTTACGCTTTGATATCTAAGCTCATAGATAAATTTATGTCCAAAATTTGTGAGCGAGATGTTTGCGGCGATGGCGCTTAGAAAAAAGAGAAGCAAAACAACTATAAATTTAACCGCCACAAAGGCGTCAAATTCTTTTAAATTTACAAGTTCGTTGTTGATAAAGGAGAGCGTCCAGACGCCAAGCCCGCTAAAGGCAAGCGTCAGGATCACTATTTTGATTATTGAAAAAAGATTGCTTTTTATTAAATTCGCAAGCATTACATGGCAGCACGTGGCTGGATGATGTTTTGATCAAATTTTTGCTCGGTATTTTCACTCATTATGTGAAGCACCTTGCTGCGTTTGATCTTCGCGTCATCCTTAAATATCGCGCGCACCTTGTCCATGCCAGCGTAGAAGTCGCGCATGAGCACGACGCAGATGTATTTGCCAAAAAATGTTGGCTTGATAACGCCATTTTCTTCGTAGATCGCATTTACTAGTTTTAGCAAGCTAAGCTCGACAAATAGGTCTTTGTTGATGTTTGCGTTGTTTTGCTCATTATAGGTTTTGATATCAACTGCACCGTCAAAAAGCCTTGTTAAAAATGTATATTTTAGTCTCTCTTTTTTGCTAAATGCGCATTTTGCGATGACTGGGCTTTGTCTTGCTTTGACCTTTCTGCCGTAGTCAAGTAGGTTAAAGGCATTTATCACAAGCTCGCCGTCAAGAAAGCTAAACGCGCCACTACCAACGCCCACGTACTCTAAATTTGAGCCTACATATTCGTCGCGAAGGTCAGCGCTTTTTTCATTTGAAAACGCCCAAGCGTTGCTTTGCCTGTAGCCGCCTTTAGCAAATTCACTCACGATGATCTCGTAAAATTCGCGCTCATTATCGACGTTTGAGACGCCAAGTGCGCGAGCGATGTTCTCTCTCGTTAGCTCTGATTTCATTAGCGGATAGAAGGTGATTTGCTGTGGAGATATTGATTTTGCAACATTTATGTCGTTTATTAGCTGCTCTTTTGTTTGATTTGGCAGGTTAAAGATGAGATCTAGGCTGATGACTGGTATCTTGCCGATAGCCTGCTCAAGCTTTCTTTTTGTCTCCTCAGCCGAGCCAAATTTCTCGTATCTGCCAACTCTTTTTAAAGTCTCATCATCAAAGCTTTGCACGCCAACGCTTAAGCGGTTGATGAGCCCATCAAAACGGCCTAGACTCTCTGGCGAAATGTGATTTGGGTCGCTCTCTGCTGAGACGTCCTCTATACTAAAGAGATCTTTTGCGAGTTTTAGCGTTTTTTCAAGCTCTGGCTCGTTTATAAGCGTCGTGCCACCGCCCACATAAAGCGATGTAAAGTCAAAGCCAGCCTCTTTTATCTGCCTCATCTCCTCGCGTAAATTTTCAAAGTAAATTTTCGCAAGCTCCTGCTCGTAATGATACTTGTGAAACGAGCAATACGGGCAAAATGTGTGACAAAATGGCACGTGCGCGTAGAGCATATACTTTTTGTCTTTTTTTGGAGTTTTGGTGTAAGTCGTGTTTAAAATGTCTATGTTAAATTCGTTATATAGCGATTTTTGTATAGAATTATGAGCGTAATTTACAGCAAAACTCTCAACAATATTTTTAAAAATCATAATTAATCGCCTTAAATAAGTTAGTTTTAATTTAGTCCATTAGGATAGCCAAATTTTAATAAATTTAGCCTTGCATTAACGTAAATTTTGAGTAAAAAATACAATCATTTTTAAATTTTCTATTTTTATAAACCTGCGATTTTTACATATCTAGCTCGCTTTTGCTCTATAAATTTAAGCTTAGCCTATTACTCTTTTACTCTTGAGATGACCTTGCTTGAGTCAAGCTCAAATTTCACTCCGTCTTTTGTCTGCAAATAGTAAAATTTACCGATATTGCAAAGCGACTTCACATCATAAATTTTAACCGCCTTTTCATCTATCTCGCAAAGCGTTTGCTCTTTGTCTTTTGCCTCGCAAAGTGAGCTAGGTAGTGCTTTTAGCGCACTTTTATCTACAAGTAAAAATTTATAATCCACATCGCCTATGTTAAAGGTTTTTGCTGTGTATTTGATAAACAAAAGCGAGTTTGAAACAATCATAAGCGAAAGCGCAGCGTAAAAAACAAATGAAAAGTCCTTTGTCTCTTTGATGCTCGCAACGCCCAGCATAAAAGAGAGCATAAACGAGCAAAAGAGTATCCAAAGTGCCAAAAATCCGCCATCTTTTAAGACGACAACTGAAATGATAAAGAGCAAAAGCATGATAAACGATAAAAGATAGATGATGAAATTTGATCTATCTTTAAAGAAAACTGCCAAATTTACCCCAGCATAAGAGAGCAAAAGTAGCGATAAAATGGCGCTTTTGCCATAATTTAGCTTAAATGCTGCAAAGGCTAAAATGGCAAATGAGATGAGCGTTAAAAAATAGATGAAATTTGAGCTATAAAAAAATAGAAATTTTGGCTTTTTAAATTTATATTTTTTATCTTTATCGTCATTTTGGTAAAGGTAGGAGACAAAGACCAAGATAGCGATCTCAAAAGCCGTCACGATCGCGGTCGCACAAAATAGCAAGATACCTGTAAATATCATCTCTGAGCTATCTAAACTCGGAAAATAGCCGATCTCAAAGCCAAAATACAAAAAGTAGCAAAGCATGCTGACGATTGGGACGATGAAATTTGAGTGCTTAAAGAAATTTGTAGCGCACTCTTTTATGAAATTTGCCTTTAAATTTGCCGAGTGCTCGCCAAGACGGCTCTCAAAATACGAATTAAAAAGTAGCTCATTTTTTATCTTTTCAAGGCGCTCCTCGTCACTATTTGCTGCGCCTTTATAAAATTCATAGTTTTTGTCTTCAAAATCCTTCGTGATCTCATCTTTTATGTCTAAGATCACGAAGCAAATTCGCTCTTTTAGCTCGCTAAGCTTCTTTGAAATTTCAGCGTAATTTGTCCTATTTAGCTTTAAATAAAGCTCGCATTCGCTTTCTAAAAGCGCTATTAGCCTACCTTGTTTGCTGCCTATGATATGTGAGTTTAAAAACCTAGCCTTGATAAAATTTATAAATTTACTAGCCTCTTTTACGCTCTCATCTTTTTCACTTAAAATGTCTTGATAACTCAAATTTACCTTTCTTACTTCTCTCTTGAGATAATTTTACTTGCGTCAAGCTCAAATTTTATTTCCTTATCGTCCTTATTTTTATAACCAATTGTTTCCAAATAATAAAATTTACCAAGAGTTGAGATAGCTTTTATGTTACGAAGTAAAATGACATCATTTTGTTTTTCTATATAAGTTATATTTTCTTTTAGGGTTACCTTAACAGTAGTTCCAATAGTAAAATTATTTTCTTTTAACGTATTCTTATCTACTATCGCATAGCTTAGGTTTTTATTCTGATATTTTATATTTGTAGCTTCTTTTATATTCTTACATTCATTATCTTCGCAACTAAATTTTATATATTCAGGGAAAACATTGCCGCATAATGCTGAATTATTATTCTCATCTTTTATAGTTAATTTATTATCAGCATACGAAATAGTTAGATTTTCTTCAGCCAAATTTATATTAGTAATATCGCAAATCTCTTTTGGTAAAGCACCCAATGCACTTTTTTCAATAGATAAATATTTATATTCAACATTTGCTATGCCAAGCCTATTTGCGAATTCATTTGTTACAAACCAAGAAAGAATTGCAAATACTACAATTATGAAAGCAACTACAAACTGAATTAAGTCATTATTGTTATAAAAATATTCCAAACCTTTAAAGTATACAAGTGTCATAAGATAAAGTCCAACTATTGAAGAAAAAAACCATCCATTGAAACTAAAATTTTCGGGAAAGTATTCAATAACAACTATAAAATTTACTACAACCGCTATGATTATTATTAATATAGCAACTTTACATAAAGAGAAAGTTGTAAATTTATCTGTGCAAATAACAATAATCAAATAAATAAATGATCCTATCAAAGAAAACCAAAATAAAACGTCAAGTGACTTGTTTATAATAGTATTTAATGTTGCCATACAAACCAATGTAAAAAGAGGAAGCAAAGAAAGCCCAAAGAAAAATATCCATCCTATATCTTTCTTGTGATAGCCTGGATAACATAAACAAGGCAAAATAAAGAAAAGAGAAATAGTTGCTAGCATAAAAAATAATGATACACCAACATATGCTACATCTGCTCCACCTAAATCAGGAAAATATTTCAACTCAAATCCAAAATATGCAAAATAATAGATCATGCCAACCAAACTAATGCCAGATAGTATCAGAGGATGGAAAGTTAAAAGATTACCTAAGGCTTTATGTAAAAAATCTTTTTCTTCTTTTCTTTCTTCACTCATATCTTTTGACTCTATAAATTTCTTTTTAAGCATTCTTCCAATACAAAGTAACTTTTTAAAATCACATAAACTTTTTGTATTAGATCCCTTTTTGCCATCGTTGCTCATGTTACTTTCAGCTTTATTGCTATTTATGGAATTTGTTTTATCACTTGGTCTTCGCTTGTTTTTTTGTTTCATAAGTCCCCTTCATCTAAAATGTCTTAGTAATTAAAATTTTACCTATCCTATTAAATTTATAAATTTAATTACGCAAGCACCTTTGCGATTTCGCTCCAGCCTATTTGCTTAGCAAGTTCAGCTGCGGTTTTGCCACTTTTTGTGCGGGCGTTTTTGCTAGTACCATTTTCTAGCAAGAGATTTACGATCGTTAAATTCCCAGCAAGTGCCTCGTGATGAAGCTGCGTAAAGCCAAGCTCGTCGGTGTCTATGACCATGCTTGGATGCGCTTTTATATACTGCTCCACCTGGCCGCGCATATTTTTGCTCATCGGATGCTCTATCAAATTTTCTGGATGCTCTTTTTGCTCGAAAACTACCAAAATGTCTTTAAAATCGCCAAAATCAAGCCCCCAAGCCGCGTCATGCTCGGCTAGCTCATCTTTTTGCATACGTGAGCGCATCGCCTGCACGCTAAATCCGCCGTATGCGCGCCCATCAATAGCAAAGAGCCAGTCACTCATATCGGTAAATTTTGCGCTTATTTGATCGCCAACTTTCACGTTTTGCACGCTATCTGGCTCATTTACGAGCGTGCCATATATCGTCTCTCCGTCAAATTCCACGTCATTTATCCACATGTGCTCGCCAACTTCTTCGCCATTTACGACGTCTAAAAAGCAAATTTTTACCATCGCATAATCAAGCATAGGTGCGATCCTGCGGCGCTCCCAGTAAAGCTCACGCCAAAAATACTTAAAGCTCTCACGAGCTTGCTCAAATGCGCGCTGCATGTAGTCTTCGTCGCTACTTACGAAATAGATCGGCATCTGCTCGCCAAGGTCTATTTGTTTGCCAAGGATTTTCTCAAAAAAGCCCATTTTTACCCCTTTTTAGAATTTAGATAGATCAAATTTAAATAAAACGATAAGGCGAAATTTCACCCACGAACCAGCTAAATTTTAATACTAAAACCGTCCGACGATTTCTCAAATTTAGCCTGCAAGTCTGCAAGATTTCACCACAAAAACCATACGATTATTTCGCAAAATTAGGCGAGGCGATTTAAATTTTTGTGACGGGAGTTACCGAGTTGGTAATGACCGAGCAAAAATTTGAATCAACGACGCATAATAAAGCGAAAATATGCGATATAGCCTGCGAAGCGAGAATTTTTCTAGCTCCTTTAAAGGCACTCGCGAGAAGCTGTTATTTTAGGTTTTTAAAGCTTATCGGGAGTTCTAGGTTCAACCCCCTAACCAGCTTTATACACTCCTGCAGATCGTCTATGCTTTTGCTTGTCACTCTGATCTCTTCGCCCCTGATCTGCGCGCTTACTTTGATCTTTGAGTCTTTGATAGCCTTGGTGATCTTTTTTGAGTTTTCGCCATCAAGCGTATCGTTTAGCTTTAGCGTCGCCTTTAAATTCCCGCCACTTGCTGGCTCTCTTTTTGTCTCTGTGATCGCCACTGGTGGGATGTTGCGCTTGATGAGCTTTGAGATCACGATGTCTTTTAGCGCGTCAATCTTGTTGTCACTTGAGCTAAGAAGCGTTATAAATTTCTCTTTTTCATTTAGCTCTACTTCAGCCGCAAGACCCTTAAAGTCATACCTCGCAGCGATCTCTTTTTTAGCCGTTTCAAGAGCGTTTTTAACCTCCATCATATCGACCTCGGCGCTTATATCAAAGCTGTGTTCGCTTGCCATTTTCTATCCTTTTATAAATTCATCTATATTTTTAACTATGAGTGAGATCAGCCGTTTTCTAGCCTCCAAGCTGCCCCATGCCACGTGCGGGGTGATTAGTAGATTTTCTTTGTTTTTTACATTTAAAAATGGGCTATTTTTGCTCATTGGCTCACTTTCTAAAACGTCGGTGCCAAAGCGTAAATTTCTCTCATCTATCGCCCTTGCCATCGCTGCTTCATCAACTATGCCGCCACGTCCTAAATTTAGCACTATCGCATCATCTTTTAGCAAATTTATCTCGTTTGTGCCCAGTAAATTTCTAGTCTTTTCATTTAGCGGTGCGTGGATGCTGATGATGTCGCTGCTTCTTAGTAGCTCGTCTAGGCTTTTTTGCGCAAATTCGCTATTTTTATTTGCTCCGCTTGTCGAGTAGTAGCTCACGTTTGCGCCAAATGCACGTGCTGCTACCGCCACGCCGCGTCCTATCTCGCCAAGCCCGATGATGCCAAACTCTTTGCCAGCGATCTCACTGATGTCTGCGCCAAGATAGGTGAAAATTTCACTCTTCACCCACTCGCCACTTTTTACGTAGTGATCGTAAAATTTGATGCGATTTGTTAGCTCAAAAAGCAAGGCAAATGTGTGCTGTACGACGCTTGCGGTTGAGTAGCCAGCGACGTTTTTAACGACTATGTTTTTAGCTTTTGCATGCTCTAGATCGACATTATTCATCCCAGTTGCGCTTATGCAGATAAGCTTTAAATTTAGCGCGTCCATCACGGCTTTGTCGATGATAACCTTGTTTGTGATAACGATATCAACGCCTTTTAGGCGAGGTGTGATCTCATCGCTTTTGGTTTTTTGGTAGCTGATAAACTCACCAAATTTCTTAAAAACACTAAGATCTACGTTTTCTCCAAGCGTTGCCGCGTCTAAACAAACGATCTTCATCTTTAATCCTTAATGAAATGTCCTACAAATTTAGAGTAGTTATCTAAAATTTTACCGCCTTTTCTATATCCAAGAGCGCACGCTTCATAAGCGTAAAATACGCCAGCTTGGTAGCTCTCGCCTCTCTCATCTTTATTAAACTCGTAAAATTCTTGATAGATGGCTTTGTTTGAGTCGTATTCGCCATCACTGCTTGCTATTTGTGCGCCGTTTTCATCGTATATAGAGATGTTTGCACCTTCTCTGCCAAATACCGGCTTTTTCACATATTTTTTGCCTTTTAGCGGCTCATTTGAGGTTTCAAGCAAGAGTGGGTGATTAGGATATAGATCCCAAAGGATTTTTAAAATTCCCTTGCTTTGGAAAAGTAGCGTGTAGGCTGGATTTATGATGATAGCTTTTTGATTTTTGACGATGTTTGAAAGTATGAGAGCCAGCTCGCCCTCATCTATCGCTATGCTCTCCCAAGGGACCAGCTTGAACCAATACTCGAAATTTTCTTCACCTTTAAAAATGCCCTCATTATCGTCAAAAACGACCTCATCAACGTAGGCAAAGTCTGTTTTAAAGCCAGCCTCTTTTGCGATGTATTGCAGCAATTTCACGGTCTGCTCGTCCTCGATACTGCCTGCGATACTGCTAAAAAGTATCCCCCAGCCCTCATAAAGCTCGTTAAAGTCCGCATCCTCGTCGCCAAGCGTGATAAGGCGTTTGAAATTTTGCTTTAGCGACTCGTAAAGGTCGTTAAACTGGGCTGCTTCGTCCATGTGATTTAGCTTTAGCATCGCCCACTGAATGATCGCCGTCTCAAAAACTGCCGTTGGCGTGTCGGCGTTAAACTCAATGAGCTTTATAGGCTTACCATCAAGCCCGCCAGCTAGGTCAAACCTGCCGTAAAGGTGCCAATGAACGTCATTTTCCCAGCTATTTTTTATGATATCAACAAGGTTAAATGGTATGCCTATCTCGTGAAAAAGGTTGTTGTCGATCACGTGCTGAGCGGCATTTACATACATATCATATAGCTCGTTTGCCGCCTCGTAGTAGGCATTTGCCTCTTTTTCGCTTACTTGCACGATCTCATCAGCGATATACGAGCTGTTGTCGTTATCTGTGTGCCATGCAAAGCCGATCTTCTCCATAAATTCGTTATTTAACTGGGTGATTTTTCTTAAATTTATCATTTTCAGCCTCCAAAGCTTGATGAGCTAGAGCTTGACTTTGAGCCACCACCGAAAAATCCACTCTTTCCACCGCTGCTTCTTGCAGCAGAATTTGCCGCTTTTTGCTTGTTAAAACTATCCACGCTTCTTGTGTAGGCACTTGGATTTTTATATGTGCTTTGGCGATTTGCTTGGAAATTTTGATTGCCAAAGAGCTTACTGCCTATCCAGCTACCAAGTATCGCGCCAGCTGCTGAGGCAAGGATCGTCTCGCCAAGGCTTAGCCCGCCACTACTTAGCTGTGCGTCGCTCGTTCTTGTCAAATTTGAAGTGTTGTTGTCGATCTTTGCGTTTGCTTGAGCTAGAAGCTTGTCGATCTCGTCTTTACTTAGCACGCGCTCAGTACCGTTCATATCTTTTAGCACGACCCTAGTTTCGGTGCTTGGATACTCTTCTAAGATTTTATAAACGCCAGGTGCGCTCTCTTCGATGATGACAAAGGCTCCGTTTTTTTGCGCAACTTCGTTTAGTGCGTTTTCGTTACCGCCATCGTCGCTTCCACAACCAGCAAGTCCAGCCATTATAATGGCACCAAATCCCCCAACCGCAGCATAAGTAGCTATCTTTTTAATGTGTTTCATATCTCTCCTATCAACTCTTTTAAATTTTTATGTCTTCTAACAAGTATCACGCCGCGTTTAAATTTGATAAATTTGGAGTGATGTATCGCTTTTATTATCTTTTCACTGATCTTTTTTGTCGCTTTTGGCTTTAAATTTAACTCCTTTAGATATTCGCTTAAATTTATCCATTTTGACTCGTCCTCTATCTGCGCATCTATCGCCACTTCGCTTGTGGCACTTTCATTTTTAGGTGCTAAAAGTGGCCTTTGCATGGCGTTTAGAAACTGCATGAGCTTCTCGTCTCTATCCTTGTAAATTTGCAAAATTTCATTTTTTCGCTCGATGAGCATCTGCTCTTTTTCTTTAAAAAGCCTATCTTTGTCGGCTTGCAAATTTAAATTTAAGCTCTTTAGCTCATTTAGCTCATTTAGCAAATAGCTTACAAACTCGTCGTTTTGGGATTTGGTTTTTGTGCTTTTTGAGGCGGTTTTTGTGGGTTTTTCGCTACTTGGCTCCTCGTCAAGGATGACAAATTTAGTGCCATTTTCAATGACCGTTTTTAACGAGCCTCGGCGAATTCTATTATAGACTGCTTCTTTTGTTATGCCTAAAATTTCTGCAGCTTCATTTACAGCTAGCTTTTGCATCGGATTTCCGTTTAAAATAAAATAAAAAAATTGCTTTGATTATAAAAAAATAAGGCTAAAAGAAGAGTTAAACAAAGAGAGCAAAGCCCTCTTTGTCTTGGTTTTAGAGTCTTGACTCGTAGCGTCTAAGCATATAAAGACGTTTAAGCATTTTCTTGCGAGCTGCAATTTTTTGTTTCTTGCGGATCTCAGTCTTAGGCTCAAAGAAGCGTCTAGCTCTTGCTTCAGTGACGACCAAGTTACGGTCAGTTTGTTTTTTAAACTTTCTGTAACCCTCGTCAAATGACTCGTTAGGATGTACCTTAATACCAGGCAACGTCCTCACCACCTTTCAGATTAAAATAAGTCGTGAGTATAGTTTAACTTTCATAAATTTAAGCTTTTAGGCAAATTTAAAATATTTAATACTTTTTTAATAACCCAAAATTTATAATCTTAAAATTTCAAAAAGGGATTGTCATGTCAAAGGATGCTCATTTTAGCTACGCCAAGAGGCGTTACATTTTTTTTGCCTGTATCACGTTATTTGTATTTATTTTGCCATTTATTAGGATAAATGACGCGCAGCTATTTTTGCTAAGTTTTGATAAGAGCAGAGTTGATCTATTTTTTACAAAATTTGATATGCAAGAGCTATATTTGCTGCCATTTTTGTTTATCACTTTGTTCTTAAGCATATTTTTCTTAACGACGCTTGCAGGGCGCGTCTGGTGCGGTTGGAGCTGTCCGCAGACCATTTTTAGAGCGGTCTTTCGTGACCTTTTGCAAACTAAAATTTTAAAGATCAGAAAAAATATCCAAAACAAACAAAATGAACCACAAGGTCAAATTTTTAAGCGTGCAATAGCAGTTGGAATTTGGTGCATTTTAGCCCTTATTATAGCTGCAAATTTCATGTGGTTTTTTGTGCCGCCATTTGAGTTTTTAGCCTATATAAGCGAGCCAAGCGAACATAAAATTTTACTTGCATTTTGGCTTAGCATCGCTGCTTGGCTAGTCTATGACGTGGTCATTTTAAAAGAGAATTTTTGCGTCTATGTCTGCCCCTATGCGAGGGTGCAGTCAGTTATGTTTGATAGCGACACGATACAAGTCATCTACAATCAAAAACGAGGCGGCGTCATATATGATGGTAAAGAGAAATTTAAAAAACCAAAAGAAGAAGGCGCACTTTGCACTGGGTGCGAGGCGTGCGTGAGGATATGTCCGACGCATATAGATATAAGAAAAGGCATGCAGCTTGAGTGCATAAACTGCCTTGAGTGTAGCGACGCGTGCGCTAAAGTGATGGGGCATTTTAACGAAAGCTCGCTTATAGAGTGGAGAAGTATAAATTCTCAAAATGAAAATAAAAAGGTGAAAATTTTTAGATTTAGAACGGTTGCTTATCTTGTCATTTTGTGCGTAGTTTTGGTAGCTACAGCGCTGATGAGTGGTAAAAAAGAGAGCATGCTTTTAAATATCAATAGAACAAGCGAGCTTTACAAGGTTTTAGATCAAGGTGAGGTTGAAAATTCTTATGTATTTTTAGTGCAAAATACCCAAAATAAAGAGCATACATTTTTCTTTGAGATAGATGATAAAAGTATAGAAATTTCGCGTCCAAGTAAGCCTTTTACACTAAAAGCTAGCGCAAAACAAAAGATCATCGTCACGCTAAAATCAAAAAATGAAAACACAAGCGAAAAAGATCTTTTAAAACATATAAATATAAGAGCTTACGCCACTGACGAGCCAACTATCAGCGTGCAAAGGCAGAGCACTTTTATCTATCCTAAAAGATGATAAAATGGCGAAAACTGATCGGAAAGTGAAATGGTCAAATCAGAAAAAAGTAGAAAAAGATACGAGCTCATCGTAAAAACGGCGCTTGAGCTATTTTTGAAAAATGGCTATGAAAAAACTAGCCTAAGCGATATCGTCGCAATTAGTGGCGGCTCACTTGCTAGCATTTACACATTTTTTGAGAGCAAAGAGGGGCTTTTTCAAGCGATCATCGAGCAAGAGATAGATGCGCTTATAAAAGAGGTCGATGAGAGGATAGATCTTAAAATTTCTCACAGCTTGGAGGAGTTTTTAACCAAATTTGCAACCATTATTTTTTCTATCATCTGCACCAAGAAAAATATCTCACTTGGCAGGATAATGATAAGCGAGAGCTCTAAAAATGGTGGCAGCCTTGGCAGGGTGTTTTTAGATCAAATTTTAAATAGGATCGACCTTGTGCTTATAAATTTCTTTGAAAGAGATGAGATAAAAGCACAGCTAAATCCAAAATTTCCAGCCAAATTTGCCGCAAAATGCTTTATAGAAAATGTAAAGGGGTCACATTACTACAACGCTCTCATATTAGACAAGGAGCCAAAACTAAGCAAAAAAGAGCGTGAAGAGCACGTTGCTTTGTGCGTTGAGCTATTTTTAAATGGCATTATTAAAAAGCAAAATTGACTTTTAATTTATTTTTGGTTAAAGTCAGGGACTTTTAAAATTTTGTAATGAAAATTACAAAACTAAATTTGGGATTAAAATTTAAAATTAAGAGAGGTTTTTATGTTGAAATTTAAAAGTTTTCTTATGCTTTCAGCTGCCGTTTTTTTGCTTTCTGGCTGCTTTGAAAGTGGCGACAAAAAGGCTGCTGCAGGCCGCCAGATGCCAACATCTCATGTTGATATTTTCGTGGCTAAAAAGGCGGATGTGCCTATTAGCTTTGACTACACAGCCACAGTTACTAGCAACCAAGATGTCATCATCTATCCAAAGGTTGGCGGCACGATCATAAAGCAGTTTTTTAAGCCAGGCGATAAGGTAAAGGCTGGAGAGAAGCTATTTCTCATTGATCCAGAGAAATATCAAGCTAGCTACGACTCGCTTGACGCAGCTGTCGGCGTGGCAAATGCAAATTTAAAAAATGCCGAGACAGAGTTTAAAAGAATTTCTGCCCTATATAAGAAAAATGCAGTCTCTCAAAAAGACTACGACGCAGCCGTTGCAGCTTATGATATCGCAAATGCAAATTTAGTAAGCGCAAAAGCAAATTTAAAAAGTGCAAAAATAGATCTAGGCTACACAAGCATAGTGGCTCCATTTGACGGCGTAGTGGGCGATAATAAAGTCGATGTTGGCTCACTTGTAGTAGCGAGCCAAACTCAGCTTGTAAGACTAACCAAGATAAATCCGATCGAGGCTGACTTTTACATCGCAGACGTGGATAATCTAAGTAGAAAAGCAAATTTAGATAGTGGCGCTTGGCAGCAACTAAATAGCGAGGCTGTTTTAAATTTAAACAATGAAGATTTCACTGGCAAAGTGACATTTATAGATAATGTCGTAAATACCGCAACTGGTAGCGTTTTGGCAAAGGCTAGCTTTGATAACAGCGAAGGTAAAATTTTACCAGGTGCGTTTGGTCATATAAAGATGAGCGGATTTGTTCAAAAAAATGCCTTTAACATCCCGCAAGTCGCCCTTCAACAAAGCGCTACAAACACTTATGTTTTGGTCGTGAAAGATGGCAAAGTAGGACAAAAAAATGTAAAAACAGGATATCAAACAAAAGATATGGTCGTAGTGACTGAGGGTCTTGAAGAGGGCGATAAGATAATAGTTAATAACTTCCTTAAAATCGGAGTTGGCGCACCAGTTGAAACTGATAAAGACCTAAGCGCAAATTTCTTAAACAAAGATGCAAACGCTACAAGTAGCAAGTAAAGGCAGATAGATGTTTTCAAGATTTTTCATAAACCGCCCGATATTTGCAACCGTTATATCTATCATCATAGTTATAGCAGGTTTTATGGGCATCAAGGGGCTTCCTATAGAGGAGTATCCAAGTCTTACCCCGCCTACTGTCTCTGTAACTGCGACATATAGCGGTGCTGATGCACAGACGATCGCTGACTCAGTCGCAAGTGCCATTGAGGATCAGATAAATGGTGTTGAAAATATGCTCTATATGCAAAGCACATCAAGCTCAGCAGGTACTATGAATATAAGTGTATATTTTAAGATCGGCTCATCATCAAAACAAGCTACGATAGATGTAAATAACCGCGTGCAAGCTGCCCTTTCAAGATTGCCTCAAGAGGTGCAAAATATGGGTGTAACGGTGCGTGAAAGAAGCGGTTCGATCCTTCAAGTAGTTGGCTTTACAAATCCAAATATGAACCAAGTTGAGCTATATAACTATGTAAATTTAAACATAGCTGACGCGATCAAAAGGGTAAATGGCATCGGCGATACGGTGCTAATTGGCAACAAAGAGTACTCGATGAGAATTTGGCTAAAGCCAGATAGACTTGCTCAGTTTAAACTAACTCCAAGCGACGTCATCTCTCAAGTAAAAATTCAAAACTCACAATACGCCGCTGGCAAGATCGGCGAGCAGCCATCAAAGGGTGAAAATCCTTATGTTTATTCAGTAGTTTCTGAAGGACGCTTTAAAGATCCAAAGCAGTTTGGTGAAATTTTGATAAAAAGCGAAGATGGCACAGTTGTTAAGCTAAAAGAGGTCGCCACAGTCGAACTTGGAGCTGCTAGCTACGCATCTGAAGCTATGCTAAATGGCAAGCCAGCAGTGCCACTTTTACTATTTTTACAAAACGATGCAAACGCACTTGCAACTGCTGAAGCGGTCAAAGCAAAGCTTGAAGAGCTAAAGAAAACCTATCCAGTTGGCCTAGAGCACACCATAGCCTACAACCCAACTGAATTTATCACCGTCTCAATCAACGAAGTTATAAAAACTTTCATAGAAGCGATGGTACTAGTTCTTATCGTAATGTACTTCTTTTTAAAGAGCTTTAGAGCTACCATCATACCAATGCTTGCTGTTCCAGTCTCTATCATAGGCACATTTGGCGGGCTTTATGTGATGGGCTTTAGTATAAATTTGATCACACTTTTTGCCCTGATCCTAGCCATCGGTATCGTCGTAGATGACGCGATCATCGTTATAGAAAACGTTGAAAGAATTTTGCATGAAGATAAAGAAATAAGCGTAAAAGACGCCACGTTTAAGGCGATGGAGGAGGTACAAACCCCAGTCATCTCTATCGTGCTCGTGCTTTGCGCGGTTTTCGTGCCAGTTTCATTTATGGAGGGCTTTGTTGGCGTTATACAAAAGCAGTTTGCGCTAACACTTGTTGTCGCCGTTTGTATCTCAGGCTTTGTCGCTCTTACTCTTACGCCAGCACTTTGTGCGGTTATGCTTAAAAAACAAGAGAACAAGCCATTTTGGATAGTTCAGAAATTTAACGACTTTTTTGACTTTAGCACTAGGCTCTTTACAGCAGGCGTGGCAAAAATTTTAAAACACGTCATCATTAGCTTTATAGTCATTGGCATAATGGGATTTGCGACGTATGGCCTTTTTCAAAAGGTGCCAAAAGGGCTTGTGCCTTCAGAAGATAAGGGCGCTTTGCTGGTTATCACCTCGCTTCCACCTTCAACAAATATGCTAAAGACCAAAGAAGAGGTAAAATCTATTAGTAACGCCATTTTGAGCAACCCAAATGTCGAATTTACCATGGGCTTTGCAGGCTATGATATGCTAGCTAGCTCACTTAGAGAAAACTCAGCCATCAGCTTTGTCAAGCTAAAAGACTGGAGCGAAAGAAAAGGTGCAACGGACGGTGCAGATGCCTTAGTAGGTCAATTTAATGGCATGCTTTGGGGTTCAAAAAACTCAATGACTTTTGTCGTAAATGTGCCACCTATCATGGGTCTATCAATGACTGGCGGCTTTGAGATGTATCTACAAAATAAGAGCGGCAAGAGCTACAACGAGATAGAAGCGGATGCTAGAAAGGTAACTGCAGCTGCAAACGCAAGACCTGAGCTAACTGGTGTAAGAACGACGCTTGAGACAAACTACCGCCAGTTTAAGATAACTGTTGATAAAGAGAAAGCAAGGCTATTTGGCGTAAGCGAGAGTGAAATTTTTAGCACGATAGCGGCTACTTTTGGCTCTTACTACATAAATGACTTCAACCTTGCTGGTAAATCTTACCGCGTATATGCAAGGGCGAGCGATAACTTTAGAAACAACCCTGAGGATCTAAGAAAAATTTTCGTCCGTTCAAATGAGGGCGAGATGGTGCCATTAAATTCAGTAGCGACGCTTACAAGATCGATCGGACCTGATATCGTTGATAGATTTAACCTCTTTCCAGCGGCTAAGATCATGGGCGATCCAAAACCTGGCTACACATCAGGTGATGCGATAAGAGCGATCCAAGAGGTCGTAAATGACACGCTAAGTAGCGACGACTACGCTATAAGCTGGGCTGGAACGGCATATCAAGAGGTAAATTCTCAAGGAACAGGCACGGTTGCCTTTATCTTTGGTATGGTCTTTGTCTTTTTGATCCTTGCTGCTCAGTACGAAAGATGGCTCATCCCACTTGCAGTCATCACAGCCGTGCCGTTTGCGGTATTTGGCTCGTTGCT
>CAUUZE010000021.1:0-23514 GCA_963549665.1 Campylobacter concisus | reverse complement strand
ACAAATTTACTTATCAAGCATAAATTTACAAATTTGAAGCGCCAGAACCCAAAAAAACAAAAAGTAGCCTTTATAAATTTAGGGCAGTTAAAACCCAAATTTGACTAAATTTAGCCAGCACCATTTGGCACAAGCAGATAAATTTACAAATTAGATTATTAAATTTGCTTTTGGGATTAAATTGACTTGCCAGCCCCTTTAGCTGGCACCAAAGGGGTTTTGCTAGCAAATTTGGATTATAGTTTTGCTTTTCTTTTGCGCTCTGTTGGGTCCAGATAGCGCTTGCGAACGCGGATATTTATAGGCGTAACCTCAACTAGCTCATCATCTTCTATCCACTCTAACGCGCGCTCAAGGCTTAGCTTTCTAGGTGGGACAAGCTTGATCGCATCGTCACTGCCGCTTGCACGCACGTTTGTTAGGTTTTTGCCCTTGATAGGATTTACATCAAGGTCGTTTGGACGGCTGTGCTCACCGATGATCATACCCACATAGACCTTTGCTTGCGGATCAAGAAATAGCACGCCACGATCTTGCAAGTTAAATAGCGAATAAGCAAGCGTTACGCCGTTTTCCATAGAAACTAGCGCGCCGTTTGTTCTGTGCTCGACGGTGCCGCTTAGTGGTCTAAACTCCAAAAAGCTATGGTTCATAACGCCCTCGCCCTTTGTATCAGTCAAAAACTGGCTTCTAAAGCCGATAAGTCCGCGCGCTGGGATCTCAAACTCGATCCTTGTTTGTCCGTCGCCTGTTGGGTTCATAGAGACCATTTCAGCTTTTCTTTTGCCTAGTTTTTCGATGACTGTGCCTGTCGTATCATCAGGCGCGTCGATCACTAAAAGCTCGTATGGCTCGCATTTTACGCCGTTTATCTCTTTTACGATGACCTCAGGTCTGCCAAGTAAAAACTCATAGCCCTCGCGGCGCATATTTTCAGCCAAAATGGTGATCTGAAGCTCGCCACGGCCGCTTACTTTAAATTTGCCCTCGCCGATGTTTTCATACTTCATCGCGATATTTGTCTTCATCTCGTTTGCAAGGCGCTCATCGATCTTGTTTGATGTGACGTGTTTGCCCTCAGTGCCTGCAAGTGGGCCATCATTTACAGAAAACACAACACTAAGGGTTGGCTCTTCGATATGGAGTGGATCAAGCGGATGTGGGTTGTTTGGATCAACGACGCTATCGCCAACGTCAAGCGCGTCAAAGCCAGCGATCGCTACGATGTCGCCAGTGCCAGCCTCGTTTATATCGATCCTATCAAGTCCCATAAAGCCGATGAGTTTTGAAATTCTACCAGTTGTCTTTGTGCCATCAGCTTTTGCAAGCATGACGTTTTGATTTTTAGCTATCTTGCCGTTAAAAATCCTCGCGATGCCGATCTTGCCGACATAGTTGTCATAATCAAGCGTGAAAACTTGAAGCTGAAGTGGGTTCTCGTCGCTGCCACTTGGAGCTGGTACGTGAGCTAGGATAGTCTCGAAAAGTGGCTGCATATCTTTGTTTTCATCGCTTAGTTTTAGCTTTGCGTAGCCATTTTTAGCAGCTGCATAAACGACTGGAAATTCTAGCTGCTCGTCATTTGCATCAAGTGCGACAAAAAGGTCAAAAATTTCATTTATAACGCGGTCTGGATCGCCTGCAGGCTTATCTATCTTATTTACGACGACGATTGGGCGAAGTCCAAGTGAGAGCGCCTTTTTGACGACAAATTTAGTTTGTGGCATAACGCCCTCTTGCGCATCAACAAGCAGCAAAACGCCATCAACCATCTTAAGAACACGCTCTACCTCGCCACCAAAGTCGGCGTGGCCTGGGGTGTCGATAATGTTGATCTTTGTATCTTTGTAGCGAATGGCGGTGTTTTTAGAAAGGATCGTGATGCCACGCTCTCTTTCGATGTCGTTGCTATCCATTACACGCTCGCCAAGGTTTTGATGCTCGTTAAATGTTCCTGACTGCTTCAAAAGCTCATCAACCATTGTTGTCTTACCGTGGTCGACGTGCGCGATGACGGCTATATTTCGTATCTTTTCCAAATTTTTCTCCGTTTATTAGTTTGATATTTTTCGCTTATCAGTTTTAAAATAGGGGCAGATTATAGCCAAATTTTTATAAATTTTAAGCTGATATCAAGAAATTAATTTTTGGAATAGATTTTGCATGTAAGCGTTAAGTTTTTAAATTTAAAGGGATTAAATGCAAGCTTACACAGCGAAAAACAACGTAGATTTGCTAGCTCCTGCGGCTACTAAAAAGCCTGCAGCTGCGAAGAAGTCTCAAAACAACGGCGAGTTTTTGTCGATGGTTTTAGACGCAGCTGCGAGCAAGGCAAATAGCGGTCAAAAGATCACCGAAAAGGATGTCAAAGAGATAGTAAAAACTGTTGATATCCAAAAAGAGACGATAGAAAAGGCGCAAAACGAAAGCGTGGCAAAAATTTCAGCCGCACTTGAAGAAAATTTGGACGAAGATACAAAAAATGAGCTCTATGAAAATGCAAATTTCATGCAGCTTTTGCAAGTTTTAGAGATACTAAATGGCAATGAAAAAGTAAGTAAATTTCCAAATTTCAGCGACAAAATAGCAAATTTCTTAAGTGTGCCCCAAAACGTCGAAGAGCTTAGCAACGTTAAAAGCGTTAGCGATCTTATCGACCTTGCTAAGAAATTTGACCTTGGCCTTGAAAATATAGAAATTTCAAATGAAGATGTGCCAAAACTAAACGAGATGTTTAAAAATTTAGGCAAGCAGGAATTTTTCACACCGATAAAGACTGAGGACAAGCCTTTTTACCTAAAAGAGCTAAAAAACGAGGTTGAGCAAACTATCATCAAAAACGAGCCAAAAGAGGTCGTAAAGCTTGATACTTTGCTAAAAGAGGTGGTGGCAAACCCAACCAGCGAAGTTAAAAATTTAGTCAAAGAAGAGCCTAAAAAGCTAGATGATAGTGAAGTAAAGCTTGATGATGAGATAGTGGATATTGAGCCAGATGAGCAGCCAAAAGAGCCAAAAGCAAAGGTAAATTTACACGAGCAAAAGGCGCAAAAAGCCCCAACTCTTGAGTCGCTACTCTTTCCAGAAAGAGAGCAGATGAGCGAGGCTGAGCCAAGCGAGGAGACCTTTAGCAGTGATAGTAAATCAGAGCTAAATCAAATGGTAAAAGATATCGCAAACAGCGCTAAACACCAGCTTCAAACAAAGGCGGAGATAAAAGAGACGCTTAGCAACTTCTCTTCTACGCTAAAAGAGCAGGTGCAAAACTACAAAGCGCCGATCACTCGCTTTAACATCACGCTTAATCCGCTAAATTTAGGCGAGGTCGAGATCACGATGGTAAATCGCGGCAATAATTTGCATGTAAATTTTAGCTCGACAACAGCTACGATGAACCTCTTTTTACAAAACCAAGCTGAGTTTAAAAACAGCCTTGTAAATATGGGATTTACCGAGCTTGAGATGAATTTCTCAGACCAAAACCAAAGACAAGAAAAAAGAGAACAAGCAAAGAACAAATATAGCTCAAATCAAAGCGACGAGAGCGAAAACGCTCAAGCGGAACAAAGCTTGCTTGAGCTAGTAATACCAAGATATATTTAGGAGAGATTATGGCTTCAGTTTCAGATATAACGACACAAACAACGCAGCAAAAAAACGCCGAGAAAAAGGCTAACTCTAGAATAGACGCGGCAAAAGGCACAGGCACAAACCCAAATTCACAGCTTGACAAAGATGCATTTATGAAGCTACTTTTAACCGAGCTTCAGCACCAAGACCCAACAAGCCCTATGGATACTGAAAAGATGCTAACGCAAACTAGCCAGCTAGCATCAGTCGAGATGCAAGAAAATACAAACAAAGCGATGAAAGAGCTAGTAAATCAGCTAAAATCAAACGCAAATGCCTACGCTATCTCAGCCCTTGGCAAGATGGTCTCAACTGGCTCAAATGCAGTCACATTAACAGATGAGAAAAAAGATGCAAAATTTGCGCTTTACTTTAAGACAGATCTTGCAAATGGCAAAATCGAGGTCAAAAACGCAAATGGTCAAGTCGTAAGAACAACTGATCTAAATGAGACAAATGCAGGCGTTCATAACCTAGCTTGGGACGGCAAAGACGCGTCTGGCAACCAAGTGCCAAATGGCTCATATACCATTTCAGCGACTTATACTGGCAAAGATGGCAAAGAGTATAAAACGCAAGTAGGCAACTACCCAGTTGAGGCGGTGAAATTTGTAGATGGCAAGGCTATGATGAAGGTAGCTGGCGAATACGTTTCAATGGATAAAGTATCTGAATATTACGAGGGCTAAAAGCCATGATGAGAGGTTTTTACAACGGGGTTAGCGGCATCAAGACGCAAAGCTTTGGCATGGATGTTTGGTCAAACAACATCTCAAACATAAACAATGTAGGTTTCAAAGCTTCAATCCCTGAGTTTAAAAATTTAATAAACCAAAACCTAGTCTCAGCAGGAAGCGGCCCAACTAGCGATCAAGTGGGACTTGGAGCTACTAAGCAAACGACTGCACTTGACATGTCAAATGGTAGCTTTCAAAGCACTGATAATAACTTTGACCTTGCTATAGGCGGAGATGGCTTCTTTGGCGTTGTCGATAAAACAGGCAAAAACTACTACACAAGAACAGGCACTTTTGATATAGACGCGGCTGGAAATTTAGTAGATACTAGGGGAAATTTGCTCCTTGGCACGCTTGCAAATTTCACTCCAACCACGCCAAGTGCAACTGCCCTTAAAAAATATGGTCAAACCTCAAGCGCCCCACAAGCTTACACGGTCTCGCAAGAAGAGCTAAGTCTTGGCGATCCTGGCTCACAAAAGGGCATAACACTGCCTCATTTTTTATTTATGCCAGCTGAGGCCACTACAAACATCAGCCTAAAAGGCAACCTAAACTCAAGCCGCATAACAGATAAAAAAACGACAGCTCTTGAGGCTAGCGAGTACACCTACACGCTTGATAATACAAACAAGACGATCTCACTAAACGGACAGATCCCGCTAAGCACCACATCTCTTGGCGCAAAAGCTGGCGACAGCGTGGTCGTAAAAGTAAAAGATGGCGATGGTAAATTTAGCGAGTTTTCAACCACGCTTGAGGGTGACGGCACTTGGCAGATAAACGACAAGAGCCTTAAATTTATGGATTTTGCAAATTTAGAGGTAAATGCTGAAGTCACCTCGCTCGTTGAAGTGCCAAACAAAGAAAAACTGACCTCTGATATCTACAACGCAGATGGCACAAAGAGTTTGGTCACTATAAATTTAACCAAGCAGATCCCACAAACTGGCGACCAGACTATCTGGGACGCTGTGGCAACGATAACTGACGCTAGCGGAGCCGTGCAAAATACTGCAATGGGCTCGCTTACATTTAATGGCAGTGGCAGGCTTGTGGCAAATACACTAACAAGCGTTGGCGGCGTAAATTTAAACTTCGAGGGCGACGGCGATGCGGACGTTTATAACGGCATGACAAGCTCAGCAAACGCTAGAAAAGATTTCAACATAAAAAGAGATGGCTACGCTGAGGGGTTACTTTCAAAATATAGCGTCGATGACCGCGGCAACATCATGGCAAATTTCGACAACACTAGAGCATTCCCCGTGGCAAAAGTGGCGCTTTATCACTTTATAAACGACCAAGGCGTGGCAAAGGTTGGAGACAATCTCTATGAAGCCACAGCCAACTCTGGCGAGCCATTTTTTTACAAAAATAAAGCTGGCGAGACCGTTTATGGGGCGCAAATTTTAGCAAACAAGCTTGAGATGAGTAACGTCGATCTTGGTCAAGCACTAAGCGAGGTGATCGTCACGCAAAAAGCCTACGAAGCGAGTGCAAAAAGCATCACGACAAGTGATGAGATGATACAAACTGCGATCCAGATGAAGAAATAATCCTTAAAGTAAATTTGGGCGAGCGATCGCCCTATTTTTATAACTTTAAATTTACTTTAGCCCTTTCAAATCCCCTAAAATACTTACTTTTCTCTAAATATAGCAATATAATTTTAAGCATGCTGGTTATAAAATTCATTTAATTTCTTTTTTTAAGGATTGTCAAATGAAAATGCTATTTTTAGCCCCAGTGCTAGCATGTAGTCTTGCCTTTGGTGCTGATGTGATCGCAAAAGATGCGAACATAACACTTGATGGCAAGATGATCGGTAAGATCGAGGTTTTAACGCCAGTTGAAGTCGTCGAAAAAGGCGATAAAACAAGCAAGATCAAGGTTAGTGGTGTCGTGTCGGCAAACTACTTGGCCCAGCTTCAAAGAAGCGTAGAAGATCCTGAAGTTTTTGTAGCTTTTGATGACGAGAGCGAGGCAAATTTCAAAAAAGTAAAAGATCTTGAAGATGACTACGGCGAGGTTTGGTACCAAGTTGATGGGCTTTATGAAGTGCCAAATGACGCGCTTGGTGGCAACCAAAAAGAGCTTTATGCAAAGGCTAAGAAAATTTACGAAGAGACCTGCTCAGCATGTCACAGACTGCACGAACCAAACAGCTTCACAGCCGCTCAGTGGCCAGCAAATTTAGCTGGCATGGTCGATGCGAAATTTGTTGCGCTAGATGAAACTGATCTAAATTTAGTGCTTAAATACCTACAACACAATGCCAAAAAAGTAAAATAAATTTTCATAAGGGAGAAAATATGAAAAGGCGAGATTTTATAAAATTTTCTGCACTTGCTGCCACAGCAGCGCAGGCAAGCAAGATAGAGGGCGTGAGCAAGACCATTTTTGACCAAAACAAAACCTTTGGCGCAAATAGATTTGGCCTATTTTGGGCAAATACCAACTCAAACCAAATCGTCTCCGTCGATCCATTTGAGGGCGATAAATTTCCAAATACCATGAACAACAGCTTGCCAGACCTCATCCAAAACGAGAGCCGCGTGCTCTATCCATACGTGAGAAAGAGCTACCTAAAGGCAAAGGGCGCAGCAAAGAGCGAGCTTCGTGGCAAAGAGGAATTTGTGCGCGTTAGCTGGGATACTGCCCTTGATCTAGCAGCAAAAGCCTTAAAAGAAAATTTCGACAAATATGGCCCTGAGAGCATCTACGGCGAGTGCTACTGGTGGGGCGGTAGCGGCAAGATCAGCTGGGGTAGGACTGTTGGTCACAGGATGCTAAAAGTGCTTGGCGGATACGTCGAAGAGAGTGGCGACTACTCAACAGGAGCTGGCCTTGTTATCATGCTTCACGTCCTAGGCAACAGCGCCGTTTATGATGCTCCGACAAAGTGGGAGGCTATCGCTAAAAACGCTAAAAACGTTGTATTTTGGGGCACTGACCCACTTGTAACTGATCAAATTTCATGGCAGCCACCAACACATGATGGCTATCTTGGCATCAAAAAGATAAAAGAGGCAGGCATAAAAACTTATAGCGTTTGCGTCTTTAAAAACGACACCACAAGATACCTTGACTCTGAAGCTATCATCGTTCGTCCAAATACCGACGTAGCAATGATGCTTGGCATGTGCCACTATCTATATGAAAACAAGCTTTATGACGAAGAATTTATCAAAAAATACACAGTTGGCTTTAATAAATTTAAAGACTACCTACTTGGCACAACCGACAAAGTGGTCAAAGATATCAACTGGGCGAGCAAAATTTGTGGTGTAAAAGCCGAAGATATCGCTAAATTTGCAACAGCACTTGCAAAAGAGCCAAGCGTCATCATCGCAGGTAGGTCACTTCAAAGACAAGATCACGGCGAGATGGGCTTTTGGGGCATCGTAACACTTAGCGCGATGCTAGGTCAGATAGGCAAAGAGGGTCTTGGGTTTGAATTTAACCTCTACTACTCAAATGGCGCTACAGACAAGATCGCTCCGTCACTAAAAGGCATAAGCACTAGCATAAGCGAAAAATACGACAACGTAGATGGCGCTCCTTGGAAGAAATTTAAAAATGTCACCATCCCATCGTCAAGATCGATCGAGGCTTTGCAAAATCCTGGCAAAGAGATAGACTATGACGGCTCAAAGATCAAGCTACCACACATGAGAGTGGCTTACATGGCGTCTGGATCGATGTTTACAAGGCATCAAGACGTAAATAACGCCGTAAAAGCGTGGCGTAAATTTGACACCGTAATAACCGCTGAGCCATTTTGGACAAGCACAGCAAAACTAAGCGATATCGTCTTGCCAGTAGCCCTTGAAGTCGAGAGAAATGACATCAACCAAAGCGTGCCTACAAACGAATACATCGTAGCTTACAAGCCTGTCGTAGAGCCTATGGGCGAGAGCAGGAGCGATTACTGGATCTGCTCACAAATCTGCAAACGCTGGGGCAGAGAAGAGGTCTTTACAGAGGGCAAAGATGAGCTTGGCTGGGCAAAAGAATTTTACGCAGACGCAGCTGAGCAAGCTAAAGGCATAAATGTCAAGATGCCAAGCTTTGATGAGTTTTGGAAAGAGGGATATGTTAGATTTGAGCAAGATGACGAAGCGAGCAGATACTACACAAGACTTAGCGCTTTTAGAGAAAATCCTCACAAAAACCGCCTAGGCACACCATCTGGCAAGATAGAGCTCTACTCTCCAACTATCGCTAAATTTGGCTACAAAGACTTTGCGCCACACGTTGCTTGGATCGAGCCGTTTGAGTGGCTTGGCAGCGAAAAAGCTAAGAAGTATCCATTTAGCGTCACGACTCCGCACTCAAGATACCGCCTCCACTCACAGCTAAATAACTCCGTGATCAGAAACTACGCTGAAGTGAGCGCAAGAGAGCCAATGCTAATAAACGTAAATGACGCCAAAGCAAAAGGCATCGCAACTGGCGACGTGGTGAGAGTATTTAACGACAGGGGCGAAATTTTAGTTGGTGCGCTTGTCACCGACATCATCCCAGAGCACGTCATCGCCATCTGCGAAGGCGCATGGTACGACCCTGAAGTGCTTGGCGAAAAGAGCCTTTGCAAACACGGCTGCGTCAATGTCCTAACTCGCGACAAAGGCACATCTAGCATCGCTCAAAGCAACTGCGGACACACGATCCTTGTAAATTTAGAAAAATATAAAGGCGAGATCAAGCCGATCACTGCATTTTCTAAACCAAAAATTTTGCAATCTTTGTAGAATTTATAAATTTAGCCCTCGCTTGGGGGCTAAATTTGATCATTTGCTACTTTTAATCAAAATCATCTTGTGGCTTAAATTTGATCCATAGTTAGTCTAATCAACCTGCCTTAAGGCGCTAAATATCACTTATTGAAAAAACTGGCGCTACAATTTATCTATAAAATCAAAATGATCGCTACTAAATTTATATTTTCGTAAATTTAGGCACACTTTATCGCCTAAATAAAAAGCTACAAAGCAAACAAATTTCTATGCCTTAAAAAAAGGCAAAATGCTACCTAGATGTGCTTTTAGATCAAGATGATTGCAGAGTAAATTTCAAAGTCAGTGTAAATTTGGCTAAAAATTTGTTAGTAAAATTTTAGATTTAGGTCCGAAACGATTAAATTTCGTCGTAAATTTTCATGCTGCTAAGTTTTTTCGTTAAATTTAATTAGAGCAGAGCAATCAACCAACTCCATTATCGCTAGTTCTTAAAACACTGCCACCAGCTCAAGGCAACCATTTTTCTAACAGCCCAAATTTATAATTAACTCTGTTTTTACTCTTTAAATTTAGTTCAAGATATAAATTTACTAGCAGAATTTGGCTCCTGAGATAGTTAAATTTGGTAGTAAATTCTATGTTATTAAAAATTTTGATGAGAATATATCAGCTATAACCAACTGTGTTGTCGATAGCCACAAGCAATGCCCTCGCACATAATATCAGCATTTTCTAGTAGTTTAAATTTATTATTTCTTTTTGTAAATTTACCCTGTTTTATCTTTTTAAATTTAGCTCCTGAAATGGTTAAATTTAGACATAAATTTCTATTTATAGTTAAACTAGTAAGCGCATATCAGCCGCAACTATGCACCTTATATCGCGATCTATCAAGGCATTGAGAACATAAACTATAAAAAAGCATCTTTTCTGATAGCTCAAATTTAGCGCTTACGTTGTAAATTTGATCTCTTTTTTAAGTATCATAGCTTCTAAAATTAAGCCACAGCAAACAAATTTAGCCATAAATTTTTATCTTATTTAGTTTTGTAGTTAAATTTAGTGGGCATATCAAACGCAACCAATTCGCTACATTGATAAACCTTGCCTTCATGCAACCTATAAAAAACCGTTTTTACCCGATAATTTACCGCCCACATTTAAAATTTGGCTTATTTTATTATTTGAAATCACAACGTCTAAATTTTTAAATTTAAACCCAAAAAACTAGATTTAGCCCTAAATTTTTATGTTTTTAGACTTTACCACTAATTACTACAAATCGCACAAGAATATGCTTATCTAATGCATCACAGCCTTAACGTTTTTAAATTTACGCCCAAAATGACTAAATTTAACCTCTAGATTTTTAAAATTTGTACCCAAATTTAGCAATAGCGCCTCGTCTGCAACCAACCGATCTTTCTGCCCCGCACTGATCGATCTTGTTTAACCCAAAAGTGCGTTATCAAACTCGTCAAAAATAGCTCATCAAGCCCGACCTTCGCGCGCCTTTAAGCGTTACTAAAAGCAACAGTCAGCAACGCTATTACACTCGCTTCTAAATTTTTATTACCAAAAGTGTAAATTTAAGAATTTGATCTATAAATTTTATAAATTTAATGCGGATCATTTGATAAATGAAAATTTCTACTAAAATTTGAATAAGTAAATTTGATAAATTCAAATGAAAATCGAGTTTCTGAAAGTTTTAAAATGGAGTTTAAAAAAGATGGTGCGGATGAGAGGACTTGAACCTCCACGCCGTGGGGCACCAGATCCTAAGTCTGGCGTGTCTGCCAATTTCACCACATCCGCATAACAATAATAAGTGGTACGCCCATCAGGATTCGAACCTGAGGCCTACGGCTTAGAAGGCCGTTGCTCTATCCAGCTGAGCTATGAGCGCATAAAGTCTTTCAAGTGGCGCGCCCGATAGGAGTCGAACCCATAACCTACAGATCCGAAGTCTGTCGCTCTATCCAATTGAGCTACGAGCGCCCAAAATGGGGTGAGTGATGGGAATCGAACCCACGACCCTCAGGACCACAATCTGATGCTCTAACCGACTGAGCTACACTCACCATTTAACATGGTCGGGGTGAAAGGATTCGAACCTTCGGCCCTCTGGTCCCAAACCAGATGCGCTAACCAGACTGCGCTACACCCCGCCTGAGTCGTGTTTGTAAGTTTATGCCACTACCTCATTAAAAAGTCGCATTCTATCTAAAAATGTTATTGTTGTCAAGAAAAAATTAGTTTTGGACTTTATTTTTATAAAATTTCAAGAATTAAGTGTAAATTTCAGACTTTAAAACTTTTGATAAAAATATCTAGCTAAAAAACGATGCGAACAGCACTAAAACTGATATGAGCTGGCAATGCTCCTTGTGCTGGCTTTATCATAGTCTGACTAAAGCGCTTAAATTCTGGAGCTTCCCAAAGCTTTTTGCATAGGCCTTGCTCGCTGATATCTACTCCTAAGCAGCTTTTGTCTGCAGCAAAGAATTTTAATGAAATGCACCTTTCGTTTTTGGCAAAAATGCCAAGATCGCCAGAGATATCCACAATCCCAGCATTTGTCATCTCTTTAAATTTAACTTTATTGTTCGTAGTATCAAGGGCTAGTTTGCCTTGTGATATATAGTAGGCATTTATCTCTTCGGTAGCGGTTCTAATCTCCGCCATAGTCTTTACTAAGACCGCATCATCTCTTGTAGCGCTGATGCTTGGGATAGCGACCGCGGCTAATACTCCAATGACAACTATAATGAGAATTAGTTCAATCATAGTAAAAGCTTTTTTCATTACTTCATCCTTGAAATTTGAAGTTTTGAGATTATAGCTAGAATTTTTATAAATGAAAGATAAATTTTGAAATTAAGTTAAAGAAGAGTGGCAAGGAATTTCTCCTTGCCAAAAAACTAACGAACTTAAATTATTCGTATTTTACGCCCATGCCGCCAAATTTAAGTGAACTATTGTTCGAAGATATCATATGTGCGATATTTGCTAGACCTGGCAAACTCCAAACTTGTGCACAAAGTCCACTGTTGGTTGTATTGTGTATTGTTACTGATATTGCTTGTGCATCGGCAGCAGGTGCAGTTACGTCAAGACATGACTGATCTTTTGCCATAACTGGAGTTTTTACGTTTGTCATGTCTGCTATGTTTGTAGAAAACTTACCTTGTGAAGTATAGTAAGAACCTAGATCAGAAACAAGAGTTTGTATATTTGTAGCAGTTTTAGATATCTCTGCATCATCCCTTGTTGCAGCTAGTCTTGGTATAGCGACTGCGGCTAATATGCCTAAAATCACGATCACGAAGATCAACTCGATCATTGTAAAACCTTTTTTCATGGTTCCTCCTTGAAATTTGTGTAATTTTCGCGGATTATACAACATTTTTTTCAAAAGACAAATAAAAACTAAATTTTTTACAATTTAGCCGATTTGGTAGTTATGAAAAAGAATTCCGCTATAATGACGCTCAAGAATATGGAGATTTTATGAAAAAAGTTTTATTTTGGATGGTAGTATCTTTTTGTATTTTGAGCGCAAATTCATCATTTGAGCCAGTGCTTTCATCAAAATATGACGAAAAACAAGCCTACATCGGCAAGAAGCTCTTTTTTGACAAAAGGCTAAGCACCACCGAAAACTACTCATGCGAAACTTGCCACAACTTATACTGGAATTTAAGCGGTACAAACTCATCTTACACCAGCCAAAAGGGCGTCATAAACCCGCCTAGCGTGCTAAATTCGGCTTTAAATTTTCTATTTTTTACTGATGGCAGAGTAAGAAGCTTAAAAGATCAAGTAAAAGAGTCGATAAATTCTAGAAATGAGCTAAATTCAAACAAAGATGAGATAGTAAAAAAGGTAAAAAGCATAGGCGAGTATGGGATTTTGTTTAATGATGCATATAGTGATGGCATAAACTACGAGAATATAGTAGATGCTTTGGTGGAATTTGAAAAGGCTATTTTAAGCATAGATTCGCCATTTGATGAGTATCTAGCTGGCAATGATGACTCCATAAATGCTGAGGCAAAAAAGGGCTTTGAGCTCTTTAATAAAATAGGCTGTGTGGCATGCCACAATGGTAGAAATTTAGGCGGAAATTTGATGCAAAACGTGGGCTTAAAAGATGCAGGTGAGAGCAGACGCCTCATGCGCGTGCCTTCGCTTAGAAATGTAGCAAGAACGGCTCCATATCTAAGCAGTGGCGAAATGAGCGATCTAAAAGAGGTCATAGGCTTTGTGAGCTATCATCAGCTGATCCACACACTAAGTAGCGAAGAGCTGGAGCAAATTTATAAATTTTTGCAAACACTAAATGGACGCAGACCTAGGATACTAAATGAATAAAAGACAAGCAAATATCATCTTAATCGTCCTAGCAATCATCTTTTGCTTTAGCTCAACCTACATCTACATGGCAAATAGAGCAGTTACTGCTGTTAGTAAATTTAATGATACGATCTTAAGTCTTATCTTACTAGATAACGAGCTAAGCTTTAGTTTAGAAAATAACGTACTTCGCCTAAACTACGACGATGTAAATAAAAATTTAAAAAGTTTTGATCAAAATTTAACCAGACTTGATGAGCTAAACGAAATCATACATGTCTTTTACCAAGAGAAAAATGCCAAAACTTTAAAGGTCATAAACGACGACTTTTTAAAAAAACAAAGGCTTGTAGATAGGTCAAACTACGCTAGCTCGTCAATGGCTGCTTATATCTTATCAGGTGAATTTGAAATAGCATCAGAGAAGAAGCTAGATGCACTTAATGTGATATTTCACGCGATAAAAAGCTCAGCCATAATCAGCCCTGAAACGCTAAATCAAACAAAAGAGCAGATACAAAAGTATAAAGATACCTACAAAAACGACGCAAAAGCGATCTTGGTGCTAAATAAGGCAACTTACGCGCTTGAATTTGCAAAAAACCTAAGCGCCATAGCTAAAGACTCTGTTGATCTAAAGCTTGGGCATGAGTTAAGAAAATTTAGAGATGATACCCTAGCCTCTTACAGCATAATGATACGAAATATAGTGATAATGCAAGTGCTTTGTCTTATCAGCTTCGTGCTATTTTGCGCACTGGCCTTTTACCAAGCAAGAGTGCTAACTAAACAGCTAAAGCAGATAAAACTACTAAAAACGACAGTGGATGCAGGACACAGCTCGATAGTCTTTTGCGACAATGACAATAAAATTTTATATGTAAATAAAACCTTTGAGTCAAAAACTGGCTATAAACTAAAAGATGTTGTCGGCAAAAGTCCTAAAATTTTAAAATCAAATATGCACCCAGAGAGCTTTTACGCTGAGATAAGAAATGCTATAAATAAGCACATCTCATGGGAGAGCGACGAGCTAATAAGCAGGACAAAAAGCGGCAAACTGCTCTATGAGAAGGTGCGTTTTGCGCCATTTTTCTTTGAGGGCAAGCTAGAAGGCTACATGGCTATAAAGCTTGATAGGACAAAAGAGCTTAGCATGCTTAAAGAGCTAACTCAAAAAAATGAGCAGATAAAAATACAATCCTCAATCGACAAGCTAACTGGCTTTGGCAACTACTTCGCTTTGACTGAGATGATAGAGGCGAAAAAAGATGGAATTTTGATCAGTATAAGCATCAAAAACTACAAGATGCTAAGATTTTTCTACCAAAACAAGGTCATCGAAGCCATGCTAAAAGCGGTGGCAAATACGCTAAAACTCTGTGTTGATACCTACTCTATAAATGCTGAGCTATTTAGGTTTCAAGATGATGCGTTTTACATCTGGTATCAAGGCGATGATATCGTTAGAGATATCGGCTTTATAAAAGAGTATTTTAACTTTAGCAGGATGAATATCGAGATAGATGGTAAATTTGAAAATCTGCCTGGCATCAAGATAACTCTTGGCGTCTCTTTGTCAAATGATACACCGCAAACAAACCGCCTAATGCAGTCAATCCTAGCCAATCAACAAGCAAGCGATAGCGGCAACGAGATCTACTACTACCTAGAAAACGATGCGATCGAGATGAGATACTATAAAAACCAACTCATAACCGAACTCATCGAATACGCCCTAGAAAACGACAAGGTGATAGTCGAGTGTCAGGGAATTTTTAACGTGCATGAAAATGAGACAGAGGCAAAATACTACGAAGTTTTGGTGCGCATAGTCGATCAAAACGGCAAGGTCCGCTACCCAGGCGAGTTTTTAGAGATCGCGATGAAAACGCAACTTTACCTTCAGATAACAAAAAAAGTGATCGCTCTAGCCTTTGATCTAGTTAAAAAATATCCAGACTATACATTTTCTATCAACCTTTCAAGCTCGGATCTAACAGATCCTGGTGTGAGAGAAATTTTAGACGAAAAGCTAGAGAGCTGCCCAGATCCAAGTAGAGTTTGCTTTGAGATGCTAGAGAGCGAAGAGCTTAGTGACTACGCCATGGCAAATGAATTTATAAAAAGAGCTAAAAAATATGGATGTAAAATCTCAATCGACGACTTTGGCTCTGGCTACTCTAACTACTACCGAATTTTAGAGCTTGATATAGATAACATCAAGATAGATGGCTCGATCATCAAAAAGCTACCAACTGATGAAAACGCAAGAGTTTTGGTTGAGACTATCGTGAGCTTTGCTAGAAGACAAGGCTATAAGATCGTGGCTGAGTTTGTGAGCAACGAAGAAATTTTAGAGTATATAAAGAAATTTGGAATTTCGTATGCGCAGGGATTTTTGCTAGGCAAGCCACATCAGATGTAAATTTTACAGTTACTTTAGAGCCTATTAAAAGGCTAAATTTAACTGCTTTTTACTTTTATACTCGCACAAAACCTCTTTTTTAAATTTTGCTAGACGTGAAATTTGATCTTTTTTATAACAATTAAATTTAAGAATTTGTCTTTAAAAAAGCTGAAAATTTGGATTAACTAGATTTTAAAGCTTATGTGGATAAGATTTTGTCTTTTAGAAGTGGTGACCCATACGAGACTCGAACTCGTGTTACCGCCGTGAAAGGGCGATGTCCTAACCGCTAGACGAATGGGCCACGGTCGGTTATGAAGTTGGGATTATATTACTTTTTAACTTAAATTTACATAAAAGGACAAATCGTTGAAGAAATTTTCACTTATTTTATTATTTGCTCTCATTTTTTCAGGCTGTGTTGCGACTAAAACACCGCAAAGATCGCAAGCTTTTCAGGTCACTTTATTTTCTCCGATGATAAAGATAAATGATGTTGGATTTTTTCACACTTACAAAAATAATCTAAATTTGCAAATTTATAGCTCTGGCGTAAATACCGCAAATATCAATATAAAAGAGAAAATTTGTGTAAATGGCGCTTGTTTTAAAAAGACTGAATTTAACGAGAAATTTTTTCTAGCGCCACATTATGAGAGCCTTTTTGAAGAGATTTTGCAAAGGCAAAAAATTTATGACGGCAAAGGTCTAAGCACCACAGAGTGCGGCTTTAGACAAGATCTAAGTTCTTATTTTATAAAATACGAAGTTTGCGATAACTATGTCAAATTTATCGACAGCAAAAATAAAATAAAAGTGATAATAAAAGAGTTAAAATGAGATACATTGGGGCTCACGTAAGCGCGGCTGGAGGCGTCTTTAATGCACCGATAAATGCTGCAAAAATAGGAGCAAATGCCTTTGCACTTTTTACAAAAAATCAGCGCCAGTGGAGCGCAAAAGAGCTAAGTGGTAGCGAAATAGAGCAGTTTAAAGCAAATTTAAAAGCCTCTGGCATAAGCGCCGATCACGTCTTGCCACACGCAAGCTACCTCATAAATTTAGGCCATCCAGAAAAAGAGGCAAGAGCTAAATCCCTTGAAGCCTTTATCGATGAGATAGAGCGCGCTAGCAAGCTTGGACTAAAGCTTTTAAATTTCCACCCTGGCTCACACCTAAAGCAAATAAGCCAAAATGAGTGCCTAGATAACATCGCAAGATGCTTAAACGAAGCGCTAAAACGAACAAGTGGCGTAAAACTAGTCATCGAAAACACGGCCGCGCAAGGCTCAAATTTAGGCTTTGATTTTGCGCAGCTGGCGTATCTGATCGAGCGTGTGGATGATGAGAGTAGAGTTGGCGTTTGCATCGACACTTGCCACGCATTTGCCGCTGGGTACGATCTAAGAAGCAAAGAGGCTTACGCTAAGACGATGGGCGAATTTGATGCGATCATCGGCTATAAATTTCTATCTGGCATGCACCTAAATGACGCTAAATTTGGGCTTGGCTCAAAAAAAGATAGGCACGAGAGCCTTGGCAAGGGTGAGCTTGGGCTTGGCGCTTTTGAAAATATAATAAATGATGATAAAATAGGCGAAATTCCCTTGATTTTAGAGACGATTGATGAGAGTATTTGGGAAGATGAGATCAAAATTTTAAGAAACCTAGAAAAGGAAAAGCTATGAAAAGAGTGCTTTTAAGCATTGTTGCGACGTGTTCTTTATTAAATGCTGGGGGTTATAAGGTCCCTGAGCAAAGTGCTGACTCTTTAGGGCTTGCTGCTAGCAACGTAGCCTTTAGTTTTGGGGCTGATGCGGCTTATTTTAACCCTGCAAATATGATGTTTTTAGACGGGCTTCACCATTTTGAAAGCACGCTTGGTTGGTTTCATATAAATTCCATCGACTTTAAAAGCGATGGTGGCAAGAGCTACAGCTCAGAGAAATTTGACTCACTAGCTGGCACATTTAGCTTTGTAACGCCAGAAATTTATGAAAACTGGAGATTTGGACTAGCTCTTGCTGTGCCCGCTGCTGTTGGCATCTCGTGGGAGGATCCAGAGACTGCTTTTACTGGCAAGAGGTTCAAACTACAAGTTGTCGAGCTAAATCCAACCGTGGCTTACCGCATAAATGACAAGCTTGCCATTGCTCTGGGCGCTAGAGGCGTTTATAGCAAGGGCAAGATAGCAAGTGATTTTGGACGTTTTGGCTACAGAGAGATACAAGGTGATGGCATAAACTACGGCTACAACGTCGCTCTTACATATAGGCCTATCGAGGATCTAAGCTTTGCGGTGACTTACCGCTCGAAGGTAAATTTAGAGCTTAAAGGTAGCGCTGATGCTGATTTTAACGCGCCGCTAGCAGATATAAGCTATCATGGCAAAACAAGAGTTGAGATCCCACTGCCTGCTCAGCTAGTTCTTGCGACTGGATATAAATTTAGTGATTTTACCCTTTTGCTAGCATTCGAGAGGACTTTCTGGTCTAAATTTAAAGATTATGACTTTGAATATGACGATAAGACGGCGGCTCATTCACACCACCCTGCTTTTAAAATGTTTATGGACGATCCAGTCGTTAAAAACGCAAAGGATACAAACACATATAGGATAGGCCTTGCTTACGACGTAAATGAAAAACTTAGACTAATGGCTGGCTTTTCATACGATGAGGATATAACTAGCAGCGAACACACTGGCTTAGAGCTTCCAAACACTACCTCTCAGGCGTATTCGTTTGGAGCAAACTATAAATTTACGCCAAATTTAGAGCTAGGACTAGGCTATCTCTATCAGCACCGAGACAAAAAGCGTGCGACAGATATAAAAACTGGCACTGGCTCGATGTCTGGCGAATTTGACGCAAGTAGCGTTCAGATAGCTGCAATGACATTTAAATACTCTTTTTAGGGCTAAAAATGCAATACTCTTATAATAATTTTTATGAAATTTTGACCAAAGTAGCAAAGCAGAGTCCAAACCAGATAGCGATCTTTGATGAAAAAGAGAAGCTAAAATACCACGAACTAAAGCAAAACGTCGATAAAGTGGCGGCTTACTTGCAGCTTTGCGGTGTAAATTTTGGCGATAAAGTGGCTATGGCGGTGGCAAATTCGAAAGAATTTATCATCTCATACCTTGCTATCACGGCTATCGGAGCGGTCGCAGTGCCGATGAACACCTTTTTAAAGACAAATGAGTTTGAGTATATCTTAAACGACTGCGGCGCAAGGGTGCTCTTTGCCTCTAGCTCGCTTGCAAAGGAGCTAATCGCACTTAGCGAGCTTGAAATTTTAAGAAAGATCATCTGGATCGGTCAAACGCCAAAAAAACTTCAAAGTGCCTCAAAAGACGACTATGTAAGCGTTGATGAGGAGTATGGCGAGAGTGCATATCTCTCTTCGACACCACAAATTTCAAAAGAGGATATGAGCAAGGGCTATGAAAATAATGGCGTTGTAAAAAATGTAAATTTCAGCGAAGCGCTAAATCACAAATACACCTTAAGCATCACAAAATACCCTAAAATAGACGATCTCATGCACATCATCTACACCTCAGGCACCACAGGCAAGCCAAAGGGCGCGATGATAAGCTATAAAAATATCTTCTCAAATGTCATCGGCGCCCATGAGCGTTTCAAGGTTAAAAAAAGCGATAGATTTATCGTATTTTTACCGATGTTTCATAGCTTTACGCTCACAGCGATGGTGCTTTTACCGACATATGCGGGCGCTTCGATGGTGCTTGTAAGATCGGTCTTTCCATTTTCAAATGTGCTAAAGCAGACGCTACTTAAAAGAGTCACTGTATTTTTGGGTATCCCAGCCATCTATACAGCCATCGGCAAGGCAAAAATTCCTTGGTATTTTAGATGGTTTAACCGCATAAGGCTATTTGTAAGTGGCGCTGCTCCGCTTGCTAAGCAAACGATTGATGATTTTAGAGTGAAATTCCCGCGCGCGACGCTAGTTGAAGGATACGGCCTTAGCGAATGCTCGCCAGTCGTAGCGGCAAATTTATTTGACAAGCAAAAGCTTCTAAGCGTCGGCCCTGCGCTAAATGGCTATGAGGTCAAGATCGTAGATGATGAGATGATGGAGCTTCCAGTTGGTCAGATAGGCGAGATCATCGTAAAAGGCGACTGCGTCATGCAAGGCTACTACGGCATGCCAGGCGTGACTGATGAGACCATCATAAATGGCTGGCTAAAGACTGGGGACCTTGGCAAGATCGATGAAGAGGGCTTTATCTATATCGTTGATCGCAAAAAGGACCTCATCATATCAAAGGGCATAAACATCTATCCGCGCGAGATCGAAGAGGTCATCTATAAGCTTGAAGCCGTCGAAGCTGCAGCAGTAATTGGCGTAAAAGACGTGCACGCAGACGAAGAGGTCGTCGCCTTCATACAGGTAAAAGAGGGCATGGACCTAGACGAGAAAAAAGTGAGAGAGCATCTAAAGAAAAACTTAGCAAATTTCAAAATTCCAAAAAGTATTTATTTTGCCGAGGAGCTGCCTAGAAATGCTACTGGCAAGGTGCTAAAACGCGTGCTAAAAGAGCAGATAAAGGATAAAATTTAGTGAAGTATTTGCTTGATTTTCTAAACCAAGACCTCAAAAAAAGTAAAATTTACGAGCTTATAAAGTGCGGCGATGAAGAGGGAGAAATTTTAAAATATCTAAGCAAAGCCTACGTGCAAGGCACAGCTAGTATGAGTGTTTTTGAGCTACTTGGAGCTGTTTTTGGCACACAAAATGACAAGCAGCTTTTATACCTTAAATTTATAAAAAATTTGCTGGGTAGCGGCTGGATAGTGCAAAACTACAGCCTCTTTAAAATGCCAGAGAACTCGCAAAAAAGCTCAAACCAAGGGCTACTCTCGCTACTTCACTCTGAAATTTCACTCTCAAGCACATTTTTAAAGATCCTTGAAGATGGCAACGCTGATATAAATTTACCAGAGCTTGCGCCTTATGAAGATCATTTGGAGTATTTAAAAGATCAGTTTTTAAAGATAGAGCTTTACTCTAAGGCTGCGATATTTGAAGGTGGCTCAAATGACGCTAAAAAGCGCATAAACGAGCAAATTTCTGAGCTTACAAAACGCATAAACGAGCGTGTAAAACTAAGCAAGATTAGCCTAAAGATAGAGCAAATTTTTAAAGAAAATTCACTTGATGAAAAAGAGCAGATCATATTTTTAGCCCTTTTAAAAGAGGAGTACGCGGGCGACTTTGAAAACGGTCGCGACCTAAACACGCTAGTTGGGCTAATAAGCAAAGACGAGCTTGAACGCATCAAAAATCGCACTCTTTTAGAGGATGGCTCAAGGCTAATTGAAGGCGCACTAATCGACTACGACGAGGTTTTAAACGCTTATGGCAACGTTAGCAAGAGCTTTTTTATAAACGAAGAAATTTTGCAAAGCATAATGCACCCAAAAAATGACAAAAACAGCAAGAAAATCAAGATCGAAAGCCTAGTAAAAGAGCAAGAAATTTTTGAGCTAATAGAGCCAGTAACGAGCCTAGAAGACGTCGTGCTAAACGAAAAGACAAAGCAGCTTTTAAGCACGATACTAAAGCAAGTCGATAAAAAAGTGCTCGCTAGACTTAGCAGCTGGGGGATAAAAACTAGAAAAAATATAGACGCCAAGATCATCTTTTACGGCGAGCCTGGCACTGGCAAGACGATGAGCGCCGTTGGGCTTGCAAAGAGCCTAAAGAAGCAAATTCTAAGCTTTGACTGCTCAAAAATTTTAAGCAAATATGTCGGCGAGAGCGAACAAAATGTAAGGAAAATTTTTGATACTTACAAAGAAATTTGCAAAAAAAGTGGCAGCGAGCCAGTGCTTTTACTAAATGAGGCTGATCAATTTTTAAGCACGAGAGTGGAGAGCTCGAGCGGGGCTGAGAAGATGCATAATCAAATGCAAAATATCTTTTTAGAGCAGATCGAACGCTTTGAGGGCGTGCTGATCGCAACGACAAATTTCTTGCAAAGCCTTGATGTGGCGTTTTCTAGAAGGTTTGACTATAAGATCGAGTTTAAAAAGCCTGATTATAACGGCAGGCTCGCCATTTGGCGTAAAATTTTGCCTGAAAATGCAAGCTTTGAAGATGGCTTTAGCGTTGAAAGGCTGGCTGAGTTTAACCTAAGTGGCGCACAGATCGTCCTTGCGCTAAAAAACACTGCTTTAAAAGTGGCGATAAAAGATGATGGGATTTTTACCTTTGAGGACTTCAAAACCACGATAGAGCGCGAGCTAAACTCAAGCTTTGGCGAGGATAAAAAGATGGGATTTGGCTCTTAAGCCTTATCTTATTTTATAAATTTGACTTTGCACTGCAAAAATCACTGACCTTTATAAGAAATTTGCTTCACTCAATAAAATTTAGACAAGTTTCGCCGCTAAAATCATGAAAAGCACGAGATAAATTTAAGCTTTGGCGATAAGAAGTGCAGATAAGTGCCGGGAGTGTTAAATTTTGTTTTTATGCGGAACATGTCCTTAGAAGCGACAGGGAAAGTGAGCTAAATTTGAGCTTTGATGAGAATGAAAAGATAAATTTTGCTCTTAGATTTTTAAAGTATGTTGCAGGCTTTACGCAACCATAAAGACAAAGTGCGGATATCAAATTTGCTTTTATCTATTAAATTTAAAAGAAGCCTACAATTAAAAGTTATAAAAAACGTGAAGCAAATTCTATCTTTGAAAAAGTTTTTCTCTTACGCTTTTTTAATATACGCTTTGCATCACTAGGCAAAGTATAGATTATCGGTGCTTGCCAAACTAAACGTGGAATTTTTTACAATTAAATTTTGGCAAAAGCTACGATAGGATAGACACTCGCCCATAGGCTCTTTGTATAAATTTAACTCACTTGCCTTAAATTTACTACCGCGTCCTTTTGCAAACAATCATTTTTCAAAAATCCCAAATTTTGAAATTTATCCGCTCTGTAACTGCCCTACTTTTTCATCTATTGCGGACTTTTTACATTATCGACGATTGCTAATCTAAGTGTGAATTTTTGTTTTTTATATTAAATCTAAGCGAAAAACTACAACTTAGCAGATGCCAACTTATAGGCACTAGTATAAATTTACTACCCTAGCCTTTGCAAAATGGTAGCTTTTATCCAAAAAAACCGCAAAATTTTGAAATTTATCCACTATACCTTAAACATCAAGCGCACAAAGTGCATATCTCTAGTTGCGTATGCTTTTGCATTAAATTTTGTTTTTATCTATGCAAATTTACAAAAACCACAAGCATGATAAATGCACTCATAACCGCCTAATGTAAATTTAGCTCACCGCTTCAAATTTACTACCGCATTTTTATTAAAAAGCCAAAATTTTAAACTTTATCCACCGTGTGAAGCATGGGCGTGAATGCTTTTTTATAACGTTTTATCATTTTTCCTAACACAAAAGTCGCCCACTTCATGAAATTTAGCCCCAAAAAACCCAGTAAATTTCAAACACGCTTCCGCGACTTTTATAGCAGCACTTTTCGCACCAAAAAATGCAAAATTTACCGATCTTTTTAATAATAAAAAATTTAAAAGGCTATGAAATTTTAGTAGTCAAATTTATAGAGAAATTTACTGATTGATC
>CAUUZE010000020.1:0-27172 GCA_963549665.1 Campylobacter concisus | reverse complement strand
TGTTTTACTATTTGCTTGAAAATTTAAATGAAAAATACTGGAAAAAGGGAGCAAAAAAAGATGAGAAATAAGGCGTTTATACTTATAACAGCGGCGTTTTTGGCTGGTTGCTCGTTTCGCCCAGATATGCCAAATGTGGATACAAATTTCACCTCAACATACACTTTCGAGACAAGCGATATAAGAGATCTTTGGTGGAAAGAATTTCATGATGAAAATTTAAATTCTCTAGTCGAAAGCGCACTTGAGAAAAATACAAATTTACGCATTGCATATTTAAATTTGCAAAAAGCAAAGGCAAGTCTTGGCATTGCTGAGGCTGACTTGCTACCGGGAGTAAATTTAAACGCAAGTTATACCAAAGCAAAAAGCAGTGGTGAAACCTACACCAAGCAGCCTCAAACACGTTATAGAAGCTCGAGCATAAATTTAGGACTAAACTACGAGATAGATCTTTGGGGTAGAGTGCGAAATAGCGTGCTTGCAGCTAATGAAAATTTAAATGCGAGTAAATTTGACTACGATAGCGCCAGACTAAGCCTTAGCTCAAGTGTGGCAAAAAGCTACTTTGCTCTAGTATCGCTAAACATGCAAGAAGCGGTGCTAAAAGAGACACTAAAAACCTATGAGGACACACTAGCACTTCGCAAGACACAGCTTGATCTTGGTGGTATAAATGAGATGACCTATCTGCAAAGCAAGGCTGAGGTTGAAAGGGCAAAAACTAGCCTAACTTCAGTGCTAAACTCAAAGTCGAAAGCGCTTACTTCGCTAGCCATCCTAACTGGCAAGAGCAATGATGAAATTTTAAAAGGAGCCGTTGCTAGTGCGCAAAATTTACCAAGCTCACCTGAGATAAAGGCTGGCATCAGCTCAGATGTCTTGCTTAGAAGAAGCGACGTGGCAAAGGCGCTAGCAGATCTAAAAGCTACAAATGCCCTTGTTGGCGTGGCAAAGGCTGATTATTTTCCTACAATCTCACTTACTGGACTTCTGGGCTTTACAAGTATTGATTTTGAAAATATATTTGTAGGAAATGCCAATACTTGGAATATAGGTGGCTCTTTAGCGCAAAAAATATTTGACTACGGCAGGACAAAAAACAATGTCCGTGTTGCTGAGACAAACGAGCAAATCGCAGCTATCACTTACGAAGCGACTGTTAGATCGGCCCTTGGTGAGGTTAGAGATGCCCTTATATCAAGGCAAAACGCAAAGCTCTCTTTGGATCAGGTAAAAAATTTGCTACAATCGCAGCAAAAAATTTATTCGCTTGCTAAAGATCAGTATAATGCTGGCTATATCGGTCACTTAGAGCTTCTTGATGCGGAGAGAAATTTGCTTCAAGCAAAGCTTCAAGATGTCTCTGCAAAGCTTGATGAGGTAGATAGCGCGGTTGAAGTTTATAGAGCACTTGGCGGCGGATTTAAGGTAGATAAATAAACTCAAAAAGGAGAAAAGTTGATGACTAAGATTTTAAATTTCTTATTTTCTTGGGGATTTTTTGTTTTTGCTATCGCTCTTGGCGTAGCATTATGGTTTGCGATAAATTACGTGGATACCATTAGGCTTGAGTCAAGCTTTTATGATATCGGCGAGATATTTATGATGGCAGCTGTCTTTGGTATCGTTTTTTACCTTATCGCAGCGATATTTGTTATACCTATTAGGGCGATGACAAAAAAAGCCTAAATCCTCTTTTCATCTAAGAATTAAATTTCTTAGATGATCCCTCAAAAATACACTATAAATTTCTTTTTTACTTATTTTAAATTTTTAGAAGTAGAAAGGGCGAAGATCGCCCCTTGAAGTATAAAATTTGATTATTTTGCGCTTTTGCAGCCGCATGTGCAGCCTAAAATCCTATAAATGATAGCTCCGATGATCGCTCCAACGATAGGTGCAACCCAGAAAAGCCAAAGCTGCTCTAACGCCCAACCACCTTGAAATATCGCAACACCAGTTGAGCGAGCTGGATTAACCGATGTGTTTGTGATAGGTATCGAGATAAGGTGGATCAGCGTCAAACCAAGACCAATAGCGATCGGTGCAAAGCCTTTTGGCGCACGCTCATCAGTAGCACCTAGGATTATGATAAGGAAAAACGCAGTTAGAACTATCTCTGCAACTAGTGCTGAGACTAGACTGTAGCCATTTGGTGAGTGCTCGCCGTATCCGTTGCTAGCAAAACCGCTTGCAGCAGCGTCAAATCCAGCCTTGCCTGAAGCGATAAGGTATAGCACAGCAGCAGCTACAATCGCTCCGATAACTTGGGCAATGACGTAAGGCACGAAGTCTTTTTTATCAAATCTTCCGCCAACTAATAGGCCAACTGAGACAGCAGGGTTGAAGTGTCCGCCACTGATGTGACCAACTGCGTAAGCCATCGTAAGAACTG
Organism: Campylobacter concisus; assembly: GCA_963549665.1. Lineage (GTDB taxonomy): Bacteria > Campylobacterota > Campylobacteria > Campylobacterales > Campylobacteraceae > Campylobacter_A > Campylobacter_A concisus_BN. The sequence continues at coordinate 24,774 of CAUUZE010000020.1, read as the reverse complement.
TAAGACCAAAAGCAAACGCAACACCTACAAATCCAATACCAAGCTCTGGAAAAGCTGCTGCAAATATCGCACTACCGCAACCTCCAAAAACTAACCAAAATGTGCCAAAAAACTCGGCTAAATATCTCTTCATTTTCTCCCTTTTAGGTAAATTAAAAGGGGCGATTTTAGCAGAAACGTGTGACATTACAAAATATTGTAAAGATAAAGTTTTATGTAAATTTGCTTGTGGTTTTGGATTAAATTTAGAGTGTTTTACATAGTAGTAACTTATATTAAAATTTAATACCCTATTACGTCAATAATATATTTTCTCATTATATTTTGGCACGATAAGTTTATTTTCTCCTAGTTTTATTTCATTCATATTTATTTGGTTATTATTTTTTACATCAAACACAAAATTTTTAATATTTTTGCATTTATTTGCCTCTTCTGTTAAGCACTCTACCTTGTATATAGCTTTCTTTGTTAGGAGGTTATAGTCTAAGTTTTGATCTTTTACATTTTTATCTAGCATATTTACAGTAACGCCTATTAATTTCCAAATTTTATCTTTTAAGTCAAGTCTGTATTTGTAGGTATAGCCCCACTCAAATCTACCGCCACCGCCACTGTGATTTATTGTGATCACTCTATTTTTTATCTCCAAACTTTCAAAAGGATCTCCCATGGCACCACCTTCATCAGACTTCATTATTACATTACTAAATTCTTGCCATTTTATCCATTTATTTTCACTATCTTTTTTAAAAATTTGCAAAACTCTATGCAAGTCACTATCTTGCCAAACCACCACTCTTTCGTCCTTGCCATCACCGTCTAGATCCCCAAAAGCTTCTGAAATTTCAGAAGCAAATAAAAATGCACTTAGTAAAACTACTATATAAAATATTTTCATTTAGATGCCTTAAACTGATTATAATATCTTTTAATATTGTTTGCGTATTCTGGGTTTTTCTCTTTCCATTTAGGGCCATTATATAGTGTCGCTATTTCTTCCCAGTTCTTGCTCTTCAATGCATTAACCATACCGTTCGTTTTTTTAAGATATAAAACAAAATACTTGAATTGTTGCAATTCACACATATTCATAGCTTTTTCTAACTCCCTAGGTGATGAATATAAATTAGCATAGTGAAATCCCATGACTTGAAATTTTCCCCATGAACACGATTGTATAGCACAGTCATAATCTATACTTTTCGCAATTTTAAGTTTTTCGTATGATGTCATATCATTATGACCACCACTATCTTCATTTACGATACTTGGATATTTTTTAGATAGTGCATCTACGCTGGCTTTAGTATTACCTTTTTTAATAAGAAGCCTATACATCTTATGTCTTTCAAATAAAATAGTGGCTTGTTTTACTGCTTTAAACGAAGCATGTTTAGACTCTTGGCTTGCTATTGCCATTAATACTTCTTTTTCTACACCGAGATCTTTGGCAGTTGTTGCATAGTCATTATCGTTTATATTACAACCATTTCCACCACAGCTCTTTTTAACTAAGCCTTGACTTAAACAAAAACAAACGTCATCTTCAATTATTTCAATACCAACAGATTCTCCATCTTCTAGTTTAACTTTTTGTTTTATTTCGTTAAATTTAGAAATAAATTTACTTTTATTTTCATTGTTTATTAGATTTATTCCGCCTTTATTACCCGATATTATACTTTTGGTCTTACTATCAGCTACATAAATTTCAAAAGACACTCTACTGGACTTACCATTAATACTTATTACTTGATAAGCAGGATCTTTTAGCTTATAATCCTTAAAGATGCCTATATTTTGACTATTTATACTTGAGCTTATGTAATATTTTCCACCAGAGTTAGTTGATTTTTTTGTCTCATTGATCTCGCAACTAAATTTATCTGATAAGCTTGCGTCAAAGCCTAAATTCTTGTCAGTATGGCCAAATTCATATATATAAAGCTTGCTGTTTTCATATTTAAGCTTTATAGGCACTTTGAAATCAATTTTTCCGTGTGTTTTACCATATCTTGTCGTATATTTTGGAGCTTTCAAACATGCAAAAAACACAATAGTGCTATCATCTTCTTTTAGTTTTTCGAGTAGCTCTTGATCTTTTATGTCCGTTTGCGGGGTGAAGTTTATCTCTTTGCCTTTAAATTTCTCGCCTTCTAGTTTTATGTCGTTTATTACTATATTTGCTCTTACTTCACCATTGTACTCATCTTTTTTGATTATCTTATAAGACCAGTTTATTTCTTTATAGTTATCGTCTCCCTTATTTGGCTTATATTTTGCCTTTAGGTTTATTGTATCTTTTGTGGTTATTGTTGTTCTATCTTTTTTGTTTGGGACATCTACTGTTACATTGAATATATTATTTGCTATATCAATAAGTGATGTTTTTAGCTCGTATGTAGCTTGTCCGCTTTGTTTCTGATTGGCTTCAAGCGATACGACACCGTTATCGCTCATGCTGTGGATTTCACTAGTAGAGTAGTCCTTGCTTAGATCACGAGCGGCAAGTATGAATTTTGTAGTCTTCTTAAATGCTCCTTGATTTTTATCTAAGATCAAATTGATATTAAATTTGGCCGTATATGAGTTTTTCTCTGAATCATCATCGCTAGTAGTTTCATTTTTCTTAAGATAGTATGATTTATATACTCTCTTATCTTCTCCGTTGTGCAAATATATCTCTTTTACATCAGTGCTATTTTGATTTTCATCAGTGATTATTAAATTTGTTATGACTAGATTAAAATTTCCATTATTGGTAGTAGGGACACTGCTGTTGTTGCTTGCTAATTTAAGCTTTATATCAAACATTGACGAAGCCTTATCACTTCTTAAAGAGCCATTTTCTTTGGCAAAATTTAGTAGGTTAAAATTTAGATTATCAAAGAAATTTAATACTATTTTATTTGCGCTATTGTAGGAATATTTTTTGTCTTGTGATATAAAATTTCCAACTTCATCTTTGTAAAGTATAGTTTCTTTACTTGTAAAAGGGTTTATAAATTTTATATTACTAGCGTTGTAATTTGTTTTGTACGAGTTAAATTTATAGTTGGTTAGTATTAGTCTACTTTCGCTGCTATTGCCTGATGGATTGAGATTAGAACAATCTAAATAGTTTCCACTTGCTAAAATAATAGTTAGCCTTGTATTTTTTGGTTGATATGGTGCTGTTGGCTGAGCAGATTGATGAGGATATATTAGTAAAATTTCTTCTTTTTCACCTTCTTTAAATTCTGAGTTTTTCTCGCGTTCTTGCAGTGCTTTATTTATAGCTGATATATTGTTAGTGCCATCACTTTTTAAGTATACAACATATATATTTTTATTATCAAATGTAGTATTGATAACTTCTTTTAGAAGAGAGTGGAGCTTATCCACAAATGGAGCAAGAGTAGCATTGATTTTATTATATTTAAATGAAAAGTAGTTATTAAGCTTCCTACTTACGGCATCCGCTTTAAAATCTGTGATATTTTTTTCGGTAAAATTTCTTCCTTCGTATGCTCGTATATATTTAGCTATTGTTTGATCATTGTGTTTTGATATATTCATGTGACTAAAAATATTTATTATTGCTTCAAAATCATCTTTATATTTAAGGTCAAAAATATCCGATTCCCATAACCTTCTTTTGGTTAGGCCGTTTAGCTCCTTGCCTCTTTGAGTGTTTATGGTATAACGTAGATGAAACCATATTAAAAATCTATCTCTTTGCGATACAGCCTTCATAAGATCTGAGCCATAGTGATTGTATGCTCTTGAGACTAATGCCAGCCTTTCGTAGGATTTTGGAATGTTACTATTGACTTTATTTTCATAAGTACTAAGAGTTAAAGAGTATAGTTTATATGCATTATCTCTTGTCTTTAGATTAAGACTTAAATTGGATAAAGAATTAAATTTCCTCAAAGCCATTGATGTGGTTATAGTGCCATTTTTATAGTCTCTCAAAATCGAAAGTTCTTCTTTTGTTAGTTGCCATCCATTTCCAAAAACACCTTGGTACAACTTTGTGATTTCACTTGTAGCATTTTTTTTAAATCTAGTCCATGCCCGATAGCAATACTTCCACTGTCAGCATTTTTGGAGTTATCTGCATATGGCTTTAAATAACGACCAGACTTAACTAGCTCAGAATCTGGATGTACTTCAATATTGCACATAAATGCACTCAGTCGCTTACTGTACTCATCGTCGCTTAAATCTCTAAAAATCATTTCTTTTCATCCTTTATAAATTCTCCATCCCAATACGGATCAGTTCCTTCTCCACAACCATAATCTATAAGTATATTTGCACACTCATTTGCATTTATTTCTGGCTTAGTAAATTTAAAACCTTTATCAGTCTTTATGAGATTTGCGCTGCACTTTTTACTTTTGTCATTTGTTGCTAATTTTAAAACTGCTTCTTTGGAAGAAAGAATTTGTAAATTCATCGCTTTATCCTCAACTTCTATCAGACAAATATTTGCACCTTCGCTATCTTCATCTCCTTTAACGCCATATGTACGGTAACTTTCAAACCTAACATTACAAATATTGTTTTTGCACATCGATATATTCAAATCCTGAATATGCCCACGATAATTTTTTTCATCTAGCATAATCTGATCTTCAAACGAGTAATTTCCTGCCCACTCTTTTGATTCAAAATTTTCATTATCTGAGTATAAATTTACGATTAAAAATAGTATAAAAAAGACATTCTTCATATTATCCTCCAGTTATTTTTACAACGCCTTGATATCTCCGCCGATGACTCTTAGTCCCATGCTGTCAAATATCGCTTTTATGCCGCCAACTTCTATCACAACACTTGCGCCATTTATGGTTACTTTGGTGCTGCCTACTTGGTGGATGATCTCATTTTTAGCATTGACCTCGTATGTCGTCTCGATCTCGCTAAATTTAGAGTCTGCCATCTCGGTGTGCTGCGCGGCTGTTTTTGTTGTGAAATTTGACTTAGCATTTATGTCGATGTAGTTGTTTGCCTGAAGCACTATGTGTTCGTTAGAAAACTCATTTATGCCTTTTTGAGAATTTAGCTTGTAGCTACCATCTATGTTTTGCTCTTTGGTACCTTTTATCTCTTTAGTCTCATCGTTGTGTATGGTTGTGTTGAGGTTTGATTTTATCTCGACAAATTTGTCATTGCCGACAAACTCATGTCTATCTTGACCAACTCTAGTTGTATCATCAACAGCTACATTTAGTGTATTTGAGACGCCTATTACCGTATCTTTTGAAAGTCCAACCGTCGTTAGATATTCTCCACCGACATTTACGTTTTTAGCAAGATCTATCGTTTGGATGTGCGCTTTTTTGACCCTTTCGGTGTAGCTACCATGCACTTGAGAGCTTTTGTCGTTTAGGATCGTTTGAGAAAAGTCGTTATTTACTAGCTCGTCGTAGTCTTTCTCGGCTTTTACATAAATTTGCTCTTTGTTTTTTAAGTTTGACAAAGTGATCTCGTTTATGCCGGTCTCGTTTGCACCGATCGTTTTTGAGCTAAGCGATGTTTGGTGGTAGTTGTTATCTACATTTACTAGTGGCATATTTGAGGCATTATAGAGGCTGCCACTTACCACTGGGTTGTCTATGTCGTTTTGCAAAAATGAGATGATAACCTCATCGCCGACCCTAGGTATCGCAAAGAAGCCAGAGCTGTTGCTTGCTATAGGCGTGATCACTCTTAGATAGGCACTTTTATGATAGCTTGCGTTTATGGTGTCGTCTTTATCTATCTGCTCTTGCGTGCTAAAGGCGTTTAGTCTTACCTTTACTCTGCCGTAACTATCCGTATGGATGGTGTTTGTTTGGCTATTTAGCCCATCTTGTCCTACGACAAGGCCTAGAGTGATGTCGGGCGCTTTTGGCTTTTGTTTATAGCTTGGTACAAATTTCACGCTACTTGGGATGATGCTTAGTTCATTTGTGTATGAGCTTATAAATTTCTTATCTTTTAAAGGGACATTGTCACCTAAATTTAGAGTATTTTCTAAAACGCTTTCGTCTATATAAGTGTGTTTTATAGCTATTATTTTAAACTCATATTCGCCGCTACTTTGATCAATGGCGACTGAGATATTGTCGTTTAAATTTAGAGCAAAGACGTTTGAGCTAGCGACAAATTCTTTCAAAAGCATATCGCTTCTTAGCTTTTTAAGATAGGTGCTGACCTCAAGCAACCTCGTATCACTAAACGAATACTCATCTAAATTTATATGCTTATCATAGATATTTACCTGCTCGTCAAATATCTTCTCATTTTTGCTCTCTAGCACGTTCGGATAGGCTGTGTTTTGAAATGAGTGGGTGAAGCTGTTTGCTTTTAGAGTTTCGCTCTTTGTGATTTTATTTATATGTTCGCTTGCAAGATTGTTATTTAAATTTACATTAAAGCTTACTTTTCTAGCCTCTTTACCTTTGCTAGGTTCGCTTTGCGTTAGGCCTTCAGCTTGGTTGCTATAAGCTAGGATAAAGGTATCATGAAAGTAAATTTTCTCATTATCTTCGTAAAAATATATGCCGCTATCATGGCAAAGTCTTGTTATAAAGGCTAGGTCACTTTCGTTGTACTGCGCTATAAATTCTTTTTTATTGTAGCTATTTTTGATATTTGAGAAGTCTAGCTCTTTAGTTAGCCTTTGCTTGTTAAAAGACAAAATTTCTTTTACTACTTCAAGCACGCTTTGATCTGTGTAAATTCTATTTGCTCTATTTATACTTAGTCTATATAGCGAAGATGTGAGTTTAAATTTGAAGAAGTATTTTTTGTCTATATTTGTGCTGCTGTCATCATCAACGCCTAGATACTCGACATCGCTTACTATGCCGCTAAAGTAGATATAGTCGCTGCCATTATTGCTTGGGATGATACTTTTGTTTGTAGAAGATGGTCTTTTTATGCTTAGCTTCATGCCTTTATCAAGGTATCTATATATGCCAGTTTGAGCGTTATCATTATATATGCTCTCTAAATTTTCATAAAGCGGGTTTTTGACTAAATTTATATAGGCAAAGCACTCTATGCTAAATATATCCTCTAAACTCTCATTTATATCAGCCCTTGTGACTATAAATTTATCGTTTGCTATCTGAAGAGTAGAGAAGGCATCGTTAGAATCATCTTGTTTAAGGACATCAATAAGCATTTTTTTATTATTCAATGTATCATTATTTATGGTCATGGTGTAATCCTGTTTTTTAAAATCATATAAGCATTTGTTAAGTTCTTCAATAGATTTATGGCGCTCTCTAGCTTCAAAAGCCGTATCTGCTATATCTTTTGACAGCTTATCTAAGGTGTCTTTAGAGTTATCCATAAAATTTTCTACTCCTTTTGGTCCTAAATACGATCCAACAATTGCAGAAGCAACTATTAGATGCGGTTGTTTTGTAAATTTGCTCATGCTTTTTACTCCAGCAATGGCACCTTGCATGCCAGCCCAAACTTTGGCAACTGCCTTTGGCACCTCATATGTCGGATTACTTGAGGATATTGATTGTAAAACACTTGCCGTATCTGATACTTTTCCAACTCTACTAGATACAATACCAACGGCAAATGTTAATGTTTTACCATCTCTGAAACTTTTTGTTGCTTCATCAAGCCCTGTTGCAACAGTACCTAAACGATCCAATAAGTTATTATTTGTTGTTTTATTTATGTCTTTTATTTCCTGAATTGCCACAACTAGTCCTTAATTATCTATATGCATATTTTTTATGCCAAAAATTTTATAAAAGGTAACAGATATTGATACTGCTAACAAATAAACCCCAAACCCTGAAAAAAGAGCTTGAAAAAGAGAGATAACTATAAAAATTTCGAGCTTGCTTTGAAACATTACACTATAGTCCCAAGCAAAAAAGCTTATACCATCTGTCACTATATAACCAGTAGAATATACATAAATAGCAAAAATGCTAAATGAAAATCCAAAAATTAGCCATTTAAAATCAAGTCTTTTTATTGTTTCTGATGTTTCAATGTTATAAAAAATAAAGAAACGGCATATAGTATAAAAAACAGCTTCCAAAGCCCATAACAAGCCAACTATCCACATATAACTTACATAAAATTCTATCTCTTCTTTAAAAGAGCTAACTCCACTAAAAATTTCTATATTAATAAAATACTGCTTCATAAAATTTACAAATTCTTGGCATGTTTGAGACTTACTTAGTAAATCGCTTGGCAATATAAAGATACCCAAAGAAAAAACAAAATAACTTATCAAAATAAAAATAGTAACCATCTTATCATGAGCTTTATAGTATCTCACAAGCAAATTACCTATTATATTTTCTTTTATATTTTTATTAAATTTCATTAGTTTGTCCATGAAATACTAAATACACTGGCTTAGTTAGTGATGATGTTGGTGATGTTATGTTTTTGTCCATTTGTTGCTCTTTCAATCTTTTTTCGTTTTCTTCTTCTTGTAATCTTTCTTCAAATTCTTTAATATCAGCATCATTTAATTTAATCGTAGGCTTTGACTCTTCCAGTATGCCAAGCCTTTTTGCCTCTTTATATTTTCTGAATTTAATTTCTGTTTGATCGTCTATGCCTCTTTTTACTCCTTCTCCAGCAGCATCAAAAATTTTGTCCATTAGTGGAGGTTTAGGATAAGCTCTTATAAAAGCATCTACATTGTCTTTTGCATTTTGTGAGGTAGTTTTTTCTTTAAAGTCTTTCAAATCAGTGTTATCATTTTTTACTTCAAGTTTCTTCTTGCTTATATTAAATAAATCCATTACCTATTCCTGCCTTCTACTAACTCATCAAATTCTTTTTCGTCATTTACAATTTTTAAAATAGATTTTAAAACGACATAATCTTTTGGGTCTTGCCCATGATCTAATAGTTTTTTGATCAGTTTAAATTTCTCTTCTTTAAATTCCTTATATTTTGGTGTTTTTATAAATTTAAGCAATTCTTTACTGGCTCTTTTATTCTCTATTGGAACTCCATTACTATTAAAAAAAAACGAAAAGTCAAGCCCTATTGACGTAGATAGCCAGCCATTTGGAGTAGCACCCTTGTCTAAAAGCATGTCAATAGTTCTAGTTTTGTTTGCATCGTAAGCAAATTCTAATAAATTCGATCTAGCCATTAAATTATTTAATTTTACGCTAGCATTAGCATCACAACCCAGTTTGTCTATATAATATTCTATGTATTTAGCGGTATTTTCATCAGTTATTTTTTTATCAAAAATAACCCCAAACATATCCGTGCAATTTGCTTCGTGTGAATACAAAGATGTTATAAGAAATATGATTATTGCCAATTGCTTCATTGCACTAATTCCTTTTGAGTTCTACTCTTTAATAAATTATCTAAATCTTTTTCATCATTTATGAGCATTAATATATTTTTTAAGAAACCATAATCTTTTGGATCTTGTCCATGTTCTAGGAGTTTTTTAATTAATTTAAATTTCTCTTCTTTAAATTCTTTATATTTTTGAGTTTTTATAAATTCTAGTAGCTCAGGGCTTGGTGACTGTCCTTCTAACTTAACACCATTTTCTTCAAAAAAAAGCAAAAAGTCTAATCCTATTGAGCCAGCCAACCACGCATTAGGTACCGCGCCTTTTTCTAAAAGTTTGTCAATGCTTATTGGTTTATTTGCACTATAAGCAAATTCTAGCAAGCTAGCTTTCATCGTTAAATTTGGTAAATTTATACCAGCATTAGCATCACATCCGAGATCATCTATGTAGTATTTTATATACTTAGCCGTTTCAACATCACTTAAATTTTTATTATAAATAAGCCCAAACATATCCGTACAATTTGCTTCATGTGAATATAAAGATGTTATTAGAAATATGATTATTGCTAATTGCTTCATTGTGCTAATTCCTTTTTAGCTCCATCTTTTAATAAATTCTCTAAATCTTTTTCATCATTTATAATTTTCAGAATAATCTTTAAAACTTTATAGTCTTTTGGATCTTGTCCATGTTCTAAAAGCTTTTTGATTATCTTAAATTTCTCTTCTTTAAATTCTTTATATTTTTGAGTTTTTATAAATTCTAGTAGCTCAGGGCTTGCTTTTTTGTTGTCTATACCGACACCATTTTCTCTAAAGAAAAATGCAAAGCTCATACCTATAGACGTTGCTAAGCTTGCATTAGCAGCTGTTCCTTTAGCTAAAAGAGTATCAAAAGTTTTTGTTTTATTTGTATCATAAGCATACTCTAATAAATTTGGTCTTATTGAAAGATCTGGAATTTCAATAGTCATATTAGCATCACATCCAAGATCATCTATGTAATATTTGATGTACTTAGCTGTTTCAGCGTCACTTAAATTTTTATTAAAAATGAGTCCAAACATATCCGTGCAATTTGCTTCGTGTGAATATAAAGATGTTATGAGAAATATGATCATAGCTAAGTGTTTCATATCGCATTTCACATATCATGGTGTTTTAAAAGATAATGATAAAAAGGGCTCATTTGTGTCCTTCCAACGAGAAGATTGATATCCCTAGGGAGGATCCCTAGGTTATTTTTTAAGCTTTTTTAGTAGCTTCTCTCCAGTCATCGCTTCCGCTTGTACCTGCAGCTACGTGTTCCCAAACTATCTTTCTATAGTTCATTGAAACTTTGAAAAGCTCAGTTTTGTCGCTGTTTAGCTTGTCTTGAGCATTTGGGCTTACTAGAGTGATATCTGTTATAGTTGCGTCTTCTAGTTTTGTAGTAAAGAAGTGCTCAGCGCCACCGCTAGTTGATGTTCTATACCAGTAGATCTCAACCTCTGGAAGCCTCTCGCCTTGAGTTAATGCGTTGTAAAGAAGTGGAACAGCTTTGTTTAAAGATGTTGTAAAGCTAAATGGCTTATGTACTCTTTGTCCTGATGGTTGACCACTTTGTGGATCTACTGGAACAGTTACAATGTGAGAAACCTCTTGTGCCATGATCTCATCTTCGTGACCTGACTGATAGCGATTACCGATACTAGCTTCTGTTGAAGCACCACTTGAGATAAGTCCTTGAGTAGAACCTTTCACCTTAATATACACTGGTTGTGACATATTTACTCCTATTAAAAAATTTGGTTATTTTAACTTTTATTAACTTTCTATTTTATTAAAAACATTACTTTTTTAACATATAGCTTTCAAGTGCTTTATGTAATAAATAATTAAACGCCTCTTTATCTTCTCTGGTGCTTTTTGTTACAGCACCAGAGAGATACTTGAAAAATGAATTATTCTCGACTATATCGTACATTTGACTATATAGCTCTTTGCATATAAGCTTAAGCAAAACAACATTCACAAGCGTCGTGTTGTCACTTAGAGGCAGCGTTTTTATAATAGTTTCCATATCTTTTGTATTTAACGTCCTGCTTTGCTCACTTATAGGGCTCATGTTTGGCTGCACCTTTATGCTCTCAACTAAATTCATCAAAAGCTCATCCATACTCTTTGCTGTTAGCATCCTTTGAGTATTTATATCTTCTTCGTCAAAATTTTGAGTACTCTCATTTAAATTTAAAGGTACATCATTAACATTTTCATTTAAAGTGATATCTTTTTCTTCATCGATGAGAGAATTTATCTTTGGCTCCTCTTTGAAATCAACATTTGAGATTTTCCCAACTGGTTCAAATTCTTTATTATCAAGCTCATCAAAATTTTTGGTATTTTCTATGATCTTGTGAGCTTTACCGACATATTCATCTATCCTAGAAGGATCTATAAATATAAATTTAAGTTCGCCTATCCTAAAAATATCTCCTGGATTTATCACGCTTTCGTAATCATCAGGCAACTTCGAATAAGAATCGCTATAAAATATCTCGCATCCTTCGTATCCGCAAATGGTGAAAACTCCCTCTTCAAAGCCTATATGAGCGTGCTTTGAAGCTATAGAGCCACTTGTATCACTGCACGGAAATTTAACCGTATCTAGCGAGCCTATGTCCCCACCGTTTTCATCAAAAATGACATACTGCGCCAAAAAGCTCGAAGCTTTATCAAAATTTTGTATAACCGCTGCTATTTCTTGCATATTTTTTCCTTAATAAAGCATCTTTCTTGGTAAATCAATCGTTGGTATGATATTCATAAGCTCTAAAAGCTCTCCGCCATTTGGAGTAACTTCAAAGCCAAAATATGACTCTTTTTTACCATCAAAGTTAAGCGTGCTAACGCCAATGCTGCTGAAATTTGAAGCCTTTAAGAGCTTGTACCAGCCCCACTCGCCATCAAAGCTGATCTCTTTTTTATCACTACCTGCATTTGAAACTGCATTAAATTTAAACTGCGTTGAGATATCAAAGCTTTTACTTGAGACAAGTAAATTTGATGGGATCGTGTGATCATACGCCAAAGAGTTATTTGCGTAGCCTATATTTATGTGGCTGAAATTTGCCGATAAATCAACTGCTTTTAAGTTATAGTTTAGTTTTAGCTCGTCATTTGAATCAAGCATCAAATTTGAAATTCTATCGATATAAGCGATATTTTCAAGGAAACTTTTATTAAATCTTAGCTCTTTTGCATATTTTGGTCTTACCTTATAACCACTGCCAGTTTTACTTAAAATTTGTTTTAGATATTTATCATAAAAGCTATTCCAAGTTCCGTCCTTGCCAAAAAATCTCTTAAATTCTTCGATGCTAACGGCCTTTGCTGAGTTTTCATTAAACGGATAATAAGGTTTTATAAGACTTTCAAAGTCGTCAAGAACATCATCTTTATAAGCCGTTGCTAAAAGTGATGAAGCTCCGTTTTCTACCTGTTTCCAAGCAAGCTTTGATAGCTTTTGATAGTACTCATTTAGCTCATCAGGAAGCTTTTTAGCGTCATTATTTAGCACGATAAATGGATCGTTTTCATTTTTTATGCCATTTATCGCATAAACTATCTTGTCGTCGCTGCTTTGAAGCATCTCAAAGTTATAGTCACTAACTTTTTTATAGACATTTGTGACATCATTACTGATAAGATCTAACGATCCGTCAGAATTTAGCGCATGATAGTTTGTAAATTTAGTGCTAAAGTCTGTAAATACACGTTTTATCTCGCTTGAAGCAAAGCCTAGAGAGTAGATGTATTTTAGTAAATTTTCATCATTTAAATTTGTATTTTGATTAGTTAATTTTATAAGAGAATTTAGTGGGTTTTCTCTTTTTGACAAAATTTCAAGCTCATCGATAACCTCTTTTTTAGTAGCAAATTCATTTGGCTCGATCGCTCTTAAAATTTGGTTCCATTTATCGGCATAGTTTTGCAAGTAAAGCTCTACAACTGCGATACTTAGCTCTTTTTTCTCATTTGAGCTAATATCTTTTAAAGATGAGTTGGTATCCATTAGCCATGACTCGATACCCGCGGTCTCATCGATGTTTGAGCTAAGTTTTGCCAAGAAATCTCTTAAATTTTCTTTTGTATAAATTTTATTAAATGGATTAAATGCCTCTTTTTCTTGAACTACCTGGTTTAAATTTTCAACCTCTTTTTTGATGTCGTAGAATGATTTTTCATCTTTAAATGATATAAACTCAAGTATCGAGTAGAGCCTTTTTGCTCTTTGAACAGGCGTTAGTTTGGTATTTGCTACACTTTGGGCGCTCTGGTCTGCTGAAATGCTTAAATTTTTAGCATTTAAAATGGCTTCAATGTGTGCTAAAAATTCATCCTTGGCAACACCATATTTTTCAAATTTATCCCAGTTTGCAGCTATCCAAATTTTAAATAGATCTACGTTTGTATAGTTTTTATCAAAAAGTGAATCATACATATAAAAGGCTTTTATAAGCTTATCTGGATCACTCTCTGTTTTTAGGATATTTTCCATCTCAGTTAAAACTGTATTTTTGAAAAAATCAGCACTAAGGTCGTAATAAAGCGCTTTAACAGGCATAAAACCTTTATAAGAGGTATCAAGAGTGATGTACTCAAATTTAGTATCACCACTAAAGATCCTTGGATAGTCGTTTAGACTTTGTTTTAGAAGATTTAAAAGCTCGATCTTTTGTGTAGCGGTAAGGTCTTTATACTTTTTGTTATCAAGATAGTTAGAAATTTTATCTACGTTGTTAGCCGCGGTTTGCTCTTTTGTATTTTTGATATTTAAAATATAACTAGAGCCAAAATAAACTCCAACACAAAGCGCAGCCACTAGGGCGAAATTTACAAATTTAATAAATCTATTTTGCGCACCAAATTTCGTTACATTTGCTTTAAAAGCGATCTCTTTTAAAAATGATTTTACAAAGTAGCTTTGTTTGCTGTAATTATTTACCGCTCTAAGAAGTGGTTTTTTGATGCTATATTTATCACAAATTGTATTTGTAAGGTAGTTTATAGGGATGTTTTCTTGATATGCACTTACAAAATAAACTCCGTTTATAACAGATGTGTTTTTAAGAGCATTTTGTGAGCTTAGCTTTGTAACAAAGTCTTTTACCAGCACGAAGAAATTTTCAAGCTGTTTTAAGAACAAATATGAGCGTTTTTTATCTTCTAGCATGTGCGAGATCGAGTTTTTGCTCATTAGGTGTTTAAATAGTGAGTCGCTTAAGCCCTTAAGCTCCGTCTCAAGTGTTTGAGCGGTGAAATTTGAGTCTAAATTTATGCCAAGTGCTTTGTTTGCCACGTCTTCATTAAATAATTTAAAATAATCGCCCATACCATCTATAAGATCAAGCTTGCTAAAGACTACGTAAATAGGAAATTTAATGCCAAGATGCTTCTCACAGTCATTTATCCTCTTTACCATATACCTGATAAGCTCATCAAAATACTCTTGAGTGCCTTCTAAGAATTTTTTAGTATCTATGATAAGCACGGCACCGCTTAGTCTTGAGTTAAAGTCATTTCTCTTTAAAAAGTGTAAAAACTCGTTCCAAACGCCTTTTTTAAGTAGATAGTCTCTGTTTTTCTCTACATCATCTTCAGGAAGCTCCTCTGTTGCGGTTGGCTGATAGAGGCTCTCTTGTGCAAAGTGAATGCCCTCAGTATCTAATAGTGCTCCAAATTTTGATACATAAAGGTTAAAATTTGTCGTACTTTGATGTATCTTCTTATAAGTATCTAGGCTATCAGATAGAGGAAATTCGATATTTGAGTAGTTTATAAAAGCACTTTTGCCAGCGCCCTCGTTGCCTATTATCATTATTAATGGCAATTTTTTGAAATTTATATCTTTCTTCCAAGTCGTTTTGGCGTCTTTTAGCGAAAGTAAGAAATTTCTCTTTGCCTTGCCAAAACTATCCATTGACTCTTTTTTTATCTCTTTTAGTTTGTCGTTTTTCTCATCTTTGCGTGATGCAAAATAGTTCATCAGTGGTCTGAGCAAGACAAAAAACAATATAACTGCCCAAAAAGCAACTAGCACGCTAACTCGTGAGCTAACGCTAGCAAAGCTGTATATATCATTAAATGCTACAAGCGGAGCATATAGCCAAAACAAAACACTAAGAGCGATAGAAGTTACTAAAACAACACTGTGTTTAAACCTAAAAAATGTGAAAAATCTGCGTAAGTAGTCGATAAATGCCATAGCTGCAAATCCTTTTACAAATAAATATATTTCTTTTATGTAATTATATCAGATTTTTTTGATTTTGGAGTTAAATTTTATGAACAAAGTCTAAATTTTATAAAATTTGACATTTTTTTATCATTTTTAAGCCTTGAACCAAAGCCAATTTGACTACTTGTATATTTTGACCCGAGCTTAAACTGCATCTTATGAGAGTAATTTATCTTCAAATATAAATCAGAAACAAATTCATCATTAGTAAAATAAGAAAGAGTCTCTTGAAGCTCTTTAAATTTATCTTTTTTGGGGAAGAAATTCACAGCCTCTTCGTACTCTATGCCGTTTATAAAGACTGCGATCTTGGTTTGTTTTTCAAAAAGCTTTTTACCAAGGATGAAATTTTTACCAAGTGTCCTATTTTTATGGCCTAAAGAGTTTAAATTTGATGGGGCTATGAAAATTTGATTTGGTAAATTTTCAAGTATAAAAAGCTTATCTTTTAGTCCAAAGTGGCTCTGAAGCGCAAATTCAACCTCTTTTTTTGGCCTTCTTTGGCTAATTGCAAGTGGCGAAAATGGCAGAAATTTCTTTGCTAGCTGCTTTTCTTTTATATTAAGCATATCAAGCAAGATCTTTGAAATTTTATCATCAAGCTCATCTTCAAAAGATCTTGCGTAGTTTTTTAGACTAATGCTGTCAAAAAATAGCCAAAGCAAGTAGTTGTCAAAAAAATCAAAAAATAGTTCATAGCTATTGTCATTAGTCTTTGAAATTTTCTCTAAAATGTAGCTTGTTAGGTGCGAGCCGCTTCCTAAAAGACCCATAAAATTTACAATTATCTTTGTAAGCTCCTGCTCATCTAAGCTCTCGAGCTCTTTGATCGGGTAGGCAAAACTCGAGCTATTTTTTAAAAATATCTCGCTCCTATCCCTATCTTTTAGGATGTTTTTTATCAGTTTAAAAAATGAAGCTTGGTTTATCTCTTCGCTCATACAAGCTCTTTCGTGCCACTTAAAAACCCATAATCAAATAAAATTTTACTCTTTACGCACTTTATCTTAAGCTCGCAAAATGAGTTAATAGAAGCAAATTTTGATAAAAACTTAGCCAAATTTATACCTAAGACATAGACATTTCCAAGGCTTTCAAACTCGCTCTCATCTATATAAAATATACAAAGCACTCCTCTTTTTGCAAAGCCGCCATCGACCCTGTGGATCTGTTTTGTCTTTATCTCATGAAGTGAGCTAGAAAATTTCTTCAAAAACTCATCATCAGGCAGCATAAAGGCATTTAGCAGTGCTAGAAAAGAGCCCTTGTTTAGTATGCTTTGATAGCTAAATGACAAGATACTAACTAACCTCCAGAGTAAATTTCCATCTACATTTACACGTTTTACACTAGTTGGAATAGTTAAATTTTTGGTCACTACACCTTGGTGATTTTGAATTTTGTTTATCTCGCCAAGTTTTAGATTGGTTGGCAGGTCACCGTTGCAGCAAAGCGTCTCGATGCTCACGGTCTGCTCTTTAGCGTCATTTTTAAAAAATGAAATTTCTTTATAAGAGTTTAGCTTCATATCTATTTTGTTGCTTACAAAGTAATAATCCTTTGATCTTTGGCTATTTAAAAACTCAAACCTCTCAAAGCTTTTGTAGTTTTTAAGTATCCTTTTTTCATTATTGCTGCTGTGAGCGACGACCTTTGTGATAGAGACTATCTCGTAAGCGTTTATGTTTGAGCGGTCGATGAAAATTCTATATTCGCTTCGTTTGTTGTTATTTTGTATAGGCTCGGCACCTTTGGCAAACAAATTTATCGCTGGCGTGGCAAAAAGAGAGAAATACTCTAGCCTTGGTACATAGCCATTTGGCATATCTTTTGAAAAGACAAATTTGATGTTAAAGCTTTTTGCGTCAAATCTTTTTAAAAAACCAAGTCCGTTTATACGGATGAAATTTAGTTTAGATGAAAAATATGAAAGCTCTTTTATAAGCTCAAACGCCTCAAAACCAAACTCATCGCTCTTTATCAAAGCTTCATCAAATTCATCCAAGCTAAGCTTATCAGCTCCAAGTTTTATCTCCTCGTCGCTATCTTCAAAGCTTATGACTATAAATTTTAAGTAGTTTTTTAGCCACATCAAAAGAGTTGAAGAGAAGTATATGTTATCGCCAAGATATAAATTTAAAAAGTTGGTATCAAGCTCTTTGGTGCTAAGCTCATCTTTGGTGATAGATATGTTTAAATTTAAAAGATAGTCGCTTTTGTTGTTTGACATGAAAGCTTTTGATATCTTTAATGGAAGCAAATTTACGTCATATATCGTCTGAAATTTACAAGCCACGCCGTTTATTGGCTTTGACTCTATGATGCTACCTTTTGGTATAAATTCTTTTTTTTCTGAAAAGTCATCTCTTAGAGCAAATTCTTGCATGCAAACTGATGGGAAAGGGTTTGTGTAGCTTGGCATTAAGATATTTATCAAAGACTCAGCTATTAATGGGATATTTTCATCTAGCTCTTGTCTAATCCTTGATGTCAAAATAGCCATATTTTCTATGATACTCTCAACATCAGGATCTTTGCTTTTAGTATCTAAAAATGGTGCAACTTTTGGAAAATTCTTTATAAAAAGTGCTCTTGTTTCATCAAGATACGCCATCTCTTTTTGAAAATAAGCTAAATTATTTTCATTATAATCCATTATAAAATCTCACAATATCTATTGTTCTTAAAAATAACCTTTAGCAAATACTCTTTGAAATTGTCGTTTTTATGCTTATAGTTTATGTTAAAGATGATACGCCAAGGCTTTAGCGAGTCATCATAGCCGATAGAAGTTATCTCTATTCTATTTTCGTTTGAGGTGATTAGTTCATATATCGCCATGCCAAGCCTATGGCCAAGCTCGTTTATCTCGACCCCAACCGACCAAAGATCGATGATACTATCATTTAAACGGCCGTAGTTTCCAAGCCTAGAGTTTAAGATAGTATCGATGTGATCTTTGATGTCGCTGTCTAGATCTTTAAAATATGGACGAAATTTTGACTCATCACTAAATTCATATAAAATTTTATCTATCAGCGACATGCTTAAATTTACTCTTTATCCAGCTTACCAACCAAAGAAAGCTCGAAATTTGCCCCCATAAATTTAAAGTGAGGTCTAGCTAGAAGCTCTATCTTATACCAGCCTGGCTCGCCAGCTATATCGCTAACGATGACTTTTGCGCTTCTAAATGGCCTTCTACTTCTTACGTCAGCTGGTGGGTTTTCTTGATCTGAGATGTACTGTCTTAGCCACTCATTTAGGCCGCGCTCGACGTCACTGCGCTCTTTCCAAGTACCGATCTCTTCTCTTTGAAGTACTTTTAGATAGTGAGCCAAACGAGAGATCAAAAATACATATGGAAGCTGTGTGCCAAGTCTGAAATTTGTCTCAGCAGCTTTGCCTTCTGGAGTATTTGGAAAAACTTTAGGTTTTAGCACTGAGTTTGCAGAGAAAAATGCTGCGTTGTTGCTATCGCGTCTTAGCGTAAGTGTGATAAAGCCGTTTTCTGCAAGCTCAAATTCTCTTCTATCTGTGATCAAAACTTCGGTTGGAATTTTTGTCTGAACGCTTCCGTAGTTTTCATAAGTGTAAGTTGGTAGGTCTTTTACAGCGCCACCGCCTTTTGGTCCGATGATGTTTCCGCACCACCTATAGTCGGCAAAACTCTCTGTAAGTCTTGTAGCAAACGCATAAGCGCCATTACCCCAAAGCATATCATCGTGCTTATCAACGCTTTCGCGGTAGTTAAAGCTTTTTATAGGGTTATCTTCTGGGATATATGGAGATCTAGTAAGAAATCTATTTACCATACAACCTATATATTTTGCATCTTCGTTCTCTCTAAAAGTTCTCCATCTTGTGTATTGAGGACCTTCAAGTAGGCTCTTTAGATCTTTTATGTTTTCAAGTTCGCCAAAGTTATCAAGTCCAAAGAATTTAGAAGATAGCGAAGTTAGAAGCGGAGAGTGACTCATAGCAGCGATTGATGACATTTTGTTTAAGAAAGTCATGTCTTGATTTGACTTATCTAGCTCATAGTCAGCAACTATCGCACCAACTGGCTCACCACCAAATTGGCCATATTCAGCTGAGTAAATTTGCTTATAAAGTGTGCTTTGAGTTATATCTAGATTGTTTTCAAAGTCATCTAAAATTTCTTCTTTTGTAGCGTCTAAAAGGTCGATCTTTACGTTTTCGTTGAAATTTGTTCTCTCAACCAAAAATCTAATGCCACGCCATGTAGACTCTAGCTCTTGGAAAGATTTATTGTGTAAAATTTCATCCATCTGAGCTGATAAAAGCGTATCTATATGGGCTATCATCTCATCAAGTGCTAGCTTATTTATCTTCTCTTCAGCGTTGTTTGTTGTGATGATATTTGAGATAAACTCGGCAACTCCTTGTTTTACTACGCTATAACTTTCATCATCTTTTGTATATTTGCTCCTTTGCATTATGCTTTCAATGATAGGAGTTTTTACTTTAGTTTCAGACATTTTTATTCCTTATCTTTTTCGTCTTTAAGCTCTAAAAGAAGCTGTTTTCTACTATCTTCATCCTTAATAGCCTCTAAAACTGCTTTTCTAAAATCAGGCATATTGCCCATAGGTCCTTTTAACGCAACTAAAGCTTTTCTAAGCTGCAATAGCTTTTTTAGCTCAGGCACTTGGTTGATGATATTGTCTGGATTGAAGTCTTGAATGCTTTCAAAATTTAGATCGATATTTAGATCTTCGCTACCAGAATTTAGTCTATTTTTCACTGAAAATTCAGTATGAATGTCTAAACTTTTCATAACTTGATCGAAATTTATCTTATTTATAGAGACAACTTCGCGATCTTCAAGTGGAGTTTGGTTTTCACCAGTTAAATTTGAAACTACCATCAGCTTTAATGGAAGCTCAACATCTGCTTCTTGGTTGTTTGTTTTGGTTCTATAAACAATGTTTATACGTTCTTTTGGTGGGATTGAATTCTCTGCCATAATAACATCCTTTTTTTGAGTAAATGATTTAAGAATTATAATTAAATAAAATTAAAGAAGTTTTAAAAAAACATATTTTATCACAAAAATGTTTTTGCCTTTATATAAATATCTGACAAATAATCCTTAAGCTCGGTGTTTTCTATAAATTTAACTATTTGCGAATATACAACTTTTGCATTGTTGTCCATGCCTTGGCTTGTAAAAATTTTGGACAGCTCTAACAAAAAGCTAAGCTCACTTTGCGAATTTGTTGTATATTTGCTTCTATCAAGGGCTTTTATCAGCTCTTCAAAGCTCATATCTTTTTTCATATCATCACTAGAGATAAAATTTGAAGTCTCTTTTTTACTAAAAAATTTAGCACTCTCTTCGCTGAAAAATGCCTCTTCACTTTGAAATTTAAGCTTTTTCATATCTGAAAATTTTTCTATGAAATTTAAAGTCATACTAGAAACTAGTTCGCTTTGCTCGCTTAGTCCAGATGATCTTAAAAACTCACAAAATATCCTAACGCCATCTATCCAAAATGGATTAAGAGCTAAATTTCTTATAAATTTCTCTAAATTACCAAGGTTTGCTTCTTTCATATTTTTAAAAAGTAAGATCAAATTTTCATCAGGATAACGTATCTGCGTCACTTGCTCGCTGCTAACTGGCAAAGCCTTGATCCTGCCCCACATCGCCTCAAAAACAAGTGAGTAAGCGGTCAAATTTTTTATGTCATTTTTTAAAAGCGAGATGGATAAATTTACAAAATACTCCCTAAACTCTCTATCGCTAAATGTGCTAATGTCACTACTGCCAAAAGAGACACTTTGCGTGTAGCTTGGCTCGGTCTTTTGCGGCTGCTTTGGCTCCTCAATTTTTTGAGTTTGCTCATTTTTCTCTTCTATATAAAGCGTGTCAAAGTGCGTGCTAAGCTCGCGTGAGAGCTCAGGTACAAGCTCATTAAAAGCCCTTGCATCCGCTTCGTCTAAATTTATACCCTCCCTATGAGCTTGCGTAAAAAGCTCTATCGTTTGGGCAAATATCTTTTTTTTAGCAGGCACTTGCTTTTCATTTTTGGCTAATAAACTTGGCTCTTGTTTTAGGGTAGTTAGAAAAAATGAAAAAGCACTGATTAAACTTCTAAAAGCATCTTTGTCGTTTAAATTTACAGCAGAGATCGCTAAGAAATTTAAAAGCTTTACATCGAGGCTAAATTCGCTTAATGCCTTTAAGGACGAGCTATAAACAAAGTCCCATTTTATCGTATCGTGAGTCAAAGTCTTATACTTCGACATCTCGTCTATAAGGCTGATGTAGAGTTCGTTTTCTGAAAAGTTTTCGCTAAATTTATTGAAAAACTTATCTTGCACTTACTTTTTGTCCATAAAATTTTCTATTTTATTGTTTAGAACGCTGTCGTTTTTAACGTTGTTTTGATCCATCGAGTAGGTGCTATATAAAAACGCAGCCGCGATAGCTGCAAGCGCTATAAGGATAAAATAAAATTTCAAATGTCTTAGTGAAAATATCTCAAAAAAGCTTCTCTTTTTAGTTTTTAAATAGCTCTTTTCAAATACATTTTCATCGGCCTTGATAAGTGGCGAAACGGCTGAGGCTATATTTTCACAAAGGTATGAAATTTTCTCATTGCAATCTTCCTGCGCTTCGTATTTACCCTTGTATCCAAGCACTAAGCAAGCGTAGATAAACTCTAAAAAGTCCTTGTTTTTGCCAACGTTTTCAAACCATTTATCCATGATACCAAAGAATTTGTTGCCACCTAAATTTTCGTTAAAAAATCTTGTTGTTAAGGTGTTGTTCGCCCAAAAACTGTTCATAAAAATTTCGTTTTTTAGCAAGCTCTCATCGATGAAAACACAAAGGCAATATCTAAGCCTAATGATGTCATCCTCTTCATAAATGCCTAAATTTGAGATCTTTGAAGTGGTGCTTAATATATCATTTATCAGCTTTTCACGTAAATTTTGCATCTCACTTTGTGAAAAATTTTGTAGTTTTGATACTCTGTTTGCTAAAAGAAGCAGTGGTAGTACGTGATCTAGGGCAGGATTTGCACCAAGTCCTAGAAGCTTTGTCTGGCTTAAAACTGAAATGTCATTTTGATTTTCACTCATTTTTTGTCCTTATAATAAAGCCCACATCTTAATGTCAGCGTTTGATAAATTTGCTGTTATATAGACGCTAATAACGCTTTGATTTGCGAAGCTTTTGAAAATTTCATCTTTTTTATCGATCTTGTAGTAGATATAGTCATTTAGCTTTGGCAATGTACTAGGTATAGCTGAAATTTGCTCTACGTTTATGCCGCGAAGCTGCGATGAGACGATACTTTTGATGTTTGATTGGGTGTGGATTTTGCACTGCTCTTTGAAATTTTTAAGCAGGTACTCATTTTTTGTATCGCTATGGATAGCAAAGTAAATTTCTGAGTTTTCTATGATGCTTGGGTTATCAAAGACGCAGTCAAAAAAGCCGTGATTGTTTTTAACAATCTGTGCCATGACGTATTTTGGCGATAAGATATGCGAGAATAAAAGCCTAAGATTATTTATTAACGGTACGAAAGTTTGACTTAAGTTGTTGTGATCATAAGCTATAAATTCGCTAAAACTATCATCGTGACTTAGAGCTAGCAGGTCAGCTTGAAAATCAACCAGCTTTTCATATAGATACTCTGGATGAATTTTGTCTCTTTTGAAAAGATATGAGAATATCAAGTGCCATTTTTTCAGCATATTTAGCGTCAAATATGTTGAAATATCAAGCCTATTTTTCGCCTGATCTATGCCGCCTAAAAGCCCAGTATAGCTCTCTTGGTGCTGCTTTGTAGCAAAACTAAACTCATCTATAAAGCTAGTGATGAAAGAATTTTTACTGATGTCGATGCAGGTTGGGATAAATTTCTCATCAAGCGTTATTTGTTTGTTTAGGTCTATGTTTTTTATCCTGCAAATAGGCACGCTAAGCTCATAAGGCGTCTTTGAGCCAAGCACCCCTAGAGCCGATCTTTGGCTTGCTAGGATCAAATTTTCTTTATCCTGCGTAAAAGCAGACGAAAGCTCAAAGTCGTCTTTATCATCTAGCTCGTTCAAGATATCGTTGCTAGCTTCATCATGCACTCTTGAGCTAATGAGCGCTTGTTTAGCTGTAAATTTTAGATTTGGCAGGTTGTTTTGCAAGCTAACATCAACAAGCCCTGAGCTAACTGGTAGCTTTAGCACTATGACAGCAGAATTTAGCTCGCTAGGGCTTATCTCAAGAGGCTCTGGTAGGTCGTCTTGATCTGGGGCGTTAAATATCGTACCATCTTGCGAGATACAAGAAATTTTATTTAGCCCTATCTTGCCTTGAAGCAAAAGTTCGCTTGAGATCTCAAGCTCCAAAACTCCATATAAATTTGATAAAGACGAGACGGTTTTTAGATTTAAATTTCTCTCAAAATACCTCTCTTGCTGCTCGAAATGAACCTTATCAACGTTCATCCCGTTGTACCAGACAACTTTTAGTTTATCAGACATTTTATTTGCTTGCTTGGATCTTAGAGCTGCTAGCGTCTATGGTATTTACGCCATTTTTAGTTATCTCAAAAACTATATTTTTCTCTTTTGCTTCTTTTGTTGATTTGTAAGCTTTGATATTTGTCTTGCTTTGATCAGCATAAAGCACCAAAATGCCCACGTATGGCACTTCGTCTGGATCGACATTTGTAAAAGCGTATCTGTTTGTGTTTGGCTGAATTTGCGTTTTTATAGAGTCTATCTTGTCTTGACCAAGTATGTCGCCATTTTTCTCAGCTAGATCAACTATGCTAGCTTGCTGAAATTTTGCCACATCTTTCAGCTTGTAAGCGATGATAGTCACTGGTACGTTGTCACCGTGGTAGTTTAAGTTTGAATTTGGGGTGTTGCTTATGATAAGATCTTTTGCACATCCTGCGATAAATAGCATAAAAATTAAAGAACAAAGAAATTTAAACGTTTTCTTCATGGTTTCCTTTACCTCACGTTAATAATATTATTTTTATGTAATTCTATCTAAATTTATTTTAGAAGAAACTTATTTTAAAATCAATGTTCTTAAATAAAACTTTAATGAGCGTTAATCAATCCTTTATATTATGCTCTTTGGCATAGTTTAATATCTTTTGTCTAAGATCTTCTGGGAAGCTATCTCTATACATCACTGGTGTTAGAGG
>CAUUZE010000019.1:0-28532 GCA_963549665.1 Campylobacter concisus | reverse complement strand
TATGCTAGAAGTAGATACACTGAATCTGATGTAGAGATAAGAGAGTTAAATTTGGATGTTAAAGAGGAGAAAGAGGTGTATGAAATTTATAAGCGAAGCTCATTAGCAAACGTAGCATCAGGCAAACCAAAATATCCGATAAACTCATATCAAAAAGCAGTAGAGATAATAAACAAATTTAAAAAAGGTATATTTAATACAGATGATAACGATAACTCTCATCGCAACCTATCAAGAGATCTAGTAGAAGCACTTGATACTATTGGAAGCAATAATATCAAAGGGGTATATGTGGGGTGTAAAGCGCCTAAGGAAAAAGAAAGAAGCAAAGATGAAATTCCACCTCGCCTAGTAGGTCGTCTAGCTACCACCATAGTTATGGAAGATGGTCTATATATAGGATAAGATATGAAGAAGATAATATTTATAACCTTAGCTATCTTAGTAGTAATAGCTTCAGCACTGTTTATCAGCAAAGAAAAAACAATAAATAAAGGAAATCTAATGA
Source organism: Campylobacter concisus (assembly GCA_963549665.1). Classification (GTDB taxonomy): domain Bacteria; phylum Campylobacterota; class Campylobacteria; order Campylobacterales; family Campylobacteraceae; genus Campylobacter_A; species Campylobacter_A concisus_BN. Next base: position 28,024 of record CAUUZE010000019.1, on the reverse strand, counting down.
ATAGTAGTGATACATATACGGTTATAGCGCCAAATGGCATGGAAATACCATTTGATAAAAAGACAAATTTGATAGTTGCCGAAAAAAATCCCAATATGCAGCTAGCTCCTGATCTTGCAGCCAAACTGGTTCTAGACTCCCGCTCCATCCTAGACTCATCCCCATATAAAAACTATAAACCCTTATACTATAACCCTAAACCAAATTCTCTAGGTCAAACAGACTATCTATCTTTTAAACCATGGCTAGACATTAGCTATAAACCAAGCTCAAATAAACTATCACCTTGGACTAAGACTGAAAAAGCTTACTATGAAAGCTTAAAAGATAAGAGAGATAGATATATCTATCTAGTAAAAAGAAGTAATCTAAAATGTACTATGATAGATATCCCAGAAGACGCCATAGGTAGAGTAGATAGTAGTGGCAAACTAACTAAACCAGAGTATGCTGAAATTTATGATGAAGTAAATGCTCACAAAGGCACATTAAAATCAGAACTATTTGCAGCTGAGTGGAATATATGTGCTGGAGTATTAGGAAGCACTGTTGGATTTTCAGGAGGAGTTGGATTAGGTTATGCAGGGTTTAAAGCAAGAGCATATCAATCAATGTTTCTATCAGCCCAGCTTGGTCAAGACGGAGCCTTAGAAGCATTAGCTGACATGTTTGAATACTCTACCTATTTAGTAGGTCTTAATAAAAATTTACAAATGGCTGAAGAGTTTAGAAAACTAGCTAAAAATCTCCCACTAGATGAATATGGAATGATACCTTATCTTGATGAGATAGTAGGAAATTACTTCGTGATGGATTTTAATAGAAATGGAGTGGCAGCAATGCCAGATAATTCTTTATATAAGGACCTAAGAGAACTTGTAGAAGATAAAGGTAAGCTACTAGACCCTAGAGACCTTGATGCAAATGAGACTACAAGAGAAGAATTTATCTCTTATGTCAAAAGTGAACTCCCTAAATTTCAAGATAGATTAGAGCTACCAGGATTTCCTAAAGATTGGGACGATAGAACACTTTCTCTTTTTATCGACTCCACCCTCCTAGAAGCCAAAATAATGTCCATAACCCCACCAGAGGGATATCCTAATGCACCATACTACAACACACCAGAAGAGCTAACAAGACTATATGAGGCTGGTAAATTAGATAAAAAGCTAAACCCTCTAACACCAGTGATGTATAGAGATAGCTTCCCAGAAGATCTTAGGCAAAAAATATTATCTTACGCTAAAGAGCATAATATAAAGGATTAGAGATTTAACATCAAGCAAGTAGATTATGGTTTATAAAAGGAAGTATGTATCCACTATATAAACCATACGTCTAATATCTAATAGCGCACCATTTCTACTTTTGCTTTTAAAACACTAGCGTTTATATTTGTGGCATATGTTCCAAGTAAAATTTTATACTGCTTCTCATGTCCTACTATTTGAGCTATGATATTTGGCTCTACTTCTTGTTGGACAAGCGTATCTATAAAATAGTGCCAAAATATCGTTATACACAACTTTTTGCTGTTTCTGCAAACGACGCTAAAAAACGACCGCAAGCTATTTTATAGAAAAATTTATGTTTTATTAACTAGAAGCAAGGAAAATTTATACGTTTTGATTCCTGAAAAGTTTGACGAAAATTTGCCTGCCGAGATCAAAAACGTAATAGAAACTATAAAAAAATACGCAAGCATAGCAAAAGCTGCCGAAGAGCCGAGCAAAGACAAAAAACCGCAAGCTCAAAAATAAAACTAGCCTCCATAAAACCCGTGCTAAGAGATATAAAATACGGAGCCGAGCTAGTGGTAGCCGGAAGCGAACTCTTTGCCATAATAGCGGGGCTATTTGGGTATAGCTTTAAATTTGGGCTTGCTACTACCAGTCAAACCGAAAAACCGATTTTATACCCATGTCTACATACTAAGTTTTATCAAAATTTGGCAGATTACGGCGTCTTATTTTATTTTTCAATCATGGCGATGGGTTTATTTTTTTGTTTTTCTAGGTTTTCTAAGTTTTACGTGTCCGATTTGATTTTTTGGGATATTCAAATATTCAAACATATCTTCAAAGGTCTTAAGCCCTTGTATCGCCAAAATTTTTGCATCCATGTATTCGGACTTCGCATATGTACCCTGTGTCATATCGGGTGCATAACCCAGTATAGTTTTGGTTATTTTATATTTTACTTGATCTTCGATATCGTCTTTTTTCAAATTTTCCGAATGCCCGAGCAATTTCTTATCCGTACCTACATAGTCCTTAAAGCCAGCAAGAACCAGCCACTCATCGATCGCGTTAGCAAAATTTCCTCTAAGTCTATGGACGCTTACCGTATTATCTTTTATTACCTTATCTATTTCGGCATTGAGAGCTTTGGATAGAGTTCCTTTGTTTGAATATACTTTTTTAATTTTTGCAATCCAGTCGTATTTGTAGAGATCTTTTAATAATGTATGCAATGGTATATTTCTATAAAATATCTTTCCAGCACCTTGCTTCGCAGTTTTTACCTTTAAAAACGGATGATTGCAATTCGTATAAAAACTATCTTTATTTAAATTATAAAATTCCTCCGTTCTTACGCCAGTTATTAGTAGAAATCTTAAACAATCTAAAATTTCTTTGCGTGCATTATCATGTTTACCACTAAATATCTTTTTGAGCTCTTCAAGGGTAAAATTTCTTTTATCTGTTACGTTTTTATTTACCCCGTAGTTACTAAGTTTTTCAAACGGATTATTGTTTACTTGCTTTATTAATACTATATAGTCAAAAAAAATTCTTAACCTACCTATTATATTATTTAATGTTTTTTTGCTTATTGTTTTACCTTTCTCATCTTTTTTTGTAAATATATGGTTTTGAAATTCATCTACATCTAATTTTTCAATCTCATATATTTTATTTTCCTCCATATATTTAATTAGTCGGTTCACGTCTTTTATGTATCTTAGCCTTGTTTCTTGCGTGTATCCTCGTTTATCACATTCGCGCCCTATAAATTTATTGCATATGGTCTTCAAATTTATACTAATTTCTAGCTTTTGATTTTTCGGTAAAAGCTCTTTTTGCTTTTTCGGTAATTTTTTAAGCGTTTCACTCTCTAAGTACCCTGCAATATTGTCGGGTACAAATTGTTTATTGATAAATCTGCCGCCTTTTACTTTTTCATCCGTTAAAATGCCGTACTTTATTACTTCTTCTGGTATATCGTAAATTTTAAGATCTATTACGCCTGTTTTTGGCTCATTTTGCATATCAAGTTCGTTAACCGAATTCATGATGCTTTTTTGAATTATCATTGCAGTATCTTTGAAAACGACTTGCATGTAATATTTGGTAGGCGTTGAGCCGTTTAATTTTTTTAAAATATCCGCTCTTTTTAGCCATTTATCTTTGTCTTTTGTATTTCTGGCATAATTCTTTACGCAATAGTCCATATCTCTCTCAAGCTGCTCCTTATCTAGGGTGTTTCCGATAAAGCCCATCTCGATATTGTCTGTTTTGTTTATAAAATCCTTTTTTATGCCAGAGTAAAACTTATAAAGCCTACCGAAGTCTACGTTTTCTTCGTCAAGTAAATTTAAAATCTCTTTCTTCATATTTCACCTCTTTTTGCCAAATTATACATAACTAGCCAAAGATATTCAATAGAATTTCATCGCTAGAGATTGGAAAATATATTTAAACCATTCATAGCTTTTAGCTTTGCCTTTAGCGAGATATCCTTGGCGTATACGTCTGTTGCTAGATCGGTAGCGTGCCCGAGTAGTACCGAGGTAACATCCGTAAAACCATTTTCTAAGGAGTAATTTTTAATAGCGGACGCAAAATTTGCCCTTAGCCTATGAAAGCTTACGTTGGAGTCCGGTAAAACGGCATGAATATGTTTGTTAAGCCTTTTTCCAAGATAATTACAATCGCTTTTGCCTTTTTTTATTTTCGTTAACCACTTCATATCGCTTAGACGATATATATTTTTATGTATCGGCAGCTCTCTAAATTTAACATCTCCACCTTTTTGCTTGGCAGTTTGAACTTTGATAAATTTAATACCGTCTCGCTCGCTTACGCTACTTTCATCTAAGCTCCAAATTTCGCTAAGCCTAAGTCCAGTGTGCAAGGCAAACGCCATATAATCTTTAAGCTCCTTTTTATCGGTCTTAAAAATCTTAACCAGTTCGTCCATGCTAAAATTATCCTTCGGCGATTTTTGATCTTTGGAAATTTTAAACGAGCTTAAAAGCTTAAACGGGTTTTGAGATATAAGGCCTATTTTGATAGCATAGTCAAACATTCTACTTGCGTAGCACGTGTAGTTATTGATGGTCTTTTTGTTAAGCCTTTTATTATTTAAGAGATGTAATTGAAAATCCTCGCAGTCCTGGTAAGAAATTTGGGTTATCTGCTTGTGCTTAAAATAAATGTCAAGTGCTTTGGCTACCCTCTGATAGTATCCGGTATTTTTACTATTTGACTTCTTACTTTCGTTTTGAGCGTATCTGGATGCTATATCCGTAAATTTTATCGATTTTCGTGTTTTATTTGGCCTATCGTTTTCTTGACATTCTTTTCTATTGACAAACATATCGTTGTCGGCTTTGGTAATCCCATAAATACCCGATATAACTTTTTCAAATATTTCTTTATATTCGGTCGTCGATAGTCGATGCGATTTGTTTTTAATATTTTTTTGAATGTTGCGTATCTTGTATCTTAACGGTAAATCAATAAATTTTTTGGTTTGAACAGAATTACGTCTATTATCGGCTTCGTTTTTTATTTTTAAAGCGATGGCTTTGGCCTCAAACTCATTGTCCGTAAATAGACAATATTTGACGGTGATAATTTTATCATTTTTCAAGGCCTTATCGAAATAGTAGTAGCTTGGTCTATTTTTGATTCGAGTTATTAATTTAGAAGTCATTGCAAACTCCTAATCTAATAAGCAAACGATGTAACAGAAATCCAAATTCGGTGTAACAAAATAAAATCGTCCGAAATTTGAGACGAAAATATGGTGATATAGGCTGCTTAAAAATGCTGAAATACAGATATCTGAAGATATATTTTAAGAGTGGTTGTGGCCGGGAGATAGGGATTCGAACCCCAGGAGACTTTCACACCTCAACGGTTTTCAAGACCGCCGCTTTCGACCGCTCAGCCATCTCCCGAATTAAAGATTTGTGATTATAGCCAACTTTGCTTAAAATTTGCTATAACCACTAAGAATTATTCTGTTTTTTCTTTGACGTAACTAGCGCCGTCATTGATCTTTTCTTTAGTCCATTCTTTGGCGTTGTGGCTATCTTCTTTTACGCCGTGCCAAGTATTTGAACAACCTACTGCAAAAAATGCCATACATACTATTAAAAGCAATTTTTTCATCGTTATCCCTTTATGTAGTTATTTTCGAAGTTGGAGGCGACACCCGGATTCGAACCGGGGATCAAAGCTTTGCAGGCTCATGCCTTACCACTTGGCCATGTCGCCGTTTTGGTGGTGCCCGAGACCGGACTTGAACCGGTACGGTAAAAACTACCGAGGGATTTTAAGTCCCTTGCGTCTACCATTCCGCCACTCGGGCAAAATTTAATGGAGCGGGAAACGAGATTCGAACTCGCGACCCCAACCTTGGCAAGGTTGTGCTCTACCCCTGAGCTATTCCCGCGTTAAAGGTTGCAATGTTATCCAAAAGTTGCTTAAAAATTTATTTTATAAAAACGACTTTCAAAAAAATGTAAGCCATAAAAAGATAAAATACCAAATCTTTTGGGGTTATAGCTCAGCTGGGAGAGCGCTTGAATGGCATTCAAGAGGTCGGCGGTTCGATCCCGCTTAACTCCACCATGATTTTAATCTCTTTTTTGCTCACAAATTTTTTCATTTTTCACAAAATTTTACGTCAAATATATGTAAAAATTTAGAATTCTTTCGCTACATTTACAACATGCAAAATTTAAAACAATATGTAAATGAAATTTTAAAAAATCACCATGATGAGCGTGTATTTAGCTTTGAATTTGATGGGCAAAAATTTTGGTTAAAACGCATTGAAAAGAGCATCGAAGGCAGCTTTTTAACTAAAATTTTTAAACCAAACCCTTATAGGTCATTTGCTGCTGAGATAAAAAAGCTTGAAATTTTAAACGAAGCAAATGCTCCTGCGCCAAAACTAGTGCTAAAAAGTGATGAATTTTTCGTTATAGAAGATGTCGGTGAGCCAGTTTCTAGACTATTTAAATATAGCACTGATGAAAAATTTAAGCATGAAATTTTACTAAAAGCAGCCCGCGCATTAGCTGGACTTCACGCACTAAATTTCGCACACGGACGCCCAGCGCTTAGGGATATCGCCATAAAAAATGACGAGATAAAATTTCTTGATTTTGAGTCAAAATTTTTTAGCGATGATCTAGAGCTTAGAAAGTGTCGTGACCTGCTAGTTTTCATCCACGAGCTCTACCGACAAAAAATTTCAAACGAGCTTGTAAAAGAGGCGATTGATGAGTACGTTAAGGCTAATGGCAGCGAAATTTACGAGCATTCTTTGCGCTTAATAGTGAAATTTAAGCCACTTTACTACCTGCTAAGACCGTTTAAATTTTTAGATAAAAAAGATCTAAATGCGGCTATTTCAACATTTGAGCTACTTTTGCCAGCCGCAAAATCCAAAATCACATCCAGATAACTTAAAAATAATCTTCTAAATTTTATCTCTACTTAACAAAAAATAAATTAATATTCGTTATTAAAATTAAAAGGAGATATATGCTTTTCAAGCGTAACAAAATCATTTTCAACATCCACCTAATAATCGGTCTAATCGCCACTATACCGCTACTTATCATGACACTTGCAGCGCCATTTGCCTCTTATAGAGAGGAGATCAAGTCTGCAATAAATGAAAAATATATAAATTTAGCACCTAGCGAAAAGCCAAATTTAAGCTTAAGCGAGATCCTCGCCAAAGCAAAAAGTGAGATCAAATTTGACACGCTTGAAAACGTGCAAATCGGCGGCGAAAACAAAGCTTACAGCATCAGCGTTACTAAAGATAAAAAGCCCTTAAATTTCTTCATCGATCCAAGAAGTGGCGAGGTGATCAGCGAGGACTGGGGCGAGAAAACTCGCATGATAATACTAAGCCTACATAGAAATTTAGGCCTTGCCCTGCTTGATAGCAAAGTCCCAGCCAACATCGGCAAGCAAATAGTCGCCATTAGCTCCATCATCATGGCGCTTCTTGCCATCAGCGGCCTCATCCTCTACGCACCAGCGATCAAGCGAAATTTACTAAATTCACTAAAGATCAAAACAAACGCAAAGGGCTACGCCTGCTTTTACAACCTTCACACGAGCCTTGGCACATACGTGGCGATCCTGCTTGTCGTGATGTCGCTAACTGGTCTTTACTGGTCTTATGGCTGGGTCAGAAACAGCGTAAATAGCATATTTTTCGAGCTAAAACCAAGCCAAGCGCAAAGGGCAATGCCTCAGAGAAATTTAATCCCAATAAGCGATGAGAAATTTAAAGAGATCGAGGCTGCGGAGCAAATTTTTAAAGACAATGTCACGCTAGAGCTAAAATCACTCACGATAAACGTGCCTGAAAACAACCAAAGCACCTACACTATAAACTACGAAACTAGCGAGAGCCAAGTGGGCAAACTAAAGCTTGACGCTAGCGCTGGCAAGATCAAAGAAAACAAGCTTGTTAGCAAGGCTGAAAGCATCCCAGAGGCTAAAAAAGCAGGTCGAAAAGTGCTTAGCCTGCATACTGGAGAGATGTTTGGCGAGGTCGGTCAGATCGTCTTTGCCATCTCTTGCGTGATCGCCGTTTTACTAATAATAACTGGCTTTTTAATGACCATAAAAAGGAGCAAAGCACTCTAAATAAAAGTAAATTTTTACCTTGCTTTGGGTAAGATTTTAAGAAATTTTTACCACAAACAAGAGAGAAATTTATGAACAGAAAACGCATTTACAACCCAAGTTCAAATGAAAATTTGACCGACAGAAGAGTCTTTAACGGCAATCCACACGGCATTTTAAATTTCACCAAGGCGAAATACGAGTGGGCGTTAAAGCTTTGGGACCTCATGGAGGCAAACACATGGTTTCCAAAAGAGGTTGATACAACAGACGACGTGCGCGACTACGCCTACAACCTCACAGAGGCTGAAAAACGCATGTACGATCTCGTCTGGAGCCAGCTCATATCGATGGATAGCTTTCAGACAAACAACCTAGCTGACAACATCAACCCCTACATCACCGCACCAGAGATCAACGCCGTGCTAAGCCGCCAAGCCTACGAAGAGGCAAACCACAGCAAGTCTTACGCTGTCATGGTCGAGGCGATCTGTGACAACACCGACCTCATCTACGAGATGGAGAAGCACGACGACGTCTTGCGCGAGAAAAATGACTACATCTCAAGCGTTTATGAGGAGCTTGCAGGCGAAGTGACTGACGAGAAGCTACTTCTTGCGATGGTTGCGAACCAAATTTTAGAGGGGATCTACTTTTACAGTGGCTTTACGGCGATTTATGCGCTGGCGCGCGCTGGCAAGATGCTAGGCTCAGCGCAGATGATACGCTTCATCCAACGCGACGAGATCACGCACCTACTTTTGTTTCAAAACATGATAAATTCAGTCCGCAAGGAAAGGCCTGACCTCTTTACGCCTGAAACCGAGGCAAAAATTTATGATATGTTTGAAAAAGCTGGAAATTTAGAGATCAAATGGGGCAAATACATCACCCAAAACCAAATAATGGGCTTTACCGACGATATCATCGAGCAGTACATCCACTATCTCATCGACCAGCGCCTAGTTGCAATCGGTCTAAAACGCAAATACAACGTCGCTCACCCGATCAAATGGGTCGATGACTTTGCTAAATTTAATGACCAAAAGTCAAATTTCTTTGAAGCAAAGGTGACAAACTATAGTAAGGGAAGTATCAGCTTTGATGACTTTTAAAAATGGCATCTTAGCCCTTGCCTGCGTGCTTTTTGTGGGGTGTGCAAGCAGTAGCAGCCAGAGGGCGATCGACATAGCAAATAAGGATCTATTAAATAGTTTTAACCCTTACATACTTGCTAAAACTAGCGAAACTAAAGATGCCGTCACCTACCAAAGCATGCCAGCTGGCGATGTTTGGCCAAGTCTAGCGCCTATTGGCTCTGCACTTGTTGTTGATGTGTTTAAAGAGATAAACAAAACATGCAACTTCAAATATAGCGACCTAAAAGAGACTAGGATGGTATATTTTGACGATAAAACCTCGTTTTCTTACGAAGTCTGGGTCTTTAACGACCCGCTCTCAGGGCGTGATGACAAGATCACAGCTATAACTGTTTTGCTAAAGCCAACGCCTGATATCGGCGGAACGGATATGGATTTTAGGATACCAGCAGATTGCCATGCGCCAAAGCAAACTACATTTGTATTTGGAAAATAAATGAGCGAAAATTTAAACCTAATAAGTCTAACTTTAAAAGCAAAAAATGCTACCGAGCGGCTAGAGGAGCTTGCAAATTTAGTTGAGGCAGCGCCTGAAAATTCGCTCCTGCTTGCAAGCGAGCTTTGCATCAGCGGCTACGACTTTGACGGCTTTTTTGCTGGGGCGAATAAAGCGATGCTTGGTGGCATGATAGGCAGCTTTGATGCGATGCTGCTTGAGCGCTTGCAAGAGGCGCTTAGCCCGGATAAATTTCTTGGTTTTACGCACCTTAGTAGCCTAAACAAAAGCGCAGGGCTAGCTCAAATTTCAAATCTAAATCCGCACCAACCAAAAATTTATAACGAATTTTTACTTCTTAACTCAAACAACGTCTTTCATTCGCAGTTTAAGGCTGAGCTTTTTAGGCCAAATTTAGAGCACGAGATCTTTGCAGCTGGCGAAGTGAGCGATATAAATGCTTTTGATTTTAGAGGGCTAAAACTTGGCGTACTAATATGTTTTGAGCTGCGTGATAGCAGGCTTTGGGCAAAGCTAAAAGGGTGCGACGTCATCATGGTGCCAGCCATGTGGGGCAAGGCCAGAGAAGAGGCCTACCTTAGCCTTTGTAAGGCGCTTGCGATCGCAAATAACTGCTACGTCATGATCTCAAGCTCGCTTGATCTTGAGCTCGCTGGGGTCTTTTTGCCAGACGGCACGCTAGAGCGAAGCGCGGTTTTTGACGCAAATTTGATCACGCAGATAAAGAAAAATTTAGGGCTTTTATAAATTTTAAGATAAGCTTTAAATCGTATAATAACGATTTAAAATTTGTTTAGGATAGAAATTTTGACCCCATTAGAAGCGATAAAATGCCAAAATTTAGCTAGCGACATAGCCGATGAGATCACGCTAAGTCCGCTTTTATTTGACGCGATATCAACAACTGAGCGTGAAATTTTCGTGCCCATCCCGGCACATGCTTACAAGCTTGACGCGCAGCCGATACTGGGCAACCAATGGATCAGCTCGCCACTAACGGTGGCAAAGATGACCATGGCGCTAGAGTGCGAAAATGTGGATAACATCCTAGAAATAGGCTGTGGTAGCGGCTATCAAGCAGCGATACTAAGCAAGCTCGCACATAGAATTTTTAGCGTCGAGCGCATAGAAAAGCTAGCCATGGAGGCCAAAAAACGCTTCGAGGCGCTAAAGATCAAAAACGTGCACGTAAGATATGATGATGGCAACAACGGCTGGCGAAGCTACGCGCCGTTTGATAGGATTTTACTCTCGGCTGCTGCTGATGAGATCTCGCCAAATTTATTTAGCCAGCTAAAAAATGGCGGCATCTTGGTTGCTCCGATGAAAAAAGATGGCAAGCAGTTTATCGCTAAATTTAGAAAAGACGAGAGTGGAAATTTAGAAAAAGAGTTTTTAGACGAGTGCCTTTTTGTGCCACTTCTTGAAGGCAGAGAGTAGAGGCTTTACCTCTACAACTACCACCTAACCAGCCACTCACCGCTAGGGTGCTGCGTAAATATAAGATTATCAAATTTTGTAGTTTCTTCGCCATCTGCCGTGATAAATGTAACGCTAAAGCTAAAAGCATTTTTGGCGATAAATTTCACATTTTCTATACTCAAAATATCGACGCTGTCGCTACAAGTGCCACTAACCCTTTTTAAATGGCTATCGTCTTTTCTTAGCGCAGGTGCCCTTGTGCCTGCTTCCATAAATTTATCATTTTTATTAGCCTTATAGCATGCCATATTTGCTAAAAATTCCTGCATCCTAGGCTTTGCGCTATCAAATTTCGCTTGATACTCCTTTGGCACCTTAACGCCCAAAATAGCGCCTGGCACCGTCTGACCAACTAAATTTCTACTTTTTGTTAGCATTGGCTCGCTTTTTGGATCGCAAAAGGCAAAGCTACCAAAAACGGCACAGAGTACAATGACAAGAAGCGATTTTGTTTTCATTTTTCTCCTTTTTAAATAAGAGCCATTCTATCTTGTGCCACTTAAAAGTTGCTTGAGTTATAAATTTAAATAATAAATTTGAGTTTTTAGGAGAGGCAAAGCCTAAGCCTTGCCATAAATTTAGATTTTTTAGAATTTATAAGTGTAGCCTGTGTAAATTCCCACACTTGTATCTCTTAGCTGAGCGCCGCTATTTTTCTTATAAAATGTCTTATCAGCTTTTAGACCAAACTCAAGCGCGTTGTGAGCGTCAAATGAGTACTGACCGCCAGCTTTTGCGCCAACTAACAAACCTTTGAAATTTTTCTTACTAGTTTCGTTTTCAAAGCTTTGTCTAACACTTAGATAACCAAGACCAGCATAACCGCCAAGTACGGCTTTAAAGTTTTCAGTGATGTTTGGTGTGTAGTCAGCGCCTGCTATAAGCTTATGTTTGCTCCATTTTGCGTCTGCTTCACCAGCATTTTTTCTAGCTTTAAAGTCGTAGTAGTAGCCACCATACGCTCTATAGCTGTCAAAATCATAACCGCCATAAAAGCCAAGTCCGTAGTGACCTTTGTTGAAGTTATTTTTTTCGCTTTTTGCGATATTTTTAGTTTTGATCTTTGAATTGAACGAATAATCACCCTCGCCACCGACAAATGCACCTTGCGCAAGTGCAGCTGAACTAACTAAAGCTAAAACCAAGCTTGATTTTACAAGTAAATTTTTCATACTTCTCCTTTAAAAATTTTCGTGATTTTACTATTACGCGTTTAATCTATATGAAATTTAAATTTAACAAAGCCCTATTTTTCGCTCTTTTCAGTCTTTAAAATTTAAATTTATTTATATTTACTATTAAATTTTAAAATTAGAAAATTTTTCATCAAAGGAGAGAAAATGGCACTAGATAAAGAGCTAGTAAATTTCGGTGAAGAGCATGAGCTAAATGCAATCCTTTCAAAATTTGGCAAATCACAAAGCCAAAAAAAATAGAGCAACACTTGGCGAGCTTGGCAAAAAATGCAAGGAAAAACTTGCTAAAAGAGTGCTAACTCAAGACGAATTTGGTGAGTTTGTAAAAGCGCATCTAAAAGAGCTTGAAGACAAAAAAGCCTAAATTTCTGGGGGAGACCCCAGAAAATCTTACTTGCAATCCTCTTTTGTCAAATTTATCACAGTAAAATTTTTGCCGTTCTCGTAGTTATATATCCACGAGGCTTTATCGATAAGAGGGTTTTTACTGCTACAAAAGTCCTCTTTTAGCATTTCAGTCTGCATCCTTTTAAACTCATCTACCTGCTCTTTGGTAAATTTACTAAATTTAATATCCTCGCTATCGTTTATAACAAACGTGGTTTTTAGGGTCTCATTTTCACATGTAGCACCTGTTATTACGCTATTTTCATCGACTCTTGTGGGAGCTGGCTCATCGATCATGCTTACAACAGCTTTAATAAATGCGTTATCACAATCAACCGCAAACGTAGAGGTCAAGAGCATAGATAGAGTCAATATTATTTTCTTCATTTTGTAGCCTTTTTGCAAAGTATATTAAATTTACTGGTAAAAATACTAGAGATAAATTTGCGCCCAAACTAGGACGCAAATTTCTTAAGGAGGGAATGTTTAATATTAAAATTTATAAGTGTAGCCTACGTAAAGACCGATGTTGCTCTCTCTAACTTTAACTTCTTCAATTTTTCTATAAAAAGTATAGTCAGCCTTAACGCCAGCCTCTAAAATATTGTTTTGATCAAGCAGGTACTCAGCACCGAATTTTGTGCCCAACACAAAACCAGTTGAGTGTTGTGCACTATCTGAATTATCTACTTTAAATTTTATTCTTGAAACGCCAGTATAAGCACCTGCTACAAGCTTAACATCGCTGGTAATGCTTGGAGTATAGTCAGCACCTGCTAGAAAGCTGTGTTTATTCCACTTAATTGTATATTTTTCACCATCATCTTCTAACTCTTTTTTAGTCTGAAAATTATAAAAATAAGCACCATAAGCTCTGAAGCTGTCAAAATCATAACCAGCTTTTACACCGCTGTTAAATTGACCTTTTCTAAGTCTTGCTCCATCGTTAGCCTCAGATAACTTTACATTTGACGCAAAAGAGTATCCGCCCTCGTAACCAATAAATGCTCCCTCTGCCATAGCAAATGAGCAAACCGCACATGCAATCATGCTAGCTTTCAAAAATGAACTTTTCATTTTCAATCCTTTAAAAATATAATGTAAATGTAATTTTACGGATTTTTATTTAAAATATTATTAATTTATAATATTAAATAAGCATTGATAAATTTACTTTGTTTATAAAATTCGTATTTTAGGGATTTATAAAGATAAATTTATAAAATTTTGAATTATTAAAAAGTAACACCTAGTCGTTAAATTTCAAAAATGTTATAAAATTTCTCGCACGAGAAGCTGCGATATAAGAGGTCAGCTAAATGATTTTTAGAGATAAACTATTTCTAAAAAAGCTTAAATTTCTAGCTTTTCTGTATTTTTATCAAATAACCCATTAAATTTAATAGATAAAATTTATAAACTTCAAAAAATATCTAAAAATTTTGCATCCTAAGAAGCATTTGCAAGTGTAATGCAAGAGGGCAAAGAGCTAGTCGAAGTATTAAATTTACCATCCTCTTCTATGATGTTGCTCGTAGCTACTTTCAGCACCACAGCCAGCCTTTAAAAGGCCACGCACTATACCGCCGCCGCCAAGCGCTTCTGGTCCTAATGATCTGTCCCAGCGATCCTCGCATTCATGTTTTTTAGCCTCTTTATAAGCTACCTCGCAAAGGGCCAAGAAGATGCCAAGCGCAATCGATATTATAAATTTATGAGTAGTGCTTAGTTTGGCATTATTGGCATTAGAAGGATCTGCCTCTTTTTTATTTTTAACTTTACTTGTTCTTTTTCTTCTTAGTTTGTCCATCTTTTTACTTTAATAAAAGAGCAAAATTTAAAGCCATTTTCATCTCAAATTTACAAAATTTCTCTTATGAGAAGCTGTGGCGTAACAAGCCCACGGAACGAATTTTTAGATACGCAAAAGATGATATCTATCATTTCGCCTACTCTAACGTGCCTTGTGAAGTTGAAAAATAGTGCTTCAAGCGTTTTGTTGTCTTTTTGCAAGATAAGTTTTAAGTGGTTTTGGTCCCTACCTATGAGCCTCTCGTTTTTCACGACAGCGTTTTCTATCTTAAAGACTGGGCGCGGATTTTTCTGTCCATACGGCTCATAAAATTCCAAAATTTCAAGTAGTTCAAAGTCGATCTCGCTTGGCACTATGTCGCCAAGTAGCTCATCTGAGCTTTTACACTCTTGCATATTTAGGCATGAGCAGCTTTTATTTATAGCATCTTTAAATTTTTCCAAATTTTCAGGCGCAAGAGTTAGCCCTGCTGCACCTTTGTGGCCGCCGTAGCTTGTTAGCAGATCTTCGTGGCTTGCGATGAGCGATAAGATATCAAGCTTGCCAACACTTCTAGCACTGCCTTTTGCGCGGCCTTTATCGATGCTAAAGACGATAGCTGGCTTTGCAAAGTGCTTTGCAAGGCGGCTAGCCACGATGCCTATCACGCCCTCATGCCACTGCTCCCCCCAAGTGATGATGACCTCATCGTCCTCTTTTACGTCCCTTAGCGAGCACTCAAAGAGTTGGCGCTCCTCCTCTTTTCTGGAGTTGTTAAATTCAATGATCGTATCAAGGTAGTTGTAAGCCTCTTCTATGCTCTTTGCACGCAAGAAGTTAAATGAGTTCATCGCATCATCCATGCGTCCGGCTGAATTTATAAGAGGCGCTATAAGAAAGCTGATATCATCACACTCAAATTTATCCTTGCCGTAAAACTCTTTTATGACGCAAAATGCCGAGCGCTTAGAGGCATTTAGCTTGCAAATACCCATGCGAACAAGCATCCTGTTCATATCTCTTAGCTCCATCATATCAGCTATTATCGCGATGGCTAAAAGCTCTAAAAACTTGCTCATATCGTAGTTTAGCTTGCAAACATCCTTTAGCGCGCCGACTAAATACCAAGCCACCTCAGCACCGCAAATTTCGATATTTGGAAAGTTGCAGTCCTCTTGTTTTGGATTGATGATGGCGTATGCTTCTGGTAAAACGGCTGGTGGCATGTGGTGATCTGTGATGATAAGATCGATGCCTTTTTCTTTGCAGATGCTAGCTGCCTCATTAGCTGAGATGCCGTTATCGACGGTGATTATTAGACTCACATCGCTTGCAAGCTCATCGATGATCTCAGGGTTTAAGCCGTATCCGTCCTTAAAGCGATTTGGGATCTTTACTAGGTAGTTTTTTACGCCAAGATCGTCAAAAAACTCGGCTAAAATCACACTTGAAACCACGCCATCAACGTCATAATCGCCAACAATAGCGATATGTTCGTTTCTCTCGATCGCTTCTTTGATGCGATTAGCGCCTTTGTAGATATCCTTTAGAGCGCTTGGCGTTGGAATTTCACTAAGTTTTTTGTGTATGTCGTTACAAAATCTACGTGCTAGTAAATTCCTAATATCCTCTTTAGTTAACATAGCTTTGGCAAGGACTTTTTGACGCCCTGCCAACTTTTACTAATGCTATTTGCTCACTTAAATTTACGCCCAAACTGCCAAAAATTTGGCAACAAAAATGCTTTTTTTTCATCGTAATCTTTCGTCTTTATTTTGAATGCTTTGATTATATCTTTTTGAAATTTAATTTCTTATAATTTTCATTGAAAGTAAGATTTTTAGGGCAAAAAACTTTTGTTAAATTGATACTCTTTATAAATTAGCCATTGTAAATTTGAAGTAAAAAATGAGAGAAATTTTAAGTAAAATAAGGGGTCATAAGACCCCAAAAATTAAAATTTATATGTGTAGCCTAGGTAAGCGCCAACATCTGTTGATTTAAGGTTATCAAGATCTTCGTCAGTGCTATACCAAGATCTATCTGCTTTTACACCAAATTCAAGTGCATTATTTTTATCAAAGCTATACTCTGCACCAAGTCTTGTGCCAACTAGCCAACCAGCCTTTGTTGTATCATAAGTCGCTTTAGGTGTATTTGTATAAAGTCTTGCTTTAAAATTTACAACTGAAATACCAGTGTATAGGCCAGCTATCAACTTAAAGTTATCTGTTATAGTTGGAGTATAATCACCACCTACTACAAATTTATGTGTTGTCCATTTTATACTAACATCGTGTTTTACACCATTATCAGTATAGTTAAAGTTATCTTTTGCCTCTGTATGATAGAAGTATCCACCATAAACTCTAGCTACGTCAAAGTCATAACCGCCTTTGATGCCAAGATTTGGTCTATTATCCTTAAAACTAAGACCATCATTGTCTTTTAGCTTTGAGCTAAAATCATAGCCGCCCTCAACTCCGACAAATCCACCTTGTGCTAAAGCAAATGAGCCAGCAAGCGAAAGTGCCAAAACACTTTTTAAAACGCAATTTTTCATTTTTTCTCCTTTATAAATGATTGCGTAAGCATTGTATGTTTAGCAAGATTAAAAAATACTTAAATGATTTAAATTTTATCAATAATACGTTTACTTTTATTTTTAATATAAATTTTGAGAGTAATTTAAAGAAAATTTGGCAAGAAAACTTGCCAAATTTATCATTTTACATGATTAGCCAAGCTTGCTTTTATAAAGCCTAGTATCACAGGGTTTGGTCTAGTTAGGCGGCTAGTAAATTCAGGGTGACACTGCACGCCTACAAACCACGGATGGCCTTTTAGCTCGACCGCTTCTATAAGTCCGTCGCTCTCGCCGCTTACCACAAGGCCAGCCTTTTCAAAAACATCTTTATATTTTGGATTTGCCTCGTAGCGGTGGCGGTGGCGCTCTTTTACGCTCTTTGCGTTGCCATAAATTTCAGCCAAAAGCGTCTTTGGCTTGATGTCGCAGTCGTAAGCACCAAGTCTCATAGTGCCGCCAAGTGGGCTTGTGTGCGTTCTTATCTGCTTTTTGCCGTGAGCATCGATGAAGCTATCTATTAGATAGATGATAGGATTTTTGCACTCTTTGTTAAATTCCATAGAATTTGCATCCTCTAAGCCCAAAACATCCCTTGCAAACTCGATCATCGCTAGCTGCATACCAAGGCAAATTCCAAGATATGGGATCTTATTTTCACGAGCAAATTTTATGGCCTGCATCTTGCCTAAAACGCCTCTTTCGCCAAAACCGCCAGCTACTAATATGCCGTCCACGTCTTTTAAAAGCTCATTTACATTCTCTTCTTCTATCTTTTCGCTATCTATCCAGCGTAAATTTACCCTAGCGTCCAAATTTGCTCCAGCATGGATAATGCCCTCAGTTAGGCTCTTGTAGCTCTCTTTTAGATCGATATATTTGCCTACAAAAGCAATCGTTGTTTCGTTTGTTGGAGCGATGATCCTTTTTACTAGGCTATCCCAGTTTGCCATGTCTGGTTTTAGCTCACTAAAGCCTAAATTTTCAGCGATCGGCACTAGGATGTCTTGCTTTAAAAACGAAAGTGGAATTTGATAGATACTTGCGCTATCTAAGCTTTCTATAACGCAGTTTTTCTCTACGCCACAGCTTGCTGCGATCTTATCTTTTAGCTCGCGGTTTAGTGGCATTTCAGATCTGCAGATGATGATATCTGGGGTTATGCCTATGCGTCTTAGCTCGCCTACGCTGTGCTGGGTTGGCTTTGTTTTTAGCTCACCAGCTACTTTGATAAATGGCACGAGCGTTAGGTGGATATTTAGCGCTCTTTTTTTACCAACTTCTACTCTTAGCGCCCTTATCGCCTCTAAAAATGGCAAACCCTCGATGTCGCCAACTGTTCCGCCGATCTCAACGATGAGCACATCTTTACCCTCGCCTGCTTTTTTGATGCGATCAACGATCTCGCCAACGATGTGAGGTATGACCTGAATAGTCTTTCCAAGATAATCGCCACGTCGCTCTTTTTCGATGACCGAGCTATAAACTCTGCCCGTTGTGAAGTTATTGTCCTGACTTAGGCTCTCATCTAAAAATCTCTCGTAGTGACCAAGGTCAAGATCAGTCTCAGCGCCATCGTCTGTGACGAAGACTTCGCCGTGTTCTAGCGGGCTCATCGTGCCTGGATCTACGTTGATATATGGGTCAGCTTTTAAAACGCTCACCTTTAAGCCAGAATTTTTAAGTAATGTCGCGATAGACGCAGCTGCGATGCCTTTTCCAAGTGAGCTTAAAACGCCACCTGTGATAAAAATATACTTCGTCTCTTTTGCCATCAAATTTTCCTTAACTTTAGTTATTTTTTAATCTGCCGATTATACCCCTTAAATATTTAGTAAGGCATTAATCGTGCAATTTTTAAAAATTATTCTTTAAGTTTTTTTGTTATAGACTTCGACATCATGATTAAAAACTGCTTAAAAAACATTGCCTCTTTATATATAGACGGCTTTAAAAATATGAAAATAGGCAAGAAACTATGGCTTCTCATAGCGATAAAGCTTATCATTATGTTTGGGATATTAAAGGTCTTCATCTTTGATGAAACTCTTAATACCAAATTTCAAACCGACGAAGAAAAAAGCGAATTTGTAATTCGTAATTTAATAAAGGAATAAAATGTCTGAGATGGATTTTGTTGATTGGTCTAGGGCTCAGTTTGCGCTGACTGCCATTTACCACTTTTTGTTTGTCCCGCTTACGTTGGGGCTAAGTTTTATCATCGCCATTATGGAGACGATATATGTCAAAACTGGCGATAAGGCCTGGCTTGAGATAACGAAATTTTGGCTAAAGCTCTTTGGTATAAATTTCGCTATCGGTGTGGCAACTGGCATCATCATGGAGTTTGAGTTTGGTACAAATTGGGCGAATTACAGCTGGTTTGTAGGCGATATATTTGGCGCTCCACTTGCGATTGAAGGCTTGCTAGCATTTTTCATGGAGAGTACATTTTTTGCCATTATGTTTTTTGGCTGGGATAAAGTTAGTAAGAAATTTCACCTGCTTTCAACTTGGCTTGTTGCGATCGGTTCAAATTTAAGCGCACTTTGGATATTGATCGCAAACGGCTGGATGCAGTATCCAATAGGCATGAAATTTAACCCAGATACCGCTAGAATGGAGATGCAAAATTTCTTCGAAGTCGCGCTAAATTCAGTTGGTATCACTAAATTTTTACACACAGTAACTAGTGGCTACACTATCTCAGCTCTTTTTGTGATAGGAATTTCTGCTTGGTTTTTGATCCAAAAACGCCACATCTTGCTTGCTAAAAAAAGCATCGTCGTTGCTAGCGCATTTGGCCTTATCACTTCGGCATTTTTGCTACTAAGCGGCGATGAGAGCGCATATCTTGCAGCTCAAAAGCAGCCTATGAAACTTGCAGCCATGGAGGGACTTTACAAGGGCGAGAAAAACGCTGGCCTAGTTGCAGCTGGTATTTTAAACCCAGCTAAAAAGCTTGGCGATGAGAGCGATGCCTTTTTGCTTGAGATAAAGGTACCTTACGCACTTGGCATCATGGCAAACAGGGAGCTTGACTCATTTACACCGGGTATAAACGACCTACTTTACGGCAACAGCGAGCACAATCTAATAAGCGTAGAAGAGAAGATGGCAAAGGGCAAAGTAGCTATCGAAGCTCTTAAAAACTACAAAGAGGCAAAAAAAGCAAATGACGATAGCTTGATGAAAAGCTCACTTTCAAATTTAGAGAGCAATCTAAATTTCTTAGGATATGGCTATCTTAAGGACGCAAAAGATGCTGTGCCACCAGTTGCACTTACATTTTATAGCTTCCACATTATGGTCGCACTTGGCACTTACTTCATAGCTCTTTTTGTTATCACTCTTTATCTAAATCTCTCAAGAAAATATAAATTTGAAAACATAAGAGCATTTTTGTGGATCTGCCTCTTTACCATACCACTTGGCTACATCGCAGCTGAGGCTGGCTGGATAGTAGCAGAGGTCGGTCGTCAGCCATGGGCGATACAAGATCTCATGACCGTTGGCGTCGGAGCTACAAATTTATCTGACTCAAATGTCAAAATTTCATTTATATTATTTGCTGTTTTATTTACGGTCTTGCTGATAGCTGAGATCAAGATCATGCTTAAGCAAATAAAGATAGGATTTAACGACCATGCATAGTTTAAGCTTAGAAAATTTACAAATTTATTGGTGGTTTATAGTTAGCCTTCTTGGCGGACTTTTGGTATTTATGATGTTTGTTCAAGGCGGCCAGTCGCTCATCTTTAGCCTTGGCAAGGACGAGCTTAAAAGAGATATGCTCATAAATTCTATCGGTAGAAAATGGGAGCTTACATTTACGACGCTTGTTATGTTTGGTGGCGCGTGCTTTGCGGCGTTTCCGCTATTTTACGCTACTAGTTTTGGTGGCGCTTACTGGGTTTGGCTGGCTATTTTATTTTGCTTTATCATCCAAGCTGTAAGCTACGAGTACCGCAAAAAGCCTGATAACTTCTTAGGCGCTAGGACTTATGAAATTTTCCTTTTCATAAATGGCTCACTTGGTGTTATCCTTATTGGTATGGCAGTTAGTACATTCTTTAGCGGTAGCGACTTTGTGCTAAATGAGCACAACTTTGTCGAGTGGAAGACTCCATTTCGCGGTCTTGAAGCATTGGCAAATCCTTACTTGTATTTGCTTGGCATAGCGATGTTTTTCTTATCTCGCGTAGGCGGCTGCTTATATCTTATAAACAACATCGCTGATGGCGAATTTATACAAAACGCTAGAAAACAGCTAATTATCAACACCGTGCTATTCTTGCCATTTTTCTTAGGCTTTCTTGCTTGGATACTTACAAAAGATGGCTTTGCATACGACGCAAACGGCGTAGTTAGCCTTGTTGCTTACAAATACGCTATAAATTTGATCGAGATGCCTGTCGCTGGCGTGCTACTACTTGTTGGCGTGCTTTTGGTGCTTGTTGGAATTTTCCAAGGAGCATTTACAAAAAGCATCCGCGGAATTTTTGCTTACGGCGTTGGCGTAACGCTTGCTGTGACCGCGCTATTTTTGATAACAGGACTAAATGGCACTGCATTTTATCCGTCATTTAGCGACCTCTCTAGCTCGCTAACTATCAAAAATGCAAGCTCTAGCCACTACACACTTGGCGTTATGGCCTATGTTAGCTTGCTAGTGCCAGTAGTGCTTGCTTATATCTTCATCGTCTGGAGAGCGATAGATAGCAAGAAGATCACGCAAGATGAGATCAAAAACGATCATCACGCATACTAAGGATAAAAGATGTTAGAAGCAGGAATTTTTTTGATACTTTGGCCAGTAACGCTATTTATTAGCTACAAATTTGTTCTCTTTTCTCTCAAGAAATTTGACGCAAATAACTAAAATTTAGGGGCATTTGCTCCTAAATTCTTCTTTTATTTTTACCTCTTAAAACGACTTCTTTATAAATTTACTTAAGCCTCTTTTCATATAAGCGTTAGTTTTGCGTGAAATTTGGGTAGTAAGATATCATTAAATTTCACAAAGGAGCGAAAATGAGCAAGAATTTCTTAGGTTCAGTTGCCATTGCGGCTGTTTTGGTGAGTGGTTTTGGCTTTAGTGCTCCACTAAACGCTGGAGTCTTGGCTCATCAAGTAAAGGTTCAAGGAGAGCTTGGCTCAGTCTTTATAAACCCCTACGATGTATCGCCGCTAACTGCTATCATCGATAGAGCTGGCAAGGACATCAAAGATATCCACGTCAAAGTAAAGGGCAAGCCAGATGGCGGCATAGATATCGACTACAACGTCTCAGAACATGCCTTGCTCACGCATGATGGCGTGCCTATTTGGGGACTTTATCCTGACTATCTAAACGAGGTCGTGCTTAGCTACACATTTAACGGAGCTAAAAAGGTTGAGACATATAAAATTTACGCCCAACCTATCGTCACATATAGCCGTGATTTTAGGTTCTCACACATGCAAAAAACTCGCGTCAAAAAGGTCGATCCTGCCTTTAAAAACAGGCTCTATCTCATAAACAACACAATAACAAGCGTCTATAAACCGCTTGATTGGAAAAATGGCGGAGCTGCTAGCTGGAACGACTTTACCGAAAACTACATCGTAGATACCAAGGGTGAGGTCAGATGGTATCTTGACTATCAGAAATTTTACGACCGCAGCGAGAGAAGAGTGATGGATGGAGGCATGATGATGGGCTTTCATCAGCTCAAAAACGGCGACATCAGCTTTGGCATGGCTCAAAGATATCTTAGATATGATCTAATGGGAAAAGAAATTTACAACCGCCCACTACCTAGAGGCTACATCGATCTAAGCCACGAGGTGATGCCACTAAAAGATGATCACGCGCTTCTTAGAGTAGCAAAATACAACTACCACCACAAAAATGGCAAAATTTCTCACACCATAAGAGACCACATCATCGAGGTCGATAACACCGGCAAGGTGGTAGAAGAGTGGGATCTAAACGAAATTTTTGGCAACAACGTATATCGCAGCAACCTCATAAAGGCGCTTGATGCTAGGGCTGTTTGCCTAAACATCGATATGGACGCAAAAGAGATCAAGATAAGCGACGATCAGCCATTTGGCGATGTCACCTCCACTGGCACAGGCAGAAACTGGGCGCATGTAAATTCTATCTCATACGATGAGAGCGACGATAGCATCATTCTCTCACTTCGCCACCAAGGTGTCGTCAAAATCGGCCGCGACAAAAAGGTAAAATGGATACTAGCAAGTCCGGAAGGCTGGAGTGAAGAGTTTAAAGCAAAAGTGCTTACTCCAGTCGATAGCAACGGCAATAAGATAAAATGCGAAAACTCAAAATGCGAGGGCGAATTTGACTGGTCTTGGACTCAGCACACTGCGTGGCTAACACCAAGATATGACAACAAAGGCAGCGTAAAACATCTAAGCGTCTTTGACAATGGCGATGCTAGAGGCATGGAGCAGCCAGCCTTTAAAGAGGACAAATACTCCCGTGCGGTTGAGTATAAGATAGATGAGAAAAAGGGCACGGTTGAGCAGACTTGGCAGTTTGGCAAGGAGCGTGGATTTGACTTTTATAGTGCAGTCACTAGCAACGTCGAGTGGCAAAAGGATAAAAGCACCTACTTTATCTCAAGCTCAAATGTAAATTTACTGCGCCCTGACAAGACTATCAAGATGGTCTTAGTCGAGATCGACCCAAAGACAAATGATATAAAATTTGAAATGGATGTGGATTCTGCATCAAGAGATGATGTCGCTTATAGAGCGATGGTTATCGATCCAGAAGTGTTTAGTTATTAAATTTTGGTGTGAGACCCCCTCTCACACCGAAGTGTATTAGTTATTATGTTGAAATTTATAAATTTCTTCTTTGACGCTAGTTAGGTCAAAATTTATCGCTCGCTCTAGCTCTAGCAAGCTTACATCTTCGTCTATCTCAAGAGCCATCGCTATCTCGTTTAGCTCTTTTGCTTCCTCATTTGCGAGGATCGCACTCTTAAAACTAGCCTCATCTATCTGGCCAAATTTTGAAAAGATCGATTTAAATTTATCTTTTAAAATTTCTCTACTTAGCTTTTTATCTTCTAAAGCCTTCTTCGTGCCGCCATTTCTGTTACAGGTTCTAAATATAAAATCTATTGTTTCATTTACTTCATCGAGTAAATTTTTTGTCTTCTCGCTTTGCATACAAACTCCCTTCACCGCAAACAAATTCGAAGCAAGGCAGACTTTATCCGCCCTGCTTATAAGAAATTAGAAGTGGCTTTCTACTTTCTCTTCGATTTGGATAGGATGAGTTGTAGCTATATTTTCTTCGCCAGCATGTGAGCTTGCAGTAGCATAAGAAGGTTTAGCTTCTGACTTACCTTCACTCATGATATGATCTTTTGGTGTTTCTAAAAGATCATTTGCGCTAACGCCTATTTTATTGTTATTTAGAACATTTAGCTCAGCTTTTGGCTCATTTATATGAGCAGCATTGCTTAGATCAACACTATCATTGTCTAAGATATCATCTGGCAAGCTTCTAGTGCTTCTTGCTTTACCGCCGTAGACTTTAGTTAAGTCAAATTTTACTGATGTTTCATCAGCAAGTGCATTACCAGCTAGATCTTTGAACTGACCTTTCATTGATACAGTAGCTCCATCATGACGCAAATCAAAGTGTTGATTATCCTTGCAAAGAGTGACTACACGACTAAAGCTTCCGTTGTCTATATCGGCTTGACTTATTGTTATATTTTCTCCATATCCATTTATACTACTCCATCCTTTATAGTCGGTATTAAGCGTATAATGGAATGTATCACCAACTTTTACAGAACCATCTTTTGGAACTTCAACAACAAATGTTATATCACCTTTTCCATTTGCAGGATTATAATATTCAGCATTATCGTAAAATCCGTCATGATTTCTATCTTCAGCCACCCAAATATTTGGTTTTGCTACTGTTGTATCTATCTCAAGACCTGAAACAGTATATGGGCTTGATGCAACACCTGACTTATCAGTAGCCACTGCTACAACAGAGTACTTACCATCTGCGATATTTCCAGTTGTAATGCTCCACTCGCCGTTTTCATTAGCTTTAACATCGCTCTCCCAAACTTTATGTGTTTTACTATTAACTATAGACACTTTTACAATAGCACCAGCCTCTGTTGTTCCACTTATGGTTGGAGTGTTATCATTTGTCAAGCCTGCAATATGCGCAGCTTCATTTGTGATAATATTTCCAGTTTTGCCATTCCAACCAGGCACATTGTCATCTATTGAAGTAATCTTAACGTTAACAGTTTTAGCACCGGTTTCAGAATCACTAAAATCAAACACTATTTTGTCGCTACCCTTAGCACCTTTATTGCCAGCTGCATCACTAAAGTATGCTTCAGCTTCATATACACGTCCATTAGCATTTGCTCCAAACGCTAAAGGTTTGCCTGCATTTGGTTGGCCTTGCTCGTATTGATTTTGTACTTTCTCTCCGATATAGCCTCTATCGATATCTGCTTGAGTTATAGTACGATTATGCCAACTATCGCTTGCACCCCATCTATAGTTGAATGTGTCACCAGCTTTTATGCTTCCATCATTTGGTATAAGAGCTTTCCAAGCCATGCGTCCGATATTAGGATTTTCTATATTTTCTTTCCAGCTAAATTTACCGTCATTGTCTGTATCTTCAATAAACTCAACTTTCGTATCTGCTATCTTAGTATCAACTGTTACATTAGCTACATATTCAAGGCTAGTGTTACCAGCTTTATCTACTGCTTGGTATGAAATTATATGCTCACCATCGCTAAGAGGATTAGTGATCTTGTATTCCCAATGACCATTTTTATCAGCTTTAGTGGTAACCTCATTCTCATGATGCTCACCATATTTTATGATGATTACAGATCCAGCCTCTGCTGTGCCTTTTAGAAGTGGAGTATTGTCATTTGTAACCTTGTCTTTAACGTTTCCTGTAAAATCAACAACATCGTTGGTTTTTACACTATCTTCGATACTTGTCAAAGTTACCTCAGGCCCTGTAGTATCAACTGTTACAGTAATTGGACTTGAAGACTCACTCTCTTTGCCAAAGATATTTTTAGCAATTGCTGTGATCTTATAGTCGCCATCAGCCCATGGAGAATTCTCCTCTGGTTCATAATGCCAACTACCGTTAGCATCCACTGGGATATTATCAGCGATTACAGTATTGCCTTTTTTAAGAGTGATGGTTGTACCAGCTTCAGCTTTACCCATTAACGTAGGGGTATTGTCGTTTGTTATAGCTATAACTCCTTCCAAGACATTACCAGTTGTATCTCCAGCATTTATGCTGATTGGGTCCTTTGGATCTATACCATACTCGTTATCTAGAACTGCTATGATAGTTGGAGCTTTT
Source organism: Campylobacter concisus (assembly GCA_963549665.1). Classification (GTDB taxonomy): domain Bacteria; phylum Campylobacterota; class Campylobacteria; order Campylobacterales; family Campylobacteraceae; genus Campylobacter_A; species Campylobacter_A concisus_BN. The sequence continues at coordinate 1,674 of CAUUZE010000019.1, read as the reverse complement.
GGAGCAAAACCTACTATTTTTACTGCATCCATAGAACCTTCACTTACATTGCCTGCATCATCAACTAGTCTATAAGATGGGGTTTGGAAGCCTCTTGATTTTGGCATATCGATGCTAAATTCATCTCTTTCTATAAAGCCTTTAGCTATATCTTGCGCAGTTACTTTAAAGATATCTGTCCAAGTTTTAGCGTCGCTTCCAAGAATTTGAACCCTATCGCCTGCTTTTACAGTATTTTCTGGGATGTCGATAACCCATTTAAGCTTGCCATCTTTTAGAGCTGAAGCATCATTTATATCTATCTTCTTATCGCTATTTGTATCAGTTGTTATCTTAACTGTTGGAACGCCGATAGTTGTATCAACATCTACACTTGACCACTCTGATACAGCACTTCTATTGCCTGCTCTATCGGTTGTTTGAACTTTAAGAGTATGTACTCCATCTTCTAGTGCAGCATGTACTTCGCCACCCCATTTTAAATTTGCCTCAAATGTATATTCCCAGTTGCCATCTTTATCAGCTGTAACTGTTACTTCTTTGCCATCTTTAAATACTAGTTTATCATCTACTATTATCTTAACGGTTGAGAATGCCTCAGCTGTACCTTTTAGTGTTGGCAAGTTGTCATTTGTAAGAGCATTTTTAACATTACCTACAACACCACCAGCAACATCATCGATGATCTCAGTTATAACTGGCTGTGTAGTGCTTGTATCAACATTTACAGTTGCGACATTTGATGGATCGCTAACATTACCAGCTTTATCAGTTGCGATAGCTACTACATTGTACTCACCCTCAGCAAGTGGAGATTTTGGAGTAAATTCCCAATTGCCATCACTATCTACAACAACTTTTTCAGCGATAATATCGTTACCATTTTTAAGAACGATAGTTGAGCCAGCCTCAGCTTTGCCTTTAAATGTCGGTGTAGTATCATTTGTAAAGCCGTCATTTACACCAAGTATATTTCCATCATTTTCAACACCACCCCACCAGTTATCTGTTACTGCGGTGATGACTGGAGCATCGATATGAGTATCAACATCTATGCTTACTAGAGCAGAAGGTTGGCTGTTATTGCCAGCTACGTCGGTCGCTTGAGCTTCAAAGTTATGGTGTCCATCGCTTAGTTTAGGTGTTGTAAATTCCCAGTTACCATCTTTATCAGCTACTGCAGTCCAGTTGCTGATAACTTCACCATTCTCAAATCTATAACTACCTCTACCATCAATCTTGATCTCAACAGTCGCAAATGGCTCAGCTGTGCCTTTTAGAGTTGGAGTGTTGTCGTTTGTTAAGCCACCTTTAACATCGCCATTTACTACACCACCAGCCACATTATCAATGATCTCAGTGATGACTGGTTCATCAGAGTGAAGATCGATCTTGATAGTTGCAGCATCTGAAGGAGCGCTTACTTTACCAGCTGCATTTTTTGCAGTTGCTGTTATACTGTAATCACCCTGAGCAAGTGGAGTTTTTATAGTAAATTCCCAGCTACCATCAGTTTTTACAGGGATATTATCAGCGATAACATCATTACCATTTTTAAGAGTGATAGTCGTACCTGGTTTTGCTGTGCCTTTAAATGTAGGTGTGCTATCATTTGTTAAGCCACCTTTAACATCTTCGTTAAATTTACCGCCCCTTTGATCATCAATTACTTCT
>CAUUZE010000018.1:0-29982 GCA_963549665.1 Campylobacter concisus | reverse complement strand
ATTTGTGACCTTTGCTTCAAGGCCGTTTTTGGCAAATTCCTCTTTTAGCTCGTTAAACGCTTTTAGCACGACTTCGTTTAAAAATTTCTTGCCATCTTTCTTGCCTGGCAGCGTAATGATCGCACTTAGGCGCTCTTGCCACGGCTTTGAAAGATCACTAATGGGCATGTTGCTAAAGTTATTTGTCTCTTTTTTGGTTAGATCCACACGTAACGCCTTAAATAGCCCATAAATGGCGCCAAGTAGCACTATGGAAAATGGCAGTGCTGTGGTGATCGTAAGTGCCTGAAGTGAGCCAAGACCACCAGCTAGCATCAAAAATGCTGCCACGACGCCCACTGTAACGCCCCAAAAGACCTTTTGCCAAACTGGCGTATCGTCTTTGCCGTTTGAGCAAAGCATGTTCATAACGATCGCTGCTGAGTCAGCAGAAGTGACGAAAAATATGACGATCATAAAGACTGCGATCACGCTTAGCACGCCTGAGAAGCTAAATTTCTCTAAAAACATAAATAGCGCTGAGGCTGAGTCAGAATTTACGGTCGTTGCTAGCTGGCTAAAGCCATTTTGCACGAGTGAGATCGCCGAGTTGCCAAAGAAGCTCATCCAAGCAAAGGTAAAGCCAGTCGGCACTAAAAGCACGCCTATAACGAATTCTCTTATCGTTCTGCCTTTTGAAATTTTAGCGATGAATAGCCCCACAAATGGCGACCAAGAGAGCCACCAAGACCAGTATAGCAGCGTCCAACCGCCAAGCCAGCTATCATTTTGCTTCTCGTAGGCGTAGAGGTTAAATGTGTTTGAAATGAGCGTAGAGACGTAGTCGCCGCTGTTTTGTACAAACGACTTTAAAAGCTGCGTCGTATCGCCTAAAAATAGTATCAAAAACATAAAACATATAGCTAGCGCGATGTTTGCGTTTGATAAGATCTTAATGCCCTTATCCACGCCACTTGCCGCTGAGATGGTAGCTGCAAAACAAAGCACTATTAAAAGCGTGATATGCATGGTTGGCAGCCCAAAAACGTGCGTAAGGCCAGCATTTACCTGAAGTACGCCGTATCCCAGCGACGTCGCCACGCCAAAAAGCGTCGCCACAACGGCAAATGTATCGATAGCGTTGCCTATCTTGCCATAAATTTTATCTCCGATGATCGGATAAAACGCCGATCTAAGCGTTAGTGGCAAGCCGTGTCTATACGAGAAAAAGGCTAGAATTAGCGCTACGATAGCATAAACTGACCATGCGCTCATGCCCCAGTGAAAAAATGTGATATTCAACGCAAGCTTTTGTGCTGCGATAGTTTGCGCGTCGCCAACTGGTGGGTTTAGATAGTGCATGAGCGGCTCGGCCACACCAAAAAATACTAGACCTATGCCCATGCCAGCGGCAAAAAGCATAGAAAACCACGAGATATTTTTGTGCTCTGGCTTTACGTGATCAGCTCCTAGCTTGATCTCGCCAAGCTTACTAAAGCCAAGAATGATGACGCTTAGCAGTATGACGGCAACGACTAGGATATAAAACCAGCCAAATTTGGCCGCGATGTAGTTTTGCATACCCTTAAAAAACTCATTTGAGAAATTTGGAAATATCGCTGCAAATGCCGCTATTAAAAATATAATAACAAGCGATGGGATAAATACTGAATTATTAAATTTTGACCTTTGAAATTTAAACATTTTTCTCCTTTTTATAAATTTCAGTTTTGCCTTAAAATAACAAAAAAGAGTAAATAGATCAAATTTTCTCTTTAAATTTTTTATGAAATTTTAAGCTTCAGCCACCAAAAATAGCCACTTTGAAATTTATCTCAAATCGTTTTTATCTCTCTTTGGTTTTGCAAGAGTTGTTAGCACTATGACGAAAAAAGCGATGCCAAATGTGATATACAAGATGATCTTTGGCGAGTCAAATTCTATCCTAGATCTTGCGACCTCTTCGCCGCTTGCCTCCACTAGCTCACCGCGCTTTATCATCTGGCTGATATCTTTTGCGCTAAGCTCTTTAGACGGCCTTGTTAAAATTTCTATGACGCTAAGATCTGCCACCTCATAAACGCTATGTCTAATGCCATAAAATGGCTTTATACTGCTAAAAAAATAGACCTTCTCGCCGTTTGCATAGACCGCGCCATACTCGCCATCTTTTACCAGCCCTATCTCACGCCAAGATAAGCTTGGAGCAAATTTATATAAAGAGACTGTTTGCGCCTCTAAGTGCCTGCCGTGCTTTGAGCGCCGCCACTCTTCGCCTTGCTGTAAAAAATACGCTGAACTCTCATCTACAAAAACATCAGCATAGAGCCTTTTTAGCTCGCCTTTTAGCTGGTAGTCTGAAATTTTAGCCTGCTCGTCTTTCGTGCTATCCCAAAAGTAAATTCCATCTTTACTGGCAAAAAGAGGCCAAAAAGAGTGCACGTTATCCACGCTATAAATGGCGCTATAAGGCATATTTTGAGCGCTAAATTTACGCTCATTTGCAAACGCCGCCCCACTTTTTGGCTCAAAAAGATATTCTATATCATGCTTAGCATCGTAGCATATCCGGCGCGTCTCATCTGAATATCTTGTATCAAGCCTATAAAAGCCCATAAACAAGCTTTTGCCGTCTGTGTAATATCCGCTAGCAGCGCCGCTTTCTGCCGTGATGTATCTTAGCTCACTAGGCTGCGCGTCAAGCTTTTCGCCCTTGTAGTAAAGCGTGCCACCATCTCTTGCAAAGCCAGCGTCAAATATAGGCTCTAAATTTGTGCTTTCAACCCTTTTTGTCCTATAAAAATAAGGGCTATCATCGTAGCTTTTGATAAAGGTGTGAGCAAGGTTTTTCATAATGGCGCTAAATTCGCTAAATTCCGCCTCTTTCTCGCTTCTAGTAGCGCAATAATAGCTTATCTTGCCATCACTTAGATAGCCATTGCCAAGCACTTTTGTGCTTTTTGGATCAAGACCAGGCAAAATTTCCCTAGCGCAATAGACATGATTTTTATCAGCTGCCACATTTGAGTAGTCGTATGCGTGTTTTAGCTTTAAGACCCTAAAACTAGCCTCATCAACTCCTTTTAGCTCATACTTGCCGCTACCTGAAATTTGAACGTAAATTTTACCCTCAGGCGAGCGGTAAAACTCGCTATTATCAATGTTTGCAAAGCCTCTTTGATACTCGCCTTCATGCCATAGATAAAGCATCGCCAAAACAAAAAATAGCGTCAATATAACTAAAAAATAAACAAACCTAATAGTAATTTTTCTCATTATCTATAGTCATCTATCCTTTTTTTAAGCTCGCTTTTTTGCTTTTTGTTTTTAAAAATAGCGCCAACCACCGAGAGCACAAATGCGATGGCTAAAAATATCCAGTAGGCATATTTTTGTGAGTAATCATCAAAGTCGCTTATCGCATCGATCATCACCTCGCCCTCAGCTGGCACCATAGCGCCTTGATCTACCATTTTTACTATCTCATCAAGTTTTAAATTCTCAACATTTGAGTCATAAGGACGAGTGAGGATTTCAACCACGCCAAGGTCGTTTATATCATAAATGCTGCTGTTAAAACGCCAGCCGTAGCCGACGTTATCAAAATAATATGTCTTATCGCCATTTGCATAGACCGCTCCGTAGCCATCGTTTCTTACAAAGCCGATCTTTCGCCACTGCTCTTTTGTATCAAGCCTTACGATACACGTGTGGCGTGAGCTTAGGCTGTGGTTTTGTTTTGTGTTGTGCCAAATTTCATAGGTTTTTAAAAAATATGTCTTGCCATCACTTATCACCACGTCGCCATATAGCGGCGTTATCTCGCCTTTAAATGGATCATCTCCGTCCCTTACAAACTCGCCCTCATCTATGCTGTTATACCACTGCCACTTTCGCTCCCAGTGATAGATACCGCCTTTACCGCGAAAAAGAGCGTGATAGGAGTGCTCATCTTTTAGGTTAAAAAGTGGCTCGTATGGGGCAAATTTTGGGTCAAATTCATGGTTGTTTGCATAGACCATGCCAGAATTTGGCTCATAAAGATAGTGAATGCGCCATATCTCGCCGATATCACGCATTTGTGGGCTAAATTTGATCCCTAGTTTTGTGCTGTCATAATAGACATTTTCTCCGTCAGTCGTAAAATGCACGCTCTTTCTGCCAGATGCCTGCTCGATATATCGCATTTTGCTGGCATTTGCGCCCTCTAGCTCTTTGCCCTCATGATAGACCTTTACTCCGTCGCTTGCATAGCCAAAGCCCAAGATCGCAGCTAAATTAGCGTTATCAACCTGCCTAAATTTATAGATATGAGTTTGCGCTTTAGGGGTATTAAACATTTTATGTGAGAATATGTCCCAAAACTCTTTAAGTGCGGATATTTCAAGGTTCGTCTCGCTTTCGCTATCGCAAAAATATGTTATCTTGCCATCGCCAAAATAGCCATTGCCAAGCGCTCTAACGCCATTTGGATCAAGCCCGCTCATCACGAGATTGCCACAATATACCGCCTTATCGCTAGCGCCAACATTTCTGTTGTCGTATTTGCCGGTGTCAATGTATCTAAATTTACTGGCTTTCACGCCTATTAACTCAAATTTACCGCCACTTGGCACCAAGGCATAGACCTTGTCGTCTTTGACGTAAAAAAAGCTATTATTTAGCTCTTTACTATCGCCAATGTCGTCATCTAAAATAGAAACTAACCCAAAGATAAAAAAGTAGGTAGCAAAAAATATCACAACAATGGCGATTATTACAGAGATTAGCGGATGTTTTTTTAGCATTTTAGCCTCGTTTCAAACAAATTTAGCGACCTCATCAAGTCGCAAAAACCTTTCATACATTTAAATTTCAAAGTTCTATCCAAATATAAAATATCTAAAAATCAAAAACCTATAATATGCAGATTTACCCATCCAAAATAGAAAACAAGCGGCTGCTAATGTAACAAAAAGCCTATAAATGCTAAATTCCAACGTGATCCCATAATAAATAACCCACAAAGAAATAAAACAAAGATACAAGGCAACAAGCAAAAAGAATAAATTTTCTATCCTTGCCAAAAGCCCTGACTCTTCGCTGTTTTTTGCTATTAGTCTAATTGTCTCTATCTTATTTAAAAATCCAACCTTTTTATATTTTATCTGGACTAGATCGCCTACTTCATATTTATATATTTTAGGCGAAAATGTCTCACTAAACCTCATCTTATCAACGATAATGCTAAGGCTTACAACGGAATTTTGCCTAACAACTCTCGTATTTAGCGCGCTTATCCTACCGATCTTTTTCAAGCTACTCTAGCTCCTCGGCGATCTCAAGCACTTCAAAATAGTCATTTTCTAGGCTTTCAAGCTCAGCTTTTGCACTTTCTAGCTCTTCATAAAGCTTGGTTAGCCCCACTTCTTGATAAATTTTTGGATCGCTAAGCCCCTCATTTAGCTCAGCCACTCTTGCCTCAAGGGCTGAAATTTTATCTGGATATGTGTTTAAAATTTGCGTTTGTTTGTAGCTTAGTTTTGCGCCAGATTTACTCTTTTGCTTGGCTTCATTTTGGCTATTTGCTAGCTCTTTTTCAAATTTATCAAGCTCTTTCATCTCATCTTCAAGCTCCAAATAGACGCTATACTCCTCGTGCAAGACATTTATCTTTGTCCCCTCAAACGCCCAAAGCTTATTTGCCATCTTATCGACAAAATATCTATCGTGGCTAACTAGCAAGATAGCCCCTTCAAAGCTTTGCAAGTAGTCTTCTAAGATGTTGATAGTTGCGATATCAAGGTCGTTTGTCGGCTCGTCAAGCACCAGCACATCGTAAGTTTTGGTAAAAAGCATCGCAAGCGCGACGCGGTTTTTCTCGCCGCCACTTAAAACGCCTATCTTTTTATCTAGAAATTCCTTTGGAAAGAGGAAATTTTTAAGATAGCCATAAACGTGCATATTTCGCCCACGCACCAGCACGTGATCGCCGCCATTTGGGCAAAATGTCTCTATAAGGCTCTTCTCATCATCAAGGACATTTCTAGCTTGGTCAAAGTAACCGATACTCACCTCGCCTCTTTTTATCTCGCCGCTACTTGGCTTTTCAAGTCCTAGCAAAATTTTAAGTAGCGTGCTTTTGCCACTGCCGTTTCGTCCAACTATGGCGATCCTCTCGCCCTGCAAGATTCTTGCGTCAAATTTTTCAAAAAGCACCTTGCCGTCTATGCTTTTGCTTAAATTTTTAAACTCAAAGAGCATTTTTTTGCGGTTTTGGCTCTGAACTTGGTTGAAATTTTTACTCGCTCGCTCAAGTTCTAGCCTCACGCGCCTTATCACACCTGGGTTTTTCTTAGCCTCCTCGCGCATGGCGAGCACCCGCTCTTTTCTGCCCTCGTTTCGCTTTAGTCTAGCTTTTACGCCGCGCCTTAGCCACTCCTCTTCAGCCTTTAGCTGCTTTAGCAGCGTCTCGTGCGACTTTGCAAGGCTTGCTAAAATTTCCTCTTTTTTGGTTAGATAGTTTGCATATCCGCCCTCGAAATTTTTTAAGCTTGCATCCTCGACCTCAACGCACCTAGTTGCCAGTGCATCTATAAAATACCTATCGTGGCTTATAAAAACTATGCTTTGATTTGAGCTTTTCAGCATATCTTCAAGAAATTTGACCATATAGACATCAAGATGGTTTGTAGGCTCATCAAGCAAAAGCACATCTGGCTTTTTAAGGATGAGCGCGCCCAGTGCCACACGCCTGATCTCGCCACCGCTTAGCGAGCAAATGGGTCTATTTTCATACTCTTTTAGCTTAAATTCTTGCAAAATTCGCTCGATCTTGTGCTCGATATTCCAGCCATCTTTTGCCTCTATAAATTTTAAAAGCCTCTCTTGTTCTTTTAAAATTTCTTTGTTCTCTGGATCATTTGCTAGCAAGACGCCACTTTTTTCATAGTCGCTTATCGCGTCAAATATCTCTTTTAGCTCGTTATTTAGCGCATCTCTTACGCTAAAAGTGGCGTTAAAATTTGGATTTTGCGCTAGCATCTCGACGCTTATCAAGCTCTGAACTATGCGTCTGCCGCTATCTGCTGCCACCTCGCCAGAGATGATCTTCATAAGCGTGCTCTTGCCGCTGCCATTTTTGCCGATGATCGCTATCTTTTCATTTTCATTTACGCTAAGACTTACGCTGTTTAAAATTTCATTTGCGCCAAATTTTTTACTTACGTCTATTAGGTCGATTAATGCCATTTTTCTCTCAAATTTTAAATTTTTTGGATTATATCAAAAGGGAGCTAAAACCTAATTTGGCTATAATCGCCCAAAATTTAAAAAAGGAGAAATTTATGAATCTTTCTATGAAAAAGCTGGTCGTCCCTATATTTTTAGATATGTTTTTGCACTTTATAACGCTTATCATAAACACCTACATGGTGACAAAAGTGAGCGTGCATCTAGTTGGCGCCATGGGTGCTGGCAATCAAGTGATGGATCTTTTTATGACCATTTTTAACTTTTTAAGCATGGGCTGCTCAGTCGTCGTCGCACAAGCACTTGGAGCAAAGCAAAACGAGCTAGCTTCAAGCGTCATACACGCAAGCATCACGTCAAATACGGTCTTTGGCATCTTTTCAGCCATCATCATCTACGTCTTTGGCTACAACATCTTAAATTTACTAAACGTGCCAAGTGATCTCATAAACGATAGCTTCTCATACCTTCACATCCTTGGCTTTGCATTGCTATTTGATGGCATCGGCATGGTGCTAGCTGCGGTGCTTCGCGTCTATAATCTAGCAACTGCTGTGATGCTAACTTCGGTTTTGATGAACATCATCACCATCTTTGGCAACGCCATCGCTCTTTTTGGCTGGTTTGATCTGCCAAATTTAGGCCTGCAAGGTGTTGCTATCTCGACATTTGTGGGCAGACTAATAGGCCTTTTTGTCCTACTTTACATGCTCATACGCGTGGCAAAAGTTAGAATTTATCTTAGCAAACTGCTTGTCGTGCCGTTTGGAATTTTAAAGAAAATACTCTCAGTTGGCTTGCCAAGCGCTGGCGAAAATTTACTCTGGATGGCGCAATACATGGTCGCATTTGGCTTTATCGCGAGCATGGGCGAGGCAACTCTTAGCGTGCAAACTATCTACTTTCAGATCACGCTTCTCATCCTGCTTTGTGGCGCAAGTATCAGCGTGGCAAACGAGGTCATCGTGGGGCATTTAGTGGGAGCTAGCGAGTTTAACGAGGCCTATACAAGAACTTTTAAAGCCTTGTGGCTTGGCATTTTTATCACGCTCGTCGTCGTTTTGATCGCCTATGCCTTAAAGTACAAGATCATGGACGCACTAAATTTAGATGAGGGCTTGCGCAAGATAATGCTACCACTCTTTACCCTCTCGATCGTGCTAGAAGCTGGCAGAACCTTTAACATCGTCATCGTAAATGCCCTTCGTGCAAGTGGCGACGCGAAATTCCCGCTAGCGACTGGGCTTATCTTTATGTGGGGGCTTTCGCTGCCGCTTGGATATTTTCTGGGCATACACCTTGGCTGGGGCATCGTTGGCGTTTGGATAGGATTTTGCGCTGATGAGTGGCTAAGAGGCCTTGCAAATACATGGCGCTGGAGAAGCAAAAAGTGGCAAGAAAAACGCCTAGTTTGAGGCAAAAGAGCGTAAATTTAGACTTTTATGGTCTAAGCGTCTTAGTAAATTTTAAAACAAATGTAAAGGCTATGCGCCTAAGAGTTGGCAAGGACGCTAAGATCACGCTTTCTATGCCATTTTACAGCACGCAAAAGATGGCTCTTAGCTTTCTTGAGACGCACAGAATTTGGCTTGAAAATGCTTACAAAAAAGCTCTTTTAAATTTGCCAAAAGATGATGAGATGAAATTTCTTGGGCAAATTTATAAGATCAAATTTGATGAGAGCGCAAAGGTGCCATTTTTTGAAGATAAATTTATCATAACGCCAAATTTAAAGGCACTTGAGCGCTTTAAAAAAGCAAGAGCAAAAGAGCTATTTTTAGAGCTTGTAAGCTACTATCAGCCTCATATCAATAAGCCAGTTAGTCGCATCGTCATAAGAGATAGCAAAACTCGCTGGGGCAGCTGCAACCACAAAAAAGGCTATATAAACTTAAGCCTAAGGCTTATAGAAAAGCCACTCTCTGCCGTGCGATACGTCGTGCTTCACGAGCTTACTCACCTGCTCTATCCGCATCATCAAAGCAGTTTTTATAAATTTATAGAAGCCATCATGCCTGATTACAAAGAGCAAGAGCAAATTTTAAAATCGTAATTATTTTTCATCAAGTAAGTGTAAATTTAATATGTTAAAATTGCACATTACTTTACAAAAGGAAAATTTGATGAAAAAAATGATTTTTATCTCGCTTCTTGCAGCTTGCGCTCTAGCAGGCGACTTTGAAGATGGCTTGAAAGCTTATGCTGACTCAAATTTCACTGAGGCTTTGTCTAAATTTGAAGCAGGTTGCGCGGCAAATGACGCAAGATCATGCGCAAAAGCAGGTGCGATCTATCAGCTTGGCAAAACTGACGTGCCAGATAGCAGCAAAGCGTTAGAGTTTTACAACAAAGCTTGCCAAGGTGGCGAAAAAGAGGGTTGTTCAGCAGCTGGTGGAATTTATCTAGATAACGATCCACAAAAGGCAAGAGAGCTTTTTAACAAAGCTTGCGAGCAAAACGACGGCTACTCTTGCGGCATGATAGGCTCGATACTAATAGAAGCTAAGAAATTTAAAGAGGCTTACACCTTCTTAGAAAAAGGCTGCAAGCTAAAAGATAAGATGTCTTGCGAGTTTGCAGGCGATCTAAAACGCTCAAAACAACTTTGATCTTTAGGCTTTTAAAGCCTAAATTCTCACTTTTTTATAAAATCACTAGAAATTTATAGACAAATTTAAAAGTTTAGGCAAGAGAGCTCTTGCCTAATGTTAAATCGCTCTTATTTGATCAAGCGGTTTATCTTTTATGCCCCACTGAGTCATAAAGACAAAGCCATAAAGAGCCGCTGCCACGATGTAGGCTGTGTATTCGTTTGGCATTAGACCAAATTTCACGCAGATATTTGGCACAAGGGCTAGAGGCACGACAGGGATAAGTAGCAACCTCTCCCAAATCCTAAGCTTTGTGACGTAGTAGCCCTGCAGTAAGCTAGAAAAGGCAAACATTCCCACGATCGCCATGCCAAAGACGAGCAAAATTTCAAGCGGATTGCTCATCCAGACTATCCCTTTTGAATCAAGCGGATCGCTCGTATTTATGCTCTCAATAAGCATAAGTTTGTTGTTAAAGAAAAAAGCAAATGGCAAGATAGCCGTTCTTAGATCGTAAAAGAACCCTTGCACGCCAACAGTTATTGGATTTGCTTTAGCGATGCCAGCTGCCGCGTAGGCTGCGATGCCAACTGGTGGCGTATCATCGGCTAAAATTCCAAAGTAAAATACAAAAAGATGCACGGCTATAGCAGGGATTAAGAAGCCATTTTTATGCGCTAAAAACAAGATAACTGGCGCAACAAGGCTTGAGACGACGATGTAGTTTGCTGTCGTTGGAAGACCCATACCAAGGATAAGCGACATAAGAGCTGTTAAAACTAGGATCATCATGATGTTATCACCTGCTAAAAGCTCGACTAGATCAGAGAGCACCTGGCCAAGGCCAGTAAGCGAGATAGAGCCCACGATGATGCCAGCAAGCGCTGTTGCGATGGCTATTGTAGTCATGCTCTTTGCAGCTGCGACCATCGCCCAAAATATATCCTCAAAACCAAGTAACACGTCGCTTACCCCTACTTTTTCGCCTGAAGCAAGCTTTTTAGTTGGCTCTTGAAAGATCATTATCAAAAATAAAAATCCTATCGCATTAAACGCTGCAGCTATGGCTGACTCTTTTGCGATTAAAAGTGTATAAAGCAAGATCAAAATAGGCGTTATATAGTGAAGACCGCTAACGAAAATTTTAAATCTTGAGTGAAATTCGCTCTGATTTATGCCTTTTAGTCCAAGTTTAACACTCTCTAAATGCACGATGAAAAATAGTGACAAATAACAAGCAAATGCTGGGATAACCGCTGCCATCATGACATTTGTATATGTCATACCCAAAAACTCAGCGATGATAAAAGCAGCCGCACCCATGATAGGAGGCATGAGCTGTCCATTTACGCCAGCAGCGACCTCGATGGCTCCAGCTTTTGTGCGTGAAAGACCAGCTTTTTTCATAAGCGGAATGGTAAATGTACCAACGGTTACGACGTTTGCTGTTGAGCTACCTGAAACCATGCCAGTTAGGCCACTTGCGATGACTGAAGCCTTAGCTGGGCCACCTCTATATTTGCCAAGAAGTGAGAAGGCTAAATTTATAAAGTATTGTCCAGCGCCTGCTCGCTCCAACAATGAACCAAAAAGAACAAAAAGGTAGATAAAGCTAACACTAACGCCAATAGGCACGCCAAAGACACCCTCGGTTGTCAAGAACATGTGTCCTGCGATCTTTTCAAAGCTAGCGCCTTGGTGAGCGATGATGTCTGGCATATAAGGGCCAAAGTGATCATATATCAAAAATAATATACAAATGATTGGAAGCGCTGGTCCCATGACACGTCTGCCAGCTTCAAGCAAGACGATGATCGCTAAAAACGATATGACGATATCTTGAGTGATGTAGTCCCCTGTCCTATCAGCTAGCTCGTAAAAATAAACCGCTGGATAAAGCACGGCAACAACGCCTACCACGCAAAAAACTAGGTCGTAAAATGGCAAACTTGAGTGAGCCTTTTTATGAAAAGTGACTGGATAGAGCAAAAATACAAGCCCAACCGCAAAAGCTAGGTGAATAGAGCGTGAAATGTTAGTATTTAGTGGGAAATACGCTATATAAAGCTGAAAAACTGACCAAGAGAAACACGCAAATGCGATGAAATAGTTGTAAATATTGCTATTTATCTCTCTTGTCTTTACCTCAACAAATTGTTCTTCGTTGTCATTAACTTCGTTCATCTTTCTCCTTTAAAATTTAAATATATAAATTTAGAAGAAATTTGCATATTTAAATTTTATCCAGAGGCAAAAAGCCCCTGGAGATGGATCATTTTAAGATGCCAGCCTCTTTAAATGCAGCCTCTGCAGCTGGGTGAAGCGGAGCTGAAAGACCTTGAACAAGATCTTCTTTTTTAACTGATTTTAGTGCTGGGTGAAGAGTTTTATACTCATCAAAGTTGTCTAAGATAGCTTTTATCACAGCTTTTACAGCCTCATCTTTTGTATCTTTGCTAGTTACTAAAACAGCTTTTACGCCGATAGTATTTACATCGTGATCGACGCCATCATAAGAGCCTTTTGGGATCACGCCTTTTGCAAAGTATGGTTTTTCTTTAAGAAGGTTATCGATCTCGCTGCCTTCGATGTTTAGGATATCAATAGGCAAAGATGTCGCTGCATCAGTGATGTTTGCAGTTGGGTGACCAACGACAAAGCTATATCCATCTATCTTTTTATCTTTTAGTGCGTGTGGGCATTCGCCAACTGTTAAAACGCCGCGGTATCCTAGTTTTGAAACGTCAAAGCCTTTTGCCTTAAAGACTTCAAGTGTGCTCACTTCGTTGCCGCTGCCTGGGTTTCCGACGTTATATTTTTTACCTGCAAATGAAGAGAGATCGCTTGTTAGACCGCTATCTTTTGCTACTACAAATGCAAGAAGCTCTGGATAGATCGCAACTACTGAGCGTAAATTTTCATCTTTTGCTCCGTCAAATTTGCCAGTGCCATTAAATTTATCATAGACGACGTCACTTTGAACAAAGCCAAATGTAAGCTCTTTTTTAAGGACGTTATTTACGTTATAAACTGAGCCGCCAGTTGATTGAACAGAGCATTTTACGTCTGTATTTTTATTTGCCAAGCGGCAGATCGCTCCACCTATCGGATAGTACGTACCTGTCATGCCGCCAGTGCCGATACTGATAAATTCTTTTGCTGAAAGTGTTGTTGCCAAAAGCAATCCAGCAAGTGCCAAAGAAGTAGTTTTCATCTAAAATCCTTTCAAAAAATTTAAGGCTATTTTATTCTATAAATTTAGCTTTGTATCTTTTTGATATGATATTTTTATGCCATTTTGGTAAAGTTGCAACTATTCTACACAATCAAGGCTTAAAAAAATATTTTCTTAAGAATAATTTTATATTTCTTTTACAAGCATTCTAAATTTTAAGAGCTAGAAATTCTAGCTCTAAATTTAGTCGATAAACCTCTTTGTGATATTTGCGTAGGCATCGATCCTGCGGTCACGTAAAAATGGCCAAATTCTGCGCACTTCTTCGCTTCTTTTCATATCTATCTCAACGATCTTGCATAGCTCATCTGTGCTATTTGCGCGGAAAAGCTGCTCGCCTTGTGGTCCGAAAACAAAGCTATTTCCCCAAAATTTTATCCCATCCATCACGCCGCTATCATCTTTTTCAAAGCCCACACGATTTACTGCGACCACTGGCAAGCCATTTGCCACGCTGTGACCTCTTTGCACCGCCACCCACGCTTCAAGCTGTCTTGACTTTTCATCCTCGCTATCGCCCTCAAACCAGCCAATAGCCGTTGGATAGATGAGAATTTTCGCCCCTTTTAGCGCCATTAGCCTTGCTGCTTCTGGATACCACTGATCCCAACAAACCAAAACGCCAAGCTTGCCAAGGCTAGTCTCAACTGGCTCAAAGCCAATGTCGCCAGGCGTGAAGTAAAATTTCTCGTAAAATCCAGGGTCATCAGGGATGTGCATTTTTCTGTATTTGCCAGCCACGCTGCCGTCATGCTCGAAGACAAAGGCGGTGTTGTGATAAAGTCCGTCAGCCCTCTTTTCAAAGAGCGAAGTGACCAAAACCACGCCATTTTCTTTTGCCACCCTGCCCCAAAAAGCGACGTCCTCTTGCCAGTCATTTGCGTGATCAAAGAAATTTGTATCCTCGCTTTGGCAAAAGTACTGCGTCTGGTGCAGCTCTTGGCAGACAACTAGATTGGCGCCACCTTTTTTTGCCTCGGCGATTAGCTCAAGCGTCTTTGCGATGGTTGCCTCTTTTGTCCCTTTAAATTCTTGTTGAAGTAGTGCTACTTTCATCTCATCTCCCTTCTTTGTCGTTATATGGGTCTAAATGCGTGGTTATCTGCCACGAAAATTCCTTAAATTTCTCTCTTATCTCGGCTTCAAGCGAGCCAGCCACCTCGTGCGCGTCGTAAAGCGAGATATCTTTGTCAAAAACTAAATGCAGCGTTAAAAATATGGTATTTGCGCTCTGTCTTGTGTTTAGGTAGTGAAAGTCTGAAATCCTCTCTTTTGCCTTTATCATCTTGATGATCTCAGCTGTGACTTCAGGGCTTGCTGCGTGATCTAGCAAGACACCAAAGGCGTCTTTACCAAGACTTATGGCGCTTTGAGCGATGTAGCCGCTTATTACAATACCAAAGATCGCATCTATCATCACAAAGCCGCTAAATTTAATGATAAGCAGCGAGATGATGACTGCAAGGTTGCTAAAAAGGTCGATCTTATAGTGCAGCGCGTCTGCTTTTATGATAAGGTTGCCACTTTTTTTAGAAATTTGGTTTAAAAATAGCACCAAACATAGAGTCACCACAACCGAAAATACCATCACACCAAGGCTTAAGCCAAGGTCTATCTCTAAATTTGGCTCGCTAAATTTCTTAACACTTTCATAAAATATATATCCAGCAGCCACGACGATGATGATACACTCAAATAGCGCTGCTAACGCCTCTAGCTTTGTGTAGCCAAAGTTAAATTTCTCATCAGCTTGCTTTCTTGACTTTCTAAGCGCAAATAAATTTAAAAGCGAAACGATAAAATCAAGCATCGAGTCAATCGCCGAGCCAAGCACAGCGACCGAGCCGCTAAAAAGCCCAGCTGCAAATTTCACAAGTGCGAGCAAAAAAGCGCATGCTCCAGCTGCGATAACTGCCTTATTTTCGCCCTGCGTGCACTCCTGCTTATTTATGCTGTTAAACTCATAATCAAACGGACTTGACAAGGCTAAGACCTTTTGTATCTATTTTGGCTTGAGCAGTGAAGCGAGCCATTTTGACGGACAAAAACTAGCGAATTTACACCGATGATCTTTCTATTTGGCAGCGCCTTGGCTAGTAAATTTAGCACCTTTTCATCGTTTTCGTCGTTATATGTTGGTACGATTAGTGCGCCATTTATAAAGATAAAGTTTGCATAGGTGCAGCCAAGCCTTTTGCCGTCATAAAATTTAGGTTTTGGTAGTGGCAGAGCAAGTAGCTTAAAGCCAGTTTTTTTAAGCTCATCCTCCATCTTTTTAAGCTCATCAAAGTGCTCATCACTCTCGTCATCGCAAGCTGCGTAAGCTACCATATCAGGCGTGATAAAGCGCGCTAAAGTGTCGATGTGGCTATCTGTGTCATCGCCTCTTATAAAGCCATTTTCAAGCCAGATGATACGCTTTAAGCCAAATAAATTTTTTAGTTTTTCTTCGATCTGCTCTTTGCTAAGTGCTTTGTTTCTATTTTCATTTAGCAGGCATTTTGAGGTGGTTAAAAGCACGCCATCTCCGTTAAACTCGACACTCCCACCCTCTAGTATCATATCAACAGGCTCAAGTTTTGTTTTGTAAATTTTAGCTAGCTCTAAATTTAGGGCATCATCTTTTGAGCTCTTAAATTTACCGCCCCAAGCGTTAAATTTAAAGTCGTAGCTCTTTATGCCGTCCTTGGTACAAACGTCGATCATGCCGTAGTCTCTGATCCAAGTATCATCAGTATCAAGCTTAACAAACTCTACATTTTTAAATTTCTTAAACCTAGTAAAATTTGCCTCATCAGGGCAGATTAGCACCACCTTTTCAAAGGGCGTAACAGCAGCCACAAGCTCCTCATAGCCCGCCAAAATCTCCTCTAAATAAGGCTCCCAGTCGCTCTTACTATGTGGCAGCGATAAAAACAAAAGCTCCTGCTCTTCCCACTCTGCGTACGCTCTCACGCTCTCTCCTTGTAAATTTTATAAATTCCATAAATCGTAATGATTATCCAAAAGACCTCTATCAAAAATGAGCCGAGGTTAAAGTGCACAAAAAGTGAGATTATAAGCAGCACCGCACCTACTAAATTTATTATCTGGTAGGCTAGATCGCGGCTATTTAGACGGCCGATCTGAAGTAAAAAGTAGCCCATCACGATGCAAATCATCCCTAAAAAGCCGATGATCTGAAAAAGATCGATCAAATTTTATCCTTTTTGTAAGCTTAAATTTAAAGCGTGATCATATCTAATTAGTTTTAAATTTATGATTATGGGATAAAATAACTCCATTTTTCAGATTGGATTAAAGTTTATGGATTTTGAGTTTATTGAGAAATTTTACTCCCTTTTTGTAAAGGCTGGGATTCTCACCTGCCAGATCGCCTTTTTGGGGATCGTTTTTTCTATTTTGATAGGCATTTTTTGCATGGCTGTGAAATTTTACAAGCTAAAATTTCTCTCAAAGCTCGTTGATTGCTATGTTGAGCTTTCAAGAAACACACCGCTTCTTATCCAGCTCTTCTTTTTATACTACGGCTTGCCAAAGCTTGGAGTGTCGATGAGTGGCTTTACCTGTGCGGTCGCTGGACTTAGCTTTCTTGGTGGCAGCTACATGAGCGAGAGCTTTAGACTTGGCTTTGAGGCGGTGAGAAAGTCGCAGATAGAAGCAGGACTTAGCATCGCACTTAGTAAAAATCAGCTCCTAAGATATGTCATCTTGCCACAAGCCTTTAGCGTGGCGCTTCCAAGTATCAGTGCAAACGTCATATTTTTACTAAAAGAAACCAGCATCGTTAGTATCGTAGCCCTTGCTGATCTAGTCTATGTCGCAAAAGATCTCATCGGACTTTACTACAAGACAGATGAGGCGCTTTTTATGCTAGTTATTAGCTATCTTGTCATCATCTTGCCAGTCTCGCTGGCGCTTAGCTACGTCGAAAAAAGGGTGAGAAATGCAAGGAGTTAGTATATTATTTGACACGCAAAATTTACTAAGACTACTTGAAGGTCTTGTGGTAAGCACTGAAATTTCGCTCATCTCGATCATCATCTCCGTTATCGGCGGACTTATACTTGGCGTTTTGATGAGCATGAAAAACAAATTTATCTATTTTGTTCTAAAAATTTGCCTCGAGATCGTGCGCATCATGCCTCAGATCGTCTGGCTATTTTTATTTTATTTTGGCGTTAGCAAGGCTTTTGGGCTGCATATCTCGGCATTTACCGCCTCGCTCATCGTCTTTAGCCTTTGGGGCGTTTTTGAGATGATGGATATCGTGCGAGGGGCGATCACCTCGATACCAAAGCACCAGTTTGAGTCAGCCGCCTCGCTAGGACTTAGCAAATTTCAAATTTACTTTTATGTCATCATCCCGCTTGCTACAAGAAGACTGGTGCCTGGAGCAGTAAATTTACTAAGCCGTATGATAAAAACGACCTCTATCGTCGTGCTAATCGGCGTTGTAGAGGTGGTAAAAGTCGGCCAGCAGATCATCGAGCGAAATGTATTTACAAATCCTATGGCGCCATTTTGGATATACACGCTCATATTCTTTTTATATTTTGCAATCTGCTATCCAGTCTCAAAACTATCGAAAAAACTAGAAGAAAAATGGAGCTAAAATGAGCGAAAATATCTTAGAACTTAAAAAAATCAATAAATTTTATGGAGAGCTTCACGCCTTAAAGGATATAAGCCTAGAGGTAAAAAGTGGCGAAGTAGTAGTGCTTCTTGGACCATCAGGCTGTGGCAAGAGCACAACTCTTAGATGCATTAATGGCCTTGAGAGCATCGCAAGCGGCGAGATCGTCATAGACGGCGAAGTGATAGATGCTAAATTTAAAGAGTGGCAAAGGATCCGCCAAAAGGTTGGCATGGTCTTTCAAAGCTACGAACTCTTTGATCATATGAACGTCATAGATAACGTCCTTCTTGGACCTTTGAAGGTGCAAAAAAGAGATAGGGCCAAGGCTGAAAAGACCGCTGATATGTGGCTAAGTAAGGTTGGGCTACTTGATAAGAAATTTGCCTATCCAAAGGAGCTAAGCGGCGGTCAAAAGCAGCGCATAGCAATCGTTAGAAGCCTTTGTTTAAACCCTGAGATCATGCTATTTGACGAGGTTACGGCTGCGCTTGATCCAGAGATCGTTAGAGAAGTGCTTGATGTGATACTAAATTTAGCCAAAGATGGCATGACGATGTTAATAGTCACTCACGAGATGAGCTTTGCAAGAGCGGTTGCTAACAAGATCGTATTTATGGACGCTGGAGCGATCGTGGAGATAAGCGAGCCAGAGGAGTTTTTTACTAATCCAAAGAGCGAGCGAGCGAAGAAATTTCTAAATTTATTCTCGTTTTAGAAAAAATAAGAGATAATTTGCCGTTTTTCAAAATGCGTTTAGAGCGAGATTTGGTCGCTCTTATTTACTAAATTTTTCAAAGGAGAAAGAGTGAGAAAATTTAAATTTTTCTTATTAGCATTAGTCGCTACCGTCTTTCTAACGGGTTGTGGTGATGACAAAGGTGCGGACAAAGCGGCCGCTTCAAACCAAGCTGATACGATCGCAAAGATCAAAGAGCGTGGATATATCAGAGTTGGCGTTTTTAGCGACAAGCCGCCATTTGGCTACGTCGATAAAGACGGCAAAAACCAAGGCTATGACATCTATTTTGCAAAACGTATCGCAAAGGACTTGCTAGGCGACGAGAGCAAGGTTAAATTTGAGCTAGTCGAGGCTGCTGGCAGGGTTGAAGTGCTCACAGCTGACAAGGTCGATATAACGCTTGCAAATTTCACAAAAACGCCTGAGCGCGCGCAAGTTGTTGATTTTGCGCTTCCATATATGAAGGTATCTCTTGGCATCGTTAGCCCAGAAGGTGCTGTAATAAAGAGCGTTGATGAGCTAAAAGGTAAAACCCTAATCGTCAATAAAGGCACAACCGCAGACGCATTTTTTACAAAAAATTATCCTGATATCAAGCTTTTAAAGTATGATCAAAACACCGAAACTTTCGCGGCTTTAGTTGATAAAAGGGGTGCAGCTCTAGCGCATGATAACGCCCTACTTTTTGCCTGGGCGAAAGAGACTCCTGGCTTTGTCGTTGGCGTTGAAGCGCTTGGCGATGTGGACGTGATAGCTCCAGCTGTCAAAAAAGGCAACAAAGCCTTGCTTGAGTGGCTAAATAACGAGATCATCGAGCTTGGAAAAGAAAATTTCTTCCACAAAGACTATGACGCAACACTAAAACCGATCTATGGTGACAGTGTCAATCCTGAATCTCTAGTCGTCGAAGGCGGCAAACTCTAAATTTAATGGCGTAATTTTTACGCCATCTCTCTTTTTTAAATTTAACAAATCTATTCGTGATGTTTTTGGCAGCAGATGGTATTTTAATAAAATCCACGATGGGCGGTTTTGCAATTCTTGGCAGCAAGCTAGTATGTAAATTTAGATAATGTTTCTAAAAATTTTGTCAGCAAGTGGGGCTGCTTTAAAATCTATAATGAGTAGATATTTTGCATACCTGAGCGCTAAACGAGCAAAATAAGCTTATAGTGAATGAACTCTTTTTGAAAAAACACTGGCACCGATGGGCTATTTGCTGATTTTAAATTCTATATATTTGATAAATTTAATACTACAAAGCATATTTGCAGAGAAAAATCCACAAAAAACCTTAGTTTTTGAATATTTAAATAAAATTTTAAAAAGCATTTTGGAGTAAATTTAGCCCAAAATGCTTTTATTAGCTACATTAAGCTCTTAAGCAAATTTGTCACTTTTTGCTCGATCTCTTTTAGAAATTCCTTGCTTTTAGCTTCAAATCTAGTAACGATAACTGGCGTTGTATTTGACGCACGCACCAGTGCCCAGCCATTTTCAAACTGAATTCTAATGCCATCAATGTCGATGATATTTTTTATCTTTGGCAGGTCGCAGCCTTCGTTTTTAACGCACTCTTTTAGCTTAGCAACTATCTTAAATTTAGCCTCATCAGTCGTCTTTATCTTGATCTCATCGGTGCTAAAGACAAGTGGCATCTTATCAAGCTCGCCGTCAAGGTCAAAGCCCTTATGAACTAGCTCAAGCACCCTCATCATCGCATAAAGCGCGTCATCAAAGCCAAAATATCGCTCTTTAAAGAAGATATGACCACTCACTTCAGCCGCGAGATCTACGTTTAGCTCTTTCATCATTTTTTTGATGTTGCTATGCCCAGTCTTACCCATGAAAACTTCGCCGATCTTGGCGATCTCATCATACATATTTTGTGAGCATTTTACCTCGCCAAGCACCTTTGGATGTTTCATATTTAGCGCATAAAGATAGGCTAGCTCATCGCCTTTTATATCTCTTTTTGGCGTTATAACCGCGATCCTGTCACCATCTCCGTCAAAGCCAAATCCAAGGTCAAATTCCTTCTTTTCGATGAGCGAAAATATCTCTTTTAAATTCTCTTTTTCGCTTGGGTCTGGGTGGTGATTTGGGAAATTTCCATCTGGATCTTCATATAAAATTTTTGCATTTAGTCCAAGTGCTTTAACGATAGGCACCAAGCTCACGCCAACAGCGCCATTTGCGCAGTCGATGACAAAAGGCTTTTTGAAATTTTTAAGCTCACTAAATTCTTTTACAAAAAACTCAACGTATTTTTCTAAGATGTTAAATTTCTCACAGCTCTCATCGTCTGCTATTTGCTCACCAGAGGCGATTATCTCGTTCACCTTATCTTTTAAAATTTGCAGATCTTTGCCAAAAAAACTATCTTTTTTAATGGTGATCTTAAAGCCATTATAGTCTTTTGGGTTGTGAGAGCCCGTGATCATGATGTTTGCATCAAAATAATCAGCATAAACGCTAAAGTAGCCAACAGGAGTTGGTAGCAAGCCGATGTTATAAATTTTAAAGCCACTAGCCTTGTTTAGACCGCTTAGCAGATACCTAAAAAGTGTGCTAGCACTTAGCCTTGCGTCAAAGCCAACGCTTAAAGTTTTCACGCCAAATTCGTTAAATTTCTTACCCAAAGCAAGTCCTATAGCCTTGACACTGTCCTCTGTCAAGTCTTTTTCAAAAATGCCGCGGATGTCGTATTCTCTAAAAATTTCATCATATTTCATTGTAAACTCTCCCTAAAAAAATGCAAAAATGATACAAGAATAAATTTAAAAAGGAGTAAATAATTTTATAAATTTAGTGAGGTTAAAATTTAAATTCGAGCTAGAAAGCTCTAGCTCGAAAAGGGCTGCTACATCATGCCGCCCATGCCACCCATTCCGCCCATGTCAGGCATTGCAGGCATTGCTTTTTCTTCTTTTATCTCGCTGATAGTTGCCTCAGTTGTTAGTAGCAAGCTAGCCACGCTAACAGCGTTTTGAAGCGCAACTCTCTCAACTTTTACTGGGTCGATGATACCAGCTTCAAACATATTTACATATTCGCCAGTTGCAGCGTTAAAGCCAAAATTTGCATCTTTGCTTGTCTCAACAGCATTTGCTACCACGCCAGCGTCAAAACCAGCGTTCTCAGCGATCTGGCGAAGTGGAGCACGAAGCGCTCTTCTAACGATCTCAGCACCGATTGCCTCGTCACCTTGTAAATTTAAATTTACGCTCTTTGAAGCGAGGATAAGAGCTGAGCCACCGCCAACAACGATACCTTCTTCAACAGCCGCACGAGTAGCGCTTAGAGCATCATCAACGCGGTCTTTTTTCTCTTTCATCTCAGTTTCAGTCGCAGCACCTACTTTGATAACTGCCACACCGCCACTTAGTTTTGCAAGGCGCTCTTGAAGTTTTTCTTTATCGTAGTCGCTTGTAGTCTCGGCGATTTGAGCTTTGATCTGAGTGATTCTAGCGTCTATTGCTGACTTCTCGCCTGCACCATTTACGATAGTAGTGTTATCTTTGTCGATAACTACGCTTGAAGCTTGTCCAAGATCGTTTATAGTAGCGCTCTCTAGTGTTCTGCCTAGCTCTTCACTGATAACTTCGCCACCTGTTAATATAGCGATATCTTCAAGCATCGCTTTTCTTCTGTCGCCAAAACCAGGAGCTTTAACAGCTGAGATGTTTAGCACGCCGCGAAGTTTATTTACAACAAGCGTTGCAAGTGCCTCGCCCTCAATATCTTCAGCGATGATTAGAAGTGGTTTGCCACTCTTTTGTACTTGCTCAAGCACTGGAAGCAGGTCTTTTAAATTTGTGATCTTCTTGTCAAATAGCAATATAAATGGATTGCTTAGCTCAACTTGCATCTTTTCAGGGTTTGTGATGAAGTATGGGCTTAGGTATCCGCGATCAAACTGCATACCCTCAACAACACTTAGCTCGTCTTGGATAGACTTTGCCTCTTCTACTGTTATAACGCCATCTTTGCCAACTTTTTCCATCGCATCAGCGATAAGTTTGCCGATGCTTTCATCTGAGTTTGCTGAGATAGTAGCGATCTGCGCGATCTCTTTTGAACCAGAAACTTTTTTAGAGATGTTTTTTAGCTCTTCGATAAGTGCTGCTACTTCTTTATCCATGCCGCGTTTTACTTCGATAGGATTTGCGCCTGCAGTTACGTTTCTAAGACCCTCTTTAAATATCGCGTGAGCTAGCACAGTTGCTGTTGTAGTGCCGTCGCCTGCTTGATCATTTGTCTTGCTCGCTACTTCTCTAACTAGGCTTGCACCCATATTTTCGATGGTATCTTTTAACTCAACCTCTTTAGCCACGCTAACGCCGTCTTTTGTGATGTTTGGAGCACCAAAGCTCTTTTGGATAAGGACGTTTCTACCTCTTGGTCCCATTGTCACTTTCACAGCGTCATTTAGTTTTTTTACGCCCTCATATAGGCGGTTTCTTGCATCATCAGAGTAAAAAATTTCTTTTGCCATTGTCTTTCCTTTTTAAATTATTTAATCACGCCTAAAATGTCGTCGATGTTTAAAACAAGATATGTTTTATCATCTAAATTCACCTCAGTGCCAGCGTATTTAGCAAATACTACTTTTTCGCCAACTTTTACGCCCTCAGCTTCAGCACCAACTGCTTTTACCTCACCGCTTAAAGGTTTTTCTTTTGCGTTATCAGGTATAATTATGCCCGAAGCTGTCGTCTTTGTCTCTTCTACGCGTTCGACTAGGACACGCTTGCCTAATGGTTGAAAGTTCATTGTTCATCCTTTTAGTTTAATTGTCTTTTTTAGCACTCTTTATTTTTGAGTGATGAAATCCTAGCATTTTTTTCTGAAAAAGTCAATAATTTATAGCAAATTTAAATAAAACATTTAGTCTATTTGACTAAAGTTTCGTGATATATAAAACTAATATAAAGGAATTTTATGAAAAAAGTAGCTTACATAGTTGGCGCGCTTGTGCTCATAGTGGTTTGCATTTTTAGCCTTTTATTTAGCCCATTTGGGAGTAAATTTATCGCTGGCAAGATCGAAAAAGAGGCACTCGCTCGTGGTATTGATCTCAAATTTAAAGATTTTAGCCTAGGTTTTAGCACCTTAAATTTAGAGGCGATCGTGATGAACGCCATAAATTTAAAGGCAAATGGCGAGCTTTCGCTACTTGCGCAAAATATGAATTTAAATATAGATATAAACGCCGACAAGGCAAAGGCTAGCGAGCTTGGACTAAAAAAGGACGTCGCGCTTAAAGCAAACGTAGCTGGAAAATTTAGTGATTTTAAGGTAGTGGCAACTGGCACGGCGCTTGGCTCAAATATAAATTTAAACGCAAATTTAAAAGACTACCTGCCAAAAGCTCTAAATCTTGACGCTAAGAACATCGAGCTTTCTGAGATATCAGCTCTTGTGCAAAAGCCAAATTTAGCTAGTGGCAAGCTTGATCTAACGAGCAATATGCAAGGGGTTGATGAGAAAAATGAGCCCATCATAAACGCTCAAATTTTAGCAAGCGATGCAGCGATAAACAAAGAAATTCTTAAAAACGAATTTGGGCTAAATTTAGCAAAAGATATAAGCTTTAAAGGCGGTGTAAATGCTAAATTTGCAAATGAAAAAGTGAGCGCAAAAACCATTATCATCGCACCAGAAGCCACTTTAAAGGCAAATGATACGACTTATGACCTAACTAGTAAAAATTTAAAGAGCGACTTTTCGCTAATCGTGCCTGATCTTGCCCTTTTTGGCAAGCTCTTGGGCGAGCAGCTAAGCGGCGCAGTGGATGCAAACGGCGAAATTACAATGCAAGAAAATGCCCTTAAAAACTTAAAAGCTGAGATAAATGGCCTTGGCGGAAAGATAAATGCAAATTTTGATAGTAAAAATTTAGTCCTAAATGCCGCAAATATCAAGCTAAAAGAGCTTCTAGCACTTGCCTTGCAGCCAAACTACGCAGACGGAGAGATAAATTTAAACGCAAATTTTAGCGGCTTTGACGAGCTAAAAAAGCTTGCAGGCGAGGCTAAATTTGAGATAAAAAACGGCCTTATAAATAATGGTCTTGCAAAGCTTAAAAATGCGGCGAAATTTGAGCTAAAAGGCGGCGCCACCGCAAAAGGTGAGCTTGTAAATTTTGACGCAAATGTGCTTAGTGACCTTGGCGAGTTAAAGGACGTAAAAGGCGTTTATTACCTAAAAAACAGCCAAATTTTTAGCAAATTTGCTCTACTCATTAGCGACCCTGATAAATTTAAAGCGGTCAGTGGCTTCGAGGTGAGCTCAAAGATGGCGCTTGCGGGCGATGTGAAGGTTAAAGATAGCAAGATAGATGAGCTAAATTTAGGCGGCGATGCCTTTGCTGGCAAGCTAAACGCCACCATAAAAAATGAAAATCTTGATCTTAGCCTAAAAGAGGCACAGTTAGGAGAGATCTTAGCGCTTAGCGGCAACGATAGACTGGTAAATGCCAAGGCAAATGTCCAGGCAAAGGGGCAAAATATCTTTAGTAAAAGCCCAAGTATCGCTGCTGAGATCACTTTAAATGAGGGTAAATTTAACGCTGCAGTGCTTAGCAAAATGCTTGATAAAAAATTCCCTGAAAATGAGAAATTTAGCTCAAATTTGAGCCTAGACTATAAAGGCGACATGGCAAAATTTAGTGGCGACTTTCTTAGCTCGCTAGCTGATATAAAGGGCATAGATGGCAGCTTTGACACGGGCAAAAGCACGCTAAACCTAAAGCTTCAAGCGGTGGTTTCAGAGCTAAATAAGCTTGCATTTTTAGCTGGCCGCGAGCTTCACGGTAAATTTGCAGCGCTCATTAACGCAAATGGCAAAGTGGATGATCTAAGCGTAAAAGCCACTTCAGATGATCTATTTAAGGGCAAACTAGAGGCAAACTACAAAGGTGGCACACTTGATACGGTGCTAAAAAACTTCGAAGTCAAGGGCCTAACGCAGACCCTAGCGCTTGATCATCTCTATGACGGCAACGGCGATGCTAAATTTGACTACGAAACGAAGCAAAAGCTCGGCAAATTTGACATCTTGCTAAAAGAGGGCCACCTAGCCAGCACAAATCTCACAAACAATATAAAAATCTTCACCGGCAAGGACATCACAAAAGAAATTTACAAAGACGGCAAAATTTACGGCGATATAAAGGGCGATAACGTTGTTTTTAACGTAAATTTAAGCTCGCCAAAGAGCGATATAAAGGTTACAGGCGGCACTTACAATACTGCAACAAAAATGCTTAATGCGCCGCTTGTTTGCAGGCTAGAAAAGACTGACCTAAACGTGCAAATTTCAGGTACGACAGACAACCTAAAATACGACGTCAGATCGCAATATCTTGAAAATAAGGTCAAAAAAGAGATAGGTAGATTTTTAGATAAAAAGCTTGGCAAAGATGATGAGAGCACAAACGGCGAAAAGCAAAATTTAAAGGGGCTTTTAAAAGGGCTATTTTAGATGAAAAAGGCAGAAAATTTAAAGTATCTAATGGGGCTTGGGCACTTTTGTAGTGACATAAACCAAAGTGCGCTTGGTGCGATGCTGCCCTTTTTCATCGCAAGCTACCACTACGACTACGCCACAGCCGCCTCGCTCGTGACCGCCACAAATTTAGCAAGCTCGCTCATCCAACCACTAATCGGCCGCCTAAGCGACAAAAGGGAGCTTCCCTACGTCATCCCGCTTGGGCTACTGCTAGCGGGCGGGGGCATGAGCCTCACTGGCTTTGTCACAAACTACTACCTCATCTTAGTTTGCGTGATGATAAGCGGTATCGGCGCCGCGCTCTTTCACCCAAGTGCTGCAAGGATCGTAAACTACGCCTCAAACGCCAAAAATAGAGCTAAAAGCATAAGCATATTTTCATTTGGAGGCAATCTCGGCTTTGCGGTTGGGCCTATCTTGGTCGCCGTTTTTGTGGGAAATTTCGGCCTAAAAGGGACGCTAGTCTTCATCATACCTCAAATTTTTCTGACACTTTTGTACCTTAAAAAAGGCAAATTTATAAAAGCATTAGAGGGCAATCACAAAAAGCACATTTCACAAAAAACAAGCGCTTTAAAAGACGATCTGGGCGCGTTTTTAAGGCTTTGTTTGTGTATATTTTCACGCTCGATCGTCGCATTTGGCTTTGCGGCATTTTTTAGCATCTACCTCATCAAGATTTTTGGCCTTAGCAAAGAGGCTGCAAATGTAAATTTAAGCCTCTTTTTTGCTGCAGGCGCGATCTCTACGCTATTTGGTGGAGCTCTAGCTGATAGATACGGCCTAGTTAGGCTCATCAAAATAAGCCTAAGCATCGCTGCGCCGCTAGTCGTGCTAATGCTCTTTATCGACAGCTACGCGCTATTTCTCGCGGTCTCCATCTGCGTGAGCGCCTGCATCAGCCTATCTTTTAGCCCCTCTATCGCACTTGCACAGCTTTATCTGCCAAATCAAATCGGCCTAGCCTCAGGCGTAACGCTTGGCCTTAGTATAACAATCGGCGGTATATTTGCGACGGTCATTGGCAAGATCGCTGACATCTTTAGCCTAACGCACTCATTTTACTTTATCGCCGCAGTTTCGATCATCTGCGCGGTGTCTAGCTACTTTTTAAAGCCAGTTAGCAAGATATAAATTTACAAAAATAGCTTGCTAATAGCGTATAAAATAGCCTTGCCGTAGTCTCTAATGTTGCAAACCGATCTCGCCACCTCTTTTTGATGCCTCAAATGCTGCGGCTTTTACCAAGCTCTTTTGTTCAAAATGGCACCAGCTGGCAAACCCTGAGCCACAGTCCTTTGCACGCCCCACTTTGGCGCAAAGCTAAAGAGACACGGTTAAATTTCTCGCCCCTTGAGCTGATTTTGTAAATTTTATTTTTTGGGCTTTAAATTTTGTTGAGCAGGCGAAATTTGATACGAGCTGAAATTTAAACAAAGCTTGTCAAAGAGAAGAAAATTTTTGTTCCTCCATAAAGGCAAGGCAAATTTAAAGATGTAAAAGAAACGAACCATGGAGCTTAGGGCGGCGGTATTTTTGTGATAGATTTAAATGTTGCGCGGTTAAAATTTGCGCAGACTAGACATATAAAAAATTAAATTTTGGCTACCAAAGCATCAAGGCAAAGTATCTTGTGATGATTTTAAATGTTACGAAGAAATTTTCGACCGAAGATAGAACATATAAGTTCAGCTCGTAAAAATTTAAACCCTAAAGACAAGAAATTTTTGATTTTTTGCTTCGCCATGCTCGCAACGAGACTTCGCTACAAGGAGACAAGGCGAAATTTTACGATACAAAGGAGCTGAGACGCAAACTTAAGCGGTAGTATTTTGTGATAGATTTGAATGTTGCGCAGTTAAAATTTGCGCAGACTAGACAAATGGTCTGTCGAGCAAAATTTTAGCAAGCTCATTTAAATATACACAAAAGACAACGCTTATAACTTTCTCATCTTTGCTATTTCGTCACGTAACGCCGCCGCCTTCTCAAACTCCAGCTGTGCCGCAGCTTCAAGCATCTGCTTTCTTAGCTCTTTTACTATCGCGGCTCGCTCGCTAGCTGGCATTTTTTCCAGATTTGCGCCTTTTCTTAAAATCTCCGTACCGTCCTCGACGTGCAGACTTTCTTCGATATTTCTACTTGCGGAGTGCGGCGTTATGCCGTGAGCTTTGTTGTACTCATCTTGAAATTTACGCCTAGCAGTCGTCGTATCGATCGCCTCTTTCATAGATTTTGTTATCTTTTTGGCAAACATTAGCACCTTGCCATTTACGTTTCTAGCCGCTCGCCCCATCGTCTGTATAAGGCTCGTTGTAGAGCGCAAAAAGCCCTCTTTATCAGCGTCCATGATCGCTATTAGGCTCACTTCAGGCAGGTCAAGCCCCTCACGGAGCAAATTTATGCCTATTAGCATGTCAAACTCACCACTTCTAAGCCCTCTAATGATCTCATTTCGCTCGATCGCGTCGATGTCTGAGTGCATATACTTGACCTTGACGCCAAGCTCGATGTAGTAGCGGCTTAACTCCTCAGCCATCTTTTTAGTTAGTACCGTAACTAACACACGCTCACCTCTTGCGATGACCGCCTTTGCCTCGTCAAATAGCGCCTCTACTTGATTGTCACTATCTTTTATCTCGATGATCGGATCAAGTAGCCCCGTAGGTCGCAAAATTTGCTCATAGACATGCCCCTGGCTGATACCAAGCTCATACTCGTTTGGCGTTGCTGAGACAAAGAGAAATTTCGCCTTTTTGCTTATAAATTCGTCAAATTTAAGCGGCCTGTTATCAAGCGCTGACGGCAAGCGAAATCCATACTCCACAAGCACCTCTTTACGGCTCCTATCGCCTGCATACATACCCCTAAACTGCGGCAAACTCACGTGGCTCTCATCGACGATAACCAGATAGTCCTCACCACTTATCTCAAAGTAGTCAAACATCGAGTACGGCGTCTCTCCAGCCTTTTGACCAGTTAGGTGGCGCGCGTAGTTTTCGATACCTTTACACATGCCCGTACTCGCCATCATCTCAAGGTCAAACTCCACTCTCTGCTTTAGTCTCTGCGCCTCAACTAGTTTGCCCTGCTCGTTAAATTCTTTTAGCCGCTCCGCCAGCTCTTCCTCGATCTGTTTGATGGCGATTTTTAGGCGGTTTTCGCCCACGATAAACTGGCTGGTCGGGTAGAGGATAAATTTTTTCAGGTCGTGTCTTTTTTTGTTTTCCAGCACGTCCAGGCTATACATCGTCTCGATCTCGTCGCCGAAAAACTCGATCCTAAACGCCTCGTCGTTAAAATATGCGGGATATACGTCCACCACGTCGCCGTTTACGCGAAAGTCGCCTCGGTCGAAATAAACGTCGTTTCGCTTGTATCCCATATCCACTAGCTTTTGCAGTAGTGTGCGCTGGTTGATTTTATCGCCGACGTTTAGGTATGCGACCATGCCTTTATACTCGCTTGGATTACCAAGGCCGTAGTTTGCAGAGACTGAAGCCACACAGACGACGTCATCAAAGCTTAGCAAGCTAGCAGTCGCAGAGAGACGCAGGCGCTCAAGCTCATCATTTACCGAGCTATCCTTTTCTATATATAGGTCGCTTCGTGGGATGTAGGCCTCTGGCTGGTAGTAGTCGTAGTAGCTTATGAAGTACTCGACATGGTTTTTTGGGAAAAAGCCCTTAAATTCGCTGTAAAGCTGAGCGGCAAGGGATTTATTGTGCGTCATGATGAGCGTTGGCATATTTAGCTCACGTATGACATTTGCCATGGTGAAGGTCTTGCCAGATCCTGTGACGCCTAGAAGTGTTTGATATTTGTTGCCTGATTTTATGCTTTTTACTATCTCTTTTATAGCTCTTGCTTGGTCGCTGCTTGGGCTAAATTTAGATGAAATTTCAAATTTACTCATTAACTACCTTTAAATTTGGGCGAATTTTATAGCAAAGATAGTGCTTTGTCAAATGAGAATTTTAAAAAGAATTTAGCCTCTGCGTGTTAGAATACGGCATTAATTATTATTTTAAAGGAACCTTTATGTTTGAAGATA
>CAUUZE010000017.1:0-30032 GCA_963549665.1 Campylobacter concisus | reverse complement strand
CTGGTGTTGGCGTGGATAACGTTGATATAGATGGCTGTTCAAGAAGAGGCATCATTGCTATGAACGTACCAACTGCAAATACTATCGCAGCAGTCGAGCTAACTATGGCTCACATGCTAGCAGCTGCAAGATCACTTGAATACGCTCACAACGATCTAAAACTAGATAGAATTTGGAAGCGCGAGAAGTGGTATGGGGTTGAGCTGTTTAAGAAAAAACTAGGCGTGATCGGCTTTGGCAACATCGGCTCAAGAGTAGCAGCTCGTGCTAAAGCTTTTGGCATGGATATCATAGCATACGATCCATATATCGATCCATCTAAAGTTATCGATATGGGCGGCACTTATACTAAAAATTTTGATGACATCTTGGCATGTGACTTCATTACGATCCACACTCCAAAGACCAAAGAGACAACCGATATGATCGGCGCTAAAGAGATAGCAAAGATGAAAGATGGCGTAAGACTTATAAATTGCGCTAGGGGCGGCCTTTATAACGAAGAGGCGCTTTATGATGGGCTAAAAAGCGGCAAGGTAGCTTTTGCTGGCATCGATGTTTTTACAAAAGAGCCAGCAACAAGTCATCCGCTTCTTGATCTAGATAATGTAAGCGTCACTCCGCACCTTGGGGCAAACACACTTGAGTCGCAGCGCAACATCGCAGTAGAGGCAGTTGAGCAAGCTATCTTGGCAGCACGTGGTATAAGCTATCCAAACGCTTTAAATTTACCTATAAAAACAGAAGATTTACCACCGTTTGTTGAGCCTTATATTGATCTTACAAGCAAGATGGCTTTCTTGGCTGCTCAGATAAACAAAAGCGCTATCAAAGCTATCCGCATAGAGACTCACGGGCAGATTAGCGAATATGCAAATTCAATGCTAACTTTTGCGATCGTAGGCGCTTTAAAAGAGAGTCTTGGCGATGCGATAAACTACGTAAATGCTAAATTTTTATGCGACGAAAAAGGCATAACCACCGAAACTAGCACAGGTGGAGATAGCATCTTTAAAAACAAGATCACAGTTCGTCTTACGACTGAAAACGGCATCGTAAGCGTTGGCGGCACGGTCTTTGGTGAAAATCAACAACGCATAGTAACCGTAAATGGCTTTAAGACTGACTTCAAGCCAAAAGGTAAGATGATCATCTTTAAAAACCACGACGTACCAGGTGTTATCGCTCAGATCAGTAAAATTTTAGCTGACGAGAAGATAAACATCGCAGACTTCCGTCTTGGTAGAGATGAGCACGGCATGGCGCTTGCGGTCATCTTGGTCGATGAACATATAAAAACAGAAACGCTAGAGAGATTAAACGCACTTGAAGCTTGTGTTTGGGCTCAATACGCAGTTATATAACAAATTACGAAAGGATAAAAAATGGCTTCATATTCAATGGGCGATCTAAAAAAGGGACTAAAGATCGAGATCGACGGCGTTCCTTATAAAATCGTAGAATATCAACACGTTAAACCAGGCAAGGGCGCAGCTTTTGTTCGTGCAAAGATCAAATCTTTTGTCGATGGAAAGGTCCTTGAAAAGACTTTTCATGCAGGCGATAAGTGCGAGCAGCCGCATCTTGAAGAAAAAGAGATGCAATACCTCTATGATGATGGTGAGTTTTGCCAGTTTATGGACACGACTACTTACGAGCAAGTTGCGATCAGCGACGAGGACGTGGGCGATGTTAAAAAATGGATGATTGATGGCATGATGGTTGAAATTTTATTTCACAACGGCAATGCTATCGGCGTTGAAGTGCCACAAGTAGTCGAGCTAAAGATAGTTGAAACTCCACCAAATTTCAAGGGTGACACACAAGGCGGCAAAAAGCCAGCTACTCTTGAGAGTGGCGCGGTAGTTCAGATACCATTTCACGTACTAGAAGGCGAGGTCATCCGCGTTGATACCGTTCGTGGTGAGTATATCGAGCGCGCAAATAAATAACCATACATCTGGCACGTTAAATTTATGAAAGAGAAATTTGACGAGCTTATCGCTCTGCTAAAGCCGCTATTTAAGGATAATGGCTTTAGTAAGAGCGCTTTAAATTTCTACAAAAATACTCCAAATTTTATCTATGTTGTAAATTTTCAAAAAAGCAGCGGCAATAGCTCAGAGCGCACGAGATTTTATATAAATTGCGGCATTTATGGCTCATTTATAGAGGCTACTCTTGGCAAAGAAGCGCTTAGTAAGCCAAAAGAGTATGAGTGCCATTTTAGAGCTAGAGCACATGAAATCACTCATACATCTGCTGCATACTACGAGCTAGAGCCAGATAGTGACGTGACTAAAATTTATGAAAATGTAGCAAACGACCTTGGCTTTGTTTTTAAATTTTTTGAGCAAAATAGCTCGGAGGAAAATTTAATAGAACTAATGCTCGAACAAAACGGCCTTGCAGCGATAAATCAGCTCTACGAATATCTTTTGATAAAAGATAAAAGTGAAATTTTGATCTTTCATGCCAAAAGGCTCTTCGCAAAGCATGGCAGCGAAGCAAGGTGGGGTAAATTTCAAAACCAGATAAATGAGCTACTTAAAAAATATAAAAAAGATGAGATAAAATTTAAATGATAAATCGCATTTGGTTGTAAAAACAGCAAATACGATCAGATAAATATGTAAACTTTGCGTCTATTTTAAATTTTTATTTATTTAAACTACTTACTAAATTTCAGGACTTATAAATTTAAAGCTATATTTTAAAATAGAAATTTGTTGTGATTTACGATGCACCAGCATTAAAGCATATACTTCTAACGCGCGCAGGTTTTTACTAGGATTTCATCTCATAACTGCAAGCAGACGGGGGGATTTAGAAATGGTGATAAGGGGACGGCTTCGTGTCTGCCACACAGTTGCGAGCCTGAGAAGCAAAATTTAAGTCTCCATTGTCTCCCCTTTTGAATAAAAAGAAATTTACAAATTTAGTCAAGCTATCTTTGTAAATTTTAAAATTCCATTTACCCACAAGGATTGACTACTAAAATTTGGCTTCGCTTACAGCTTAACTCAAATTTTAGAGCCGAAATTACTCGTTCACAAATTTTTAAAATTTACTAGATGCTCATCTTGGATTGTTAAATTAGTCTCTTGTAGAGCTGGATATTAAGTTTATATCCAAAAATGTCAGCTCTAATTTGAAATTTTGCTCGGAGTGTAATTTTGGACTTGCTACCCAACTATCTTTTTAACAGCTAGTGAGGCTAAATTTAGCCCAAAGCAAGCAGTCACGCCCATGAAGCTTCCAAGTGGTTTGCAAAGTGGCTCTTCTGTTGAAAAGACGACGTCAAATTTACCGATAAAGCCTGATTTTTTGAGCTCATATCTATATTTTCTAGCTAGTGGATCGACCGATGTTTTCCAAACGCAAGCCACCTTGATCTTGGTTGGATCAACCCTTTTTGCCCCACCCATCGAGGCTATAAATTTGCTAGGATCTACTGCGTTTGCAAGGGCGATCTTGGCAGCTATATCATCGATCGCGTCAATCACCACGTCAAATTTACTAAAGTCAAATCCAGCAACAAACTCAGGCGTGATCAGCGTCTGCATAGGCGTGATGCAAGGATAAATTTTGGCAAACTCCTCCACCTTTACGCCGCCTACGTTTTCGCTGTAAATTTGGCGGTTTTGATTTGTCACGTCAAAGATGTCTTTGTCGATTAGAGTGATGCTTCCGACCCCGCTTCTAGCAAGCGCATCTACGCACATTCCACCAACGCCTCCAGCTCCGCAAACTAGCACTTTTGCGCTTTGAAGCTTGTTAAAACCATCCTCGCCAAAGAGCCATCTTATCCTTGTAAATCTATCATTTTGCATCAAATTTCCCTTTTAAGCTCTCCAAACTCTCATACGAAGTCATATTTAGTTTTATGGGCGTTATCGTGGCAAAGCCCTCATTTACCTTGCTGATGTCGCTTGGCTCGCCTTTTTCGTATTCAAGTGCGGCGTTTCCAAGCCAGTAGTACTCGATGCCTCTTGGGTTGCGATTAAGCGTGGCATGCGTGGCGTAGGTGCGTCTGCCAGCTGGCACGACGGCATAACCTTTGAAATTTTTGCTAGTTGTGGCTGGGATATTTACATTTAGAAATTCTCTTTGATTTAGCAAAATTTCATCATTTAGCACCTTTGGTACAACAAATTTAACGATCTCTTTTGCTAGCTCAAAGCCAAGTTCATTTAGTGAGTTGTTTTCATAAAACTGCGAAAAAGCGATACTTCTAATGCCCTGCAAAACGCCCTCCATCGCTGCTCCACACGTGCCAGAGTAGGTGATGTCCTCGCCTAAATTTGCCCCGTGATTTATGCCGCTTATCACTAGATCTGGCTTTTTATTATAAAGTGCGTGAAGTGCGAGATAGACGCAGTCGCTGGGCGTTGCGTCGTCAAGTTTAAAAAAGCCATCATCAAGTTTTATAAACCTAAGAGGCCTTGTGAGCGTCAAAGAGTGAGCGCAGGCTGATTTTTCAGAGCTTGGAGCCACGATCGTGACATTTACGCTATCTAGCTCGCTTAAAGCTTCTTTTAAGGCAAGCAGGCCAGTTGCCTCAAATCCATCGTCATTTGTTATCAAAATTTCTTTCAAATTTTATCCTTTAAAGGGTTGGATTTTATCACAGCTTTCTTAAAATTTTAAAGAATTTTTGCGTATAATGCCCCCAAAAAAAGACCTGATGAAAGTGTGTAAATGAAAATTTTAGTCTCCGCTCTTGAGCCATCGGCAAATTTGCATTTAAAAGAAATTTTGAAAAATTTTGAGGGCGAATTTGAGCTAATGGGAATTTTTAGCGAAGAGCTTGGCACGCCATATATGAAAAGCAGCGAGTTTTCAGCGATGGGCTTTGTCGAGGTTTTGCCACTTATTTTTAAGGCAAAAAAAGCGATGAAAGTGATGAGCCAGATGGCAAAAGAGGCTGATGCAGTGCTGCTAATAGACAGTCCAGCCTTTAACCTGCCGCTTGCAAAGGCGATAAAAGAGGCCGGCGCAAAAGCAGCCGTGACATACTACATCTTGCCTCAAGTTTGGGCGTGGAAGCCAAAAAGAGTGAGCGTTGTGGAGAGATACTGTGACAACCTAGCTTCGATCCTGCCATTTGATTCTAAATTTTATAGCCGCTCGACCTACGTGGGACATCCTTTAATGGATGAGATAAAGCTTAAAAAAACCAGCCTAAGTAGCAGCGGCAAAGTGGCGTTTTTGCCAGGATCAAGAAGGTCAGAGATTTCTAGGCTTATGCCAGTTTATAGAGAGCTTGCTAAAAAGATAGAAGCAAAAAGGCTGCTTGTCGTGCCGCCATTTTTGCTTGATAAAGTGGGCGAAATTTATGGCGATGTGAGCGATTTTGAGGTCGTCTCAAACACGCCTGAAGCCTTGTATGAGAGCGATTTTGCCTTTGTTTGCTCTGGCACTGCTACGCTTGAGGCAGCGCTCATTGGCACGCCATTTGTGCTAGCATATAAGGCAAAAGCGATAGATGTTTTCATCGCTAGAAAATTTGTAAAGATCAAGCACGCTGGACTTGCAAATATAATGTTTGATTTCATGGGCAAAGAGCCGCTTCATGAGGAGTTTATCCAAGAGTTTGCAACGGCTGAAAATTTGCTAAGAGCTTACAAGAGCTGTGATAGGCAAAAATTCTTAAAAGGCTGCGATGAGCTAAGGGCTTACCTAGGGCATGGCAGCAGTAAAAATGTAGTAAAAATTTTAAAAAATATGGAGTAAAAAATGAGTGAACCAATGACAATGCACGGATACGAGAAGATAGAAGCTGAGTTAAAGGATCTAAGGCTAGTTCAGCGCCCACAAATCGTAACAGAGATCGACATCGCAAGAAGCCACGGCGATCTAAAAGAAAACGCTGAGTATCACGCTGCAAAAGAGAAGCAAGCCTTTATAGACGCTAGGATCGCTGAGCTTAGCGCACTTTTGGCAAACGCAGAAGTGATCGATCCAAGTAGCTACGAGCACGATAGGGTGAGATTTGGCTCTAGTGTGACGATAATGGACGAAGAGACCGAGGTAGAGCATACTTACACGATAGTTGGCGTGAGTGAAAGTGACCTAGACAAGGGCTATATCTCGATAAACTCACCTCTTGCAAAGCAGCTTTTAGGCAAGGCTGAGGGCGATGAGGTAGCGCTAAATTTACCAAAAGGTAGAAGCGACGTTGAGATTGTTAAGATCTGCTACAAACCTATAAAATTTGACTAAAAGACGAGGCGAAGGGCTAAAAACTGCTTTTTGGCTCTGCTAATTTTTAATTAAGGCAAAATTTGAGCGAATACCTATATGCCCCCGTTATAAAAGAAGGCGCGATCTTTTTAGCTGATGCGCATGAAAATGTAAATCGCGATGGATTTTTGAAATTCTTGCATGCCGTTGATAGCGGAGAGATCAAGGAGCCACCGCAGATTTTCTTGCTTGGCGATATATTTGATTTTTTAACGGGCGAGGGTGAATATACGCAAGAATTTTACGCTGAGCACTTAAGACTTATAAATAAAATTTCACAAAAGGTGGAAATTTTTTACTTCGAGGGCAACCACGATTTTAGACTTTCAAATTTATTTAATAAAACTAGAGATTTTTGGGACAAAGGCGAGAGGCTAAGCTTTGAGGGGGTAAAGGTCTATGACATTTGCGCTCAGCCAGTGAAATTTAGAACTATAAGTGGCGAGCACGTCCAGATCGCGCATGGCGATATATTTTTGCCTTTTATAGATAAGTATGCGCTTAGGTTTTTAAGGCTTAGATGGTTTTTGAAATTTATGAACGCGCTTGATAAAATTTCGGATTTTAAAATTTCAAAAGCGATACTAGCCAAACTTACTAAGAAAAATCTGCACTATAAAATTTCAAACTTCAAGGAGCTAATGAGCAAGCATTTGCAGGGCTTTGACGCAAGTATAGTGATAGAGGGACACTATCATCAAGGTGAGCTATTTGATATTTACGATAGATTTTATATAAATTTACCTTGTTTTGCATGCGAGCAAAGTTATTTTGTTGTAGAATACGCCCAGCAAAAGTTGAATTTGCTCAAAATGAGTTTGAAAGGACATTGATGTTTGGAGACAACGTACTAAAAACGGGCTCAAACGAGATGGAACTTGTTGATTTTCGTATCTTTAAAAAGGCCGAAAACAAAGTATATGAAGGAATATACGGAGTCAATGTCGCAAAGGTGCGGGAGATCATTAAGATGCCAAATCTTACCGAGCTTCCTGGCGTTCCTGAGTATATCGAGGGAATTTTTGATTTAAGAGGTGTGGTTATCCCTGTTATAAATTTGGCAAGATGGATGAATATCGTCGAGCCAACTGAGGGTGTAGTCATAAAACCACGTGTTATTATCGCTGAATTTAGCGGTATATTGATCGGTTTTATCGTCCATGAGGCCAAGAGGATCAGACGTATAAACTGGAAAGACATAGAGCCTGCAAATTTTGCTGCTGGAGCCGGCACTCTAGATAAGGGCAAGATCACGGGTGTAACAAGAATAGAAAACGACGAAGTACTTCTTATCCTTGATCTTGAAAGCATCGTTGAAGAGCTAGGAATTTACTCACCAAAGATCGAATTTGACGTAACAGACGATCAAAAGATCAAAGGTGCTGCTTTGGTTCTAGATGATAGCTCAACTGCTAGAAAGCTAGTAAAAGATGCACTTGAGAAGATGGGCCT
Source organism: Campylobacter concisus (assembly GCA_963549665.1). Taxonomy (GTDB): domain Bacteria; phylum Campylobacterota; class Campylobacteria; order Campylobacterales; family Campylobacteraceae; genus Campylobacter_A; species Campylobacter_A concisus_BN. Next base: position 22,334 of record CAUUZE010000017.1, on the reverse strand, counting down.
TAGCGTAGTTGAAGCTAAAAACGGCGTTGAGGGCTTAGAGAGGATGGAGGAGCTTTATCAAAGATATGGAGATAACTTAACAAAAGAGCTTAGAGTTATCTTAAGTGATATCGAAATGCCACAGATGGATGGATACCGCTTTGCTTCAACTATTAAAAATGATGATAGATTTAAAGATGTTCCAGTTGTGTTTAACTCTTCATTAAGCAACGAATTTAGTGAGGTTAAGAGTAAAGAAGCCGGTGGTGCTGCGTATCTTACAAAATTTGATGCTGGTGTATTTTATCAAGAGGTGCTAAAAGTGATTGAAGCACATTCTAAATCTGCGAAGTGAGGTGAAGTATGGATGATATGAAAGAAATAATGGAAGACTTTTTAATAGAGGCTTTCGAACTTATTGAGCAGATAGACCATGACCTTGTTGAACTAGAGGCAAACCCTGAAGATTTGGAGCTTTTAAATAGAATTTTCCGTGTTGCTCACACAGTAAAAGGTAGCTCAAGCTTTTTAAATTTTGACGTTTTAACAGAGCTTACTCACCACATGGAAGATGTCTTAAACAAAGCTAGAAAAGGCGAGCTAAAGATCACTCCAGATATCATGGACGTTGTTCTTGAGTCAGTTGATATGATGAAGGGACTACTTGAGAGCATTAGAGATAACGGTAGTGATGCAGCCGCTGGCATTGATATCAAAAATATTTGTGTAAGACTTACTCAAATCTCTGAAGGTGAAGCACCAAGCGCAGCCGCAGAAGCTCCAGCCACACAAGCACCTGAGCCAGTAAAAGAGCCAGAACCTGTCGCACCAGCTGAAGAAGCAGCTCCTGAAGTAAGTGATGCTGAGCTTTCAAAGCTAAGTGACTCTGAGGTTGAAGCTGAGATAGAAAGACTTTTAAAAGTTAGAAAGGCTGAAGATCAAGCAAGACGTGCTTCAAAAGGCATAGCTCCAAAATCTCCTGAAGAGATAGCTCCAGCCACAAGCGCTGCGTCAGCACCTGCACCTAAGCCAGCTCCTAGTAGAGAAAGAGATGCAGATAAAAAAGTGCCAGCAGCTAGTAGTAACAGTGCAGTAGCACAAGAGCAAACGATACGTGTTGAAGTAAAAAGACTTGATCACTTGATGAATTTAATCGGTGAGCTTGTTCTTGGTAAAAACCGCTTGTTAAAAATTTATGATGACGTAGAAGAGAGATATGAGGGCGAGAAATTCCTCGAAGAGCTAAATCAAGTAGTATCAAGCCTAAGTTTAGTTACGACTGATATCCAACTTGCTGTTATGAAGACAAGGATGCTTCCAATAGCAAAAGTCTTTAATAAATTCCCACGTATGATACGCGACCTTAGCCGCGACCTTGGTAAGCAGATCGACCTTGAAATTTCAGGTGAAGAGACTGAGCTTGATAAATCAATCGTTGAAGAGATCGGCGATCCGCTAGTTCATATCATCAGAAACTCATGCGATCATGGTATCGAAGATCCTGAGACAAGAAAGGCAATGGGCAAACCTGAAAAAGGCCTTGTTCAGCTAAAAGCTTACAACGAGGGCAACCATATCGTTGTTGAGATAGTTGATGATGGTAAGGGCTTAGATGCTGATATGCTTAAAGCCAAGTCTATAGAAAAAGGCATCATCACTGAGCGTGAAGCCGATGCGATGAGCGAGAAAGAGGCGTTTGGTCTTATATTTAAGCCAGGATTTTCAACTGCAGCTAAGGTTACAAACGTATCTGGTCGTGGCGTTGGTATGGACGTTGTTAAAACAAATATCGAAAAACTAAATGGTATCATTGATATCGAGAGTGAAGTTGGAAAAGGCACGGTTATGAAGCTTAAAATTCCACTCACACTCGCGATCATTCAGTCACTTCTTGTCGGAACACAAGAGGAATTTTATGCGATACCACTTGCGAGCGTTCTTGAGACTGTTCGCGTGCCGATCGATGATATTTACACGATCGATGGTAAAAACGTTTTAAGACTAAGAGATGAGGTCTTATCTCTTGTTAGACTTTCAGACGTCTTTGGTGTTAATAAAGTCTTTGATGGCGGAGATCAAACTTATGTCGTTATCATCGGCGTTGCCGAGGCAAAACTGGGCATCATAGTAGATACTTTAGTTGGTCAAGAAGAGATCGTTATTAAGTCAATGGGTGATTATCTACAAAATATCCCAGGTATCGCTGGAGCTACTATTAGAGGCGATGGTCGCGTAACTCTCATCATAGACGTTGGTGCTATGATGGAGATGGCAAAGGATATTAAGGTAAATATTAGAGCCGAAATGGAAGATAGCACTAAGGCAAAAGAGAAACCAAGCGATTATAAGGTCCTAATCGTTGATGACTCTAAGATGGATAGAACCATCATGCAAAAATCGCTTGAGCCAATCGGCGTCACAATAATAGAAGCAACTAACGGAGTAGAAGCACTCAATATAATTAAATCAGGCGAGCATGCATTTGATGCGGTGCTCATTGATATTGAGATGCCAAGGATGGACGGATATACTCTAGCTGGTGAAATTCGCAAATACTCTAAGTATCGCACTTTACCGCTAATAGCAGTAACATCAAGAACGTCTAAAACTGATAGATTGCGCGGAGTAGAGGTTGGTATGACAGAATATATCACAAAACCATATTCGTCAGAATACCTTGAAAACGTTGTTAGAAAAAATATTAAATTAGGTTAGGGGTTAGGCGATGAATGATAAACTAAACCAAGTTTTAAGCAAACAAAAACAACAAATTGACGAGCCTGAGATAAAAAACAACGAAGATATAGTCCAACTTGTAGGCTTCGTTGTTGGCGAAGAAGAGTATGCGATACCTATTTTAAATATCCAAGAGATAATCAAGCCTATCGAATACACCCGTGTTCCTAGCGTGCCCGACTATGTTCTTGGTGTATTTAACTTACGTGGAAACGTTATCCCGCTTATTGATTTGCGAAAACGTTTTTCACTAAATGTTACAAAGCAAAGCTCAAATACAAGATATATCGTCATGAAAGATGAGGATAATATCGCAGGCTTCGTGATAGACCGCTTAACGGAGGCTATCAGAATAGACCGCAACAGGATCGATCCGCCGCCAGAGACTTTAGTAAAAGACAAAGGCATGATCTATGGTATCGGCAAACGCGATCAAAACATCCTTACGATTTTAAAGGTTGAAAGCCTTTTAAAGCGTGATTTTTAGGGCATAGCTTGATAAAACTTTGTGTTTTTGACTTTGACTCTACGATAATGGACGGCGAGACGATTGATATCCTCGCCGCCGCTAATAACGCCAGCGATGAGGTGGCTAGCATAACGAAGCGTTCGATGAACGGCGAACTTGATTTTTTTGAAAGTCTTACAGCAAGAGTAAAATTTTTAAAAGGAATGCCACTTTCAAAAGCAGATGAAATTTGTAAAAATTTACCCATCATGCCAGGGGCTAGCGAGCTTATAGCAGCTCTAAAGCAAAAGGGCGTAAAGGTTGTGGTCTTTAGTGGCGGTTTTCACATCGCAACTGATAAGATGCAAGAAAAACTTAAATTTGACGCAAATTTTGCAAATATCTTGCACCACAAAGATGGAATTTTAACAGGTGAAGTTGGCGGAGAGATGATGTTTGGTAGCTCAAAAGGTGAAATGATAGATCGCTTAAAGAGGCTATTAAATTTATATAAAAGTGAGATCATGTGCGTTGGCGACGGAGCTAATGACGTGTCAATGTTTAGAAAATGTGATCTAAAAATTGCCTTTTGTGCGAAAGAAATTTTAAAAAAAGAGGCGACGCATTGCGTGGATATCAAGGATCTGCGTGAAATTTTAAATTTTATAAGGTGAAAAAATGTATGACAATGAAGCTAAATTTTCTCTTTGGTGTGACTTTATAGAGAGAGATTTTTTACAAAACGAATTCAACTCTTTATTAGAAAAAGGCGTTATAAATGGAGCTACAAGCAACCCAGCTATCTTTAAAACAGCTTTTGCATCACCTGCTTACAAACAGATCATACAAAATAGCAACAAGCGTCACCCAAAAGATCTTTATGAAATTTTAGCGACCCAAGATATCAAGATCGCCGCATGTAAAATGCTAAAAAACTACGCAAATGGCGACGATGGCTTTGTTAGCATCGAGGTTGATCCAAATTTAAGTGGCGAAACAGCTGCGACGATAGAAGAGGGTATCAGACTTCATAGTCTCATCTCAATGCCAAATGTCATGATAAAAATTCCAGCCACAAAAGAGGGCTATGAAGCGATGAGCGCACTTATGGCAAGAGGCATCAGCGTAAATGCGACGCTCATTTTCTCGCCTGATCAGGCTAAAAACTGCCTAGAGGCCTTTAAAGAGGGTAGCAAAGCTTATGCAAGCCGCTTTGTGGATACGACGATGCCAAAAGGTGTGATCAGCGTTTTCGTTAGTAGATTTGATAGAAAACTTGATGAGACAATGTCTGCAAAGAGCCTACCAACAGGACAGATCGGCATAATGAACGCTGCAAATATCTATCATATCATTGAGGATTTTGGCTTAGAAAATGTAAGAACACTTTTTGCAAGCACTGGCGTAAAAGGCGGTGGCTTAAGAGGGGATTATTACGTCAGGGAGCTAATGTATAAAAACTCTATAAACACAGCTCCGATAGATACGATAAAAGAATTTGTAAAAGAAAAAGCTGAGGCAAAAAATGCCCCTAGCAAAGAGAATATCTCAAGCTTTTTTCATATCATAAAAAATAATGAGATCGATATAAATGCTACTTATAAAGAGCTTTTAAATGACGGCTTAAAGCAGTTTGTTGCAGCATTTGACGACATTATGAAATCACTTTAATGACCAAACAAGACCTAGACTCATATCTGTGCTCTTTGGTGGATAAAGGCGGCAGCGACCTTCATCTAAAGTCTGCAAGCCTTGTTTATGGGAGATTTAATGGCGAGATCATGTCACTTGGCGAGGAAATTTTGGACCCAAGCGACGCAGCAGCTATCTCAAAAGAGCTTTTGGGGGCTAAATTTGATGAGTTTATGGAGAAAAAGGACATAGATTTTTCATATAGGCTAAACGATGAGTACTGCTTTCGTGTAAATATGTTTTTGCAGATAAATGGAATTTCTGCTGTCTTTCGTGTCACTCCAACGAAAATCCCAACCATAAAAGACCTAAATTTACCAAGCGTGATAGAAAAAATTTGCACCGAGACCACTCGTGGCATCATCCTAGTGACTGGCCCAACTGGAAGTGGCAAGACGACAACGCTTGCAAGCATGATAAATTTTATAAACCAGACAAAAAGATCACATATCGTGACTATCGAAGATCCGATTGAGTATGTATTTAACGACGATAAAAGCATAATCAACCAGCGCTCTATCGGGGCAGATGCGCTAAATTTCTCAGATGCGCTAAGAGCTTCATTAAGAGAAGATCCTGACATCATTTTGGTTGGTGAGATGAGAGATCTTGAGACGATTGAGACTGCCATTAGAGCCGCAGAGACTGGTCACTTGGTGCTTTCGACACTTCACACACTTGATGCAAAAGAGAGCGTAAATAGAATAGTAAATAGCTTCCCTCAAGGCGAGCGAGATAAGGTCAGCCTTATGTTCTCTTCAGTGCTTGCTTGTGTCATCTCACAAAGGCTAGTTAAGACGCTTTTTGGCACAAGACGCCCAGCAGTCGAGATCATGAGAAAAAATACCCGTATAAAAGAGCTCATATCTGAAGAGAAATTTGATGAGATCGATCTTGCCATAGCTGAGTCAAAAAATACTTACGGCATGCAAACCTTTGATCAGCACCTGCTTGAACTTTATGAAAATAAGATAATTAGTGCCGAAGTAGCGCTTGATAATGCTAGTAACAGGGGTGACTTGCAGCTTAAGATAAAAAGCTCAAATGTAGCAGGTTTTAGCTTTGAAAATGGTGTAAATTTTGGCAAACCTCAAAGCAAACAAGATCAACCTGAAGTGATCGCACTTAAAGAAATTTAATAAGCTTTATGTGAAATTTATAAAGCATTAGATAAAATCAGCACCTATTTTTTATGAAAGGAAAACGATGTTAGAAGGTATCGTTAGAGAGAGTATCGGTAAGAAGTCTGCGAAGGCTTTGAGAAGAGATGGTTATCTAATCGCCAACATTTATGGCAAGGGATTAGAGAATGTTGCAGCTGCTTTTAAAGTCAATGACTTTATAAAAGAGGCGCGCAAAAAAGAGAGCCTTGCTTTTGATGTAAAAGTAGGCGGAAAAGTTTATAATGTCGTTATTGTTGATTACCAAAGAGATGTTGTTACAAGCGATCTTAAACACGTAGATCTAAAAGTAGCACTTCCAGGCGTTTTATCAAAATATATGATCCCAGTTAAGCCAGTTGGAACACCTATTGGTCTTAAAAATAAGGGTGTTTTGATCCAGTCAAAAAGACGTCTTTGCGTAAAATGCACGGCTGAAAATTTACCAAATTCATTTGACGTTGATGTAAGCAAACTTGACATTGATGATACGATTTTGGTTCGTGATATCACAGCTCCTAAAGGCGTTACTATCATTGACGCTGACCGTGTTGCGGTACTTGGAGTTATTAAAGCTAAATAAAAAGGGCTTTTGTGACACTAATAGCGGGGCTGGGAAATCCTGGTCCCAAATACGAAAACACTAGACACAACATAGGCTTTATGCTTATAGACCTCCTAAAAGACTCAAATTTCAAAGATGTTAGTTCAGCCAAATTTCAAGGCGAAGTTTTTAAATTTAACGACATTATCTTGCTAAAACCAACGACCTTTATGAACCTCTCAGGTCAAAGCGTAAAAGCGGTAAAAGACTTTTATAAACCAGATAGGATAATCGTCATCCACGATGATCTTGACCTTATTTTTGGCGCGGTCAAATTTAAAAAAGGCGGCAGTAGCGGCGGACATAACGGCATAAAATCGATCGACGGACTAATCGGCAACGACTACGAAAGAGTGCGCGTTGGCATAGGACATGAGGGCGATGCTAAAAATTTTGTCCTTGGCGAGTTTAGTGATGATGAGAAAAAGGCTTTAGATGAAATTTTAGCCTATACAAAAAATGCCGTTTGTGAGCTACTAAAGAGCGACATCAACGAAATTTCACAAAAATTTACGGTAAAAAAAGGTCTTATCAAATGAAACTATACGCCAGATATGTTGGCTGGGTCTATATAAAATCTTTTCTTATCGTATTTTTAGCGCTTGAGCTATTTTATGTTGGCATTGATCTGCTCACAAATTTAAAAGATCTGCCACCATCTGCGAACCTTCAGCTACTCTACGTTGGCCTTACTGCACTAAGTGCCATTAGCTATGTTTTGCCACTTTCACTCATTTTCGCGCTAATAATTTTGCATGTAAATATGGTTCGCTCAAACGAGCTAATCAGCTTTTATGCTCTTGGCATCAGTAAAAACAAGCTCATTTTACCGCCATTTCTTATCGCGCTTTTTGTGACGATTTTTTACGTTGGGCTAAATTTTACGCCATTTGCTTATGCGCATGACTATCAAAAAAGCATTGCTAAAAACACCGCTTTTTCAAAAAGTACAAACGACTCATTTTTGAAATTTGAAGGCAAATTTATCTATATAAAAGAGCTAAACTCAGCCAAGCAAAGAGCAAATGATGTGAGAATTTTTGACATTAATGGCACCGACTTGCTCTCAACAACTTTTGCCGACCACGCTAAATTTAAAGACAATGAGTGGGTTTTAGAGGATGTAAATCAGACCTTTTTGCCTCAAAGCTTAGATCTTGGCGAAAATGGCTTTAGCAAGGTAAAAAGTGAAAATTTAGATGCGCTAAGAGGCTTTAAGCCAAAGAGCATTGAAAGTGCTGCAAGCGTTGAAAACTCGAAATTTAACATACCTGACGCGATAAATTTTATAAAGACATTTAAAAACGAAGGCATAGGGCTTGATAGCGCGAGGACTGCATTTTATAACCTTGCTATCACGCCATTTTTTGCGCCATTTTTATTGCTTATTTTCTACTATCATTTGCCAGTAACTGGCAGGTTTTTTAACCTCGCACTCTCAACATTTATCTTTGTCGTCATAACACTCGTAGTTTGGGGACTTCTCTTTATCTTAACCAAATTTGCTCAAACCTCTGTCATCTTGCCAGAGATCGGCATGGTTTTCCCTGTTATTTTGCTTTTTGCATACGCCATTTATCTCATAAAATCGCATCGTTAAGCCAAATTTTGGCAACTTTTTTGTAAAATCAAGCCATTTTAAAAAAGGCTATTTTATGGATTTTAAAGAGCTTGCAAGCAAATACAAAACCCCACTTTACGTTTATGATTTTAACTACATTAAAGAGCGCTACGAGGCGCTAAAAAACGCATTTTACGCTAGAAAATCTCTAGTTTGCTACGCTGTAAAAGCAAACTCAAATTTAAGTGTTTTAAAATTTCTGGCTGATCTTGGAGCTGGATTTGACTGCGTGAGCATCGGCGAGGTCAAAAGAGCGCTTTTGGCAGGAGCCAAGAGATATCAGATCATCTTTAGCGGCGTTGGCAAGAGCGATGAAGAGCTAAAAGAGGCTTTAGAAAATGAAATTTTGCTGATAAATGTTGAGAGTTTTGCCGAACTTTTAAGGCTTGAAGAGATAGCAAAAGGGCTAAATTTAAAGGCAAGGATCAGCATCAGGGTAAATCCTGGTGTTGATGCTAAAACGCACCCATATATCTCGACAGGGCTAAATGAAAACAAATTTGGCGTCGATGCGCAGACAGCTAAAAAGATGTATATCCACGCTAAAGCTTCAGAGTTTCTTGAGCCAACTGGCATACACTTCCACATCGGCTCGCAGCTAACTTCACTAAGCCCGATAATAGACGCTGCAAAGATCGTAAGCGAGCTTTTAAGAGAGCTAAGAGCGCTTGAGATCGATATCAAATTCTTTGACGTTGGCGGCGGACTTGGCATCATCTACAACGATGAAAAAGAGATAAATTTATACGACTACGCACAAGGAATTTTAGGCGCACTAAAAGGTCAAGATGTGACCATCGTTTGCGAGCCAGGACGCTTTATCGTGGGCAATGCTGGCTACTTCGTGGCAAGCGTTTTATATGAGAAATTTAACGGCAAAAAGAGATTTGTCATCACTGATGGCGCGATGAATGATCTCATAAGACCAAGCCTTTATGGCGCGCATCACAAAATTTTTGTCTATGGCAAGGATGAAAATTTAGGCACTTGCGATGTGGTCGGTCCAGTTTGTGAAAGCGGCGACTTTTTAGCAAAAGATATCAATCTGCCAGAGTGTGAAAGTGGCGACGTCATCGTGGTTAAAGGGGCTGGAGCTTATGGATTTAGCATGAGCTCAAACTACAATACAAGAAACAGAGCCGCTGAAGTTTGCGTACTTGATGGCAAAGATAGGCTGATAAGAAGACGTGAGAGCTTCGAGGACGTCGTGGCACCTGAGATTGAGTTTTTGGAGAGCGCTGATGCAAGAGCTAAATGAGCTTAGAAAAGAGATCGATAGTATCGATGATCTCATCTTAAATAAACTAAATGAGAGAATGAAGCTTGTCGAGCAGATCGGCAAGCTAAAGCAAACGACTGGGACGCCTATATATCGTCCTGAGCGCGAGCGAGCCATTATAAACCGCTTAACTAGCCTTAGCAAAGATAAAGCCTTAAATAAGGCTGCGATCGAGGCTATTTATCTTGAAATTTTTGCTGTTAGTAGAAATTTAGAGATGCCTCAAAAGATCGTCTATCTAGGACCTGAGGGCACTTATACGCATCAAGCAGCGCAAAGTAGATTTGGTGCGATGAGTGCCTATCTGCCACTTGCTACTATCGAGGCAGTTTTTACAAAGCTAGCTCAAAAAGAGGCAAAATACGGCGTCGTGCCTATCGAAAACAACACTGAAGGCGCTGTTGGAGCTACGCTTGATTGTTTGAGTAAATTTGATGATATAAAGATAGTGGCAGAGCTCTACGTAGATATCCACCACAGCTTTGTTAGCATAAATGAAAATTTAAAAGAGATAAAGCGAATTTACTCGCATCCGCAAGGTTACAACCAGTGCCGTAAATTTTTAGAAGATCACTTGCTAAATGAGGTCGAATTTGTCCCAGCTAAATCAACCGCAGCAGCTGCATATATGGCATCTATGGATAGAGAATCAGCTGCCATTTGCTCAAAAATCGCAGCTAAAATTTACAACGTGCCAATCGTCTATGAGACTATTGAAGATAATATGGCAAACAGAACGAGATTTCTCATTCTTAGTGATTTTAAAAACGCCAAGGTTGAAAACTCAAAAACTTCGGTACTAGCTAAGACCGATCACCGCCCAGGACGCCTTGCTGATCTGCTTTCTATCTTTAAAAATGAAAACATCAATATCACAAAACTTGAGTCACGTCCTATCAAACAGCGCGAATTTAAGTCAATTTTTTATCTTGACTTTGAGGGGCATATCGACGATGAGAAGGTACAAAATGCCTTTGAGCTCGCAAAAGAGAGCGGCGCTGAGATAACGTGGCTTGGAAGCTATTTAAACGGAGATGAGTAATGAAATTTAACGACTTTTTAGATGATCTAGTAAATTACGAGGCTGGAAAGCCGATCGAGCTTGTAGTTAGAGAGTTTGGCATCGATGCAAAAGATGTGATAAAGCTAGCGAGCAATGAAAATCCTTTTGGCACTAGCAAACGCGTAGAAGAGGCGCTAAAAGAGGTCGCTAAAAACGCACATCTTTATCCAGACGATAGCTACTTTGAGCTAAAAGATGGGTTGGCTAAGAAATTTGGCGTAACTAGCAAAAACCTAATCATCGGCTCTGGAAGCGATCAGATCATAGAGTTTGCACTTCACGCAAAGGCGAACAAGCAAAGTGGCGTTTTGATGGCTGGCGTGACATTTGCGATGTATGAAATTTATGCAAAACAAACAGGGGCTAAAATTTATCGCACAAAGAGCGTGGAGCATAATTTGAGCGAGTTTTTAGAAATTTATAACGCACACAAAGATGAAATCTCTGTCATTTTTCTTTGTTTGCCAAACAACCCATTAGGCGAGTGCATCGATGCTGGTGAGGTCTATAAATTTATAAAAAACATTGATGAAAACACGCTTGTGGTGCTTGATTGTGCTTACAACGAATTTGCTAAATTTAAAGATAGCAAAAAAGAGATAAAGCCAAGCGAGGTGGTGAAATTTAAAAATGCCATCTATCTTGGCACTTTCTCAAAGGCCTACGCACTTGGTGGTATGCGCGTTGGATACGGCGTAGCAAATGAAGAGATCATAGGCGCTCTTTCAAAGCTAAGAGCTCCATTTAACATCACAACTCCAAGCCTAAGAGCAGCGATAGTGGCGCTTGGAGATGATGAATTTGTGCAAAAAACTATGCAAAACAACTTCGAGCAGATAAAGAGATATGAGGAGTTTGCAAAGCAAAACGGCATAGAGTTTATCCCAAGCTATACAAATTTCATCACTTTTAAATTTAACGAGCCAAAATCAAGCCAGATATGCGAAAAGATGCTAAAAAAAGGTATAATTTTACGAGATTTAAAAAGCTACGCCTTAAATGCGGTGAGAATCACCATCGGTCAGGCATGGCAAAACGATAGAGTTTTTGAAGAATTAAAGCAAATTTTAAAGTAGGGATATGGATTTTAAGGCATTACTTCATCAAATAAGTCAAATTTATCAAAAGCTTTCACTAAAACAAAAGATCGTCGCAGGCAGCTCGATCGTCTTAGTTGTGGCTTTTTTGGTATTTTTAACGCTTTACAAAAGCAAAAGTGATAGCTTTGCAGGATATAGCGTCCTTTTTGAAAACATCAGCCCAAGCGACTCAGCCTTAATAGTCGATCAGCTAAACAAAGATGGCATCAAGTATAAACTAGCAAATGAAGGCACAATACTGGTGCCAACGAGTGATGTATATAAAGAGCGTATCGCTGTTGCAACGCTTGGCATACCAAAAGAGAGCAAGATCGGCTTTGAAATTTTTGACAAGCAAGAATTTGGAGCTACTGATGCCGAGCAGAGAGTTAAATTTCAAAGAGCGCTTGAGGGTGAGCTAGCTAGAACGATCGAGAGCCTCTCATCTATCCAAAAAGCAACCGTAAGAATAGCCATACCAAAAGAGAGCGTCTTTACTGAAAGGCAAGCGCTTCCGACCGCTTCTATCGTTGTTGAGCTAAAGCCAGGCGTTAGTCTAAATGCGAAGCAAATTTTTGGTATTAAAAACCTAGTTGCCGCCTCTGTTACAAATTTAAGCACAGAAAATGTAAAGATAGTAAATCAAGATGGCGTCGCACTTGGCGATGAGGACGGAGAGTTTGATAGTGATGCCATAGCTCAGCAGATCCGCTATAAGCGTGAGTTTGAAAATAATTATGAGCAAAAGATCGTAAATGTCCTAGCTCCTATCGTAGGCGGGGCAGATAAGGTCGTAGCAAAGGTAAATATCGACTTTGACTTTGATAAAAAAGATACAAAAAGCGAGGTTTATGACCCAAATAACGTCGTAAGAAGCGAGAGCAACATCGAAGAAAAGCGTCAAGGCTCAGCTCCAAATGAAGTAGGCGGCGTACCAGGTGCGGTTAGCAACATAGGCCCTGTTCAAGGGCTAGATGACAGCACCTTAAAAGAGCAGTACAACAAAAGCTCACAGCAGACAAACTACGAAATTTCAAAGAAAGTGACAAATGTCAAAGGGCAGTTTGCTAGCATAAACAGAGTGAGCGCAGCTGTCGTCATAGACGGACTTTATCAAAGCAAAAAGGATAAAGACGGCAAACCAACTGGCGAGCTTGAATTTGCCCCGCTTACCAAAGAGCAAAGAGAATCAATCACAAATTTAATCAAGCAATCAATCGGCTACAATCAAAATAGAGGCGATGAGGTAAGCTTGGATAACTTCGAGTTTAAAACTGGCAAAGATGTCAGCACTGGCGAGAAGATGGATGGCTTTATGAATAACTACGTGATGCCTTTCTTACCGCTACTAAAATACATCTTTGCAGCACTTCTACTCTACATCTTCTACAAAAAAGTCATCGTGCCATTTATGCAAAAGATGCTTGAAGAGACGAAAGAAGAAGAGGAGCAAGCCCAGGACGATCTTGAAGATATCGAAGTGGATGCAGAAGATACGCTTGAGAAATTTAAAGCTGCTCGTAAGAAGGTCGAGGAGCAGCTTGGTCTTAGCGGTGAATTTAACGAAGACGAGCTAAAATACGACGTCCTTCTTGAAAAGATGAAGATAGTAGTCACCGAGCGAAGTGAGGAAATTTCAAATTTACTCCAAGATATGGTTAAAAACGATAGTGAATTTAACATGCGTAAGGAAATTTGATGTCTATAAAACTAACCGATAAGCAAAAGATGATATATGACGATCTTTCGATGCCAGAAAAGATCGCTATTTTACTAATACAGCTTGGCGAAGAGGCGACGGCTCTTATATTTTCTCATATGGATGTTGATGTCATCACTGAAATTTCAGGCTACATAGCAACTGCAAAAAATATAGACAAGCAAGTAGCAGGCGCAATTTTAGAAGAATTTTACGCTCTCATGCAGTCAAATCAATATATGAGAAGCGGCGGCTTAGAGTATGCAAAAGAAATTTTATACCGCACATTTGGTCCAGAAGCTGCGCAGAAAATTTTAGATAAGCTTGCTAAAAGCATGGAAAACTCAAAGAGCTTTGGCTATCTTGATAAGATAAAGCCACAGCAACTCGCAGACTTCATCGTAAAAGAGCACCCTCAAACCATCGCACTAATCCTAGCCCACATGGACTCAACAAGTGCCGCCGAGACGCTAAGCTTTTTCTCAGATGAGCTAAGAAGCGAGGTCGTGATCAGGATGGCAAATCTTGGCGAGATCAGCCCATCAGTGATCAAGCGTGTCTCAACTGTGCTTGAGGGCAAACTTGAGAGCCTCACATCTTACAAGGTCGAGGTTGGTGGCCCAAGAGCTGTGGCAGAAGTGCTTAACAGACTTGGTCAAAAAGCTAGCAAAAGCACGATCGAGCGCATCGAGCAAAGTGACGATAAGCTTGCCACAACGATCAAAGAGCTTATGTTTACATTTGAAGATATCATCAATCTTAACGCAACTGCGATTAGAGAAATTCTCAAAAATGTCGACAAAAAAGACCTTATGGTTGCATTTAAGGGTTCAAGCGATGGCATTAAAGATAAATTTTTATCAAATATGTCTCAGCGTGCGGCCGAAGCCTTTAAAGAGGAGATGCAATACCTTGGCGCTGTTCGTGTAAAAGATGTTGAAGAGGCGCAAAGACGCATCGTTGAGGTCGTCCAAGGCTTAGCTGATCAAGGCGTCTTCCAAGTTGGCGAAGCAGATGAGATGATAGAATGAAAAGTAGCGTGATAACAAGTGAGACCTCGCCGGCTCATTTTATAGAAAATTATAGATTTAAGGTGCTTGGGAGCAATGAAAGAGCCCAAGATAGCGCACCTGTTTTAATAGAAGAGAATAACCTTAGTGAAGAGCTCAATGAGCAAAATTTAGAGCAAGGTGGTGAAAATTTCACACCGCAAAGCCAGCCAGCTCGCCAAATGCAACCAAACATGCAAAATCACTTTGCGCCTCAGCCTCAAAATAGCCAAGCTCACCAGCCTGGATTTGACTCGAGCTTTGTTGAGGAGCTGCTTAAAAAGACAGATGAGCTAAGTAGCAACATCATCAAACTTCAAATGCAAATAGAAAATCAAGAGAGCGAATTTGCAAAGCGACTTGAAGTTGAGACCATCCGTGCAAAAGAGGATGGCAAAAACGAAGGCATCGCTCAAACAAATGCTGCAAACGAGGCAAAGATAAAGGAGCTTGAGGCTAAATTTAGCGCTTCAGCTGCAAAGCTAGATGAGCAGTGCATTAAATTTGATGAGTTTTTGAAAAAGAGCGAGGAAGAGCTTGGGCAAACTGCGATAAAGATCGCCAAAGAGGTGATAGAAAAAGAGGTTTCAAGCGCATCTAGCCAGATCGCTCATCACCTAGCAAATTCGCTTATAAAAGAGCTAAGCGACGTAAAAAATATAGAAATTCGCGTAAATCCTGAAGATAGCGACTATCTAAAAGAGCAGTTTAGTAAAAACGAACGCGTAAAAGTAAGTGCTGATGATGCCATAAGCAAAGGTGGCGTGGTGATAATAAGCGAGGGCGGAAACATCGACGCGACGATGCAAACAAGGCTTGAGAAGCTAAAAATGCTGGTAAATAATGAATAAAGACGTTAAAAGCCTAAATGTCGATGAGCTAAATGCGCTTTGCCACGACATCAGAGATAAAATTCTATCCACCGTTAGCAAAAATGGCGGTCACCTTAGCTCAAACATCGGTGCAGTCGAGATCATCGTTGCGATGCATAAAATTTTTGACGTTACAAAAGATCCGTTTATCTTTGATGTGAGCCACCAAAGCTACGCGCACAAGCTGCTAACTGGGCGCTGGGATAGCTTTGATACGCTTAGAAAATTTAATGGTATCAGCGGCTACACAAAGCCAAGCGAGAGCAAATTTGACTACTTTGTAGCAGGTCATAGCTCGACATCCATATCGCTTGCAGTTGGCGCTGCAAAGGCTATCAAACTAAAAAATGAAGAGCGCTTGCCAGTAGCTGTCATAGGCGACGGCTCACTAAGTGGGGGCATGGCTTACGAGGCACTAAACGAGCTTGGGGATAGAAAATATCCTTGCGTCATCATCCTAAACGACAATGAAATGAGCATAAGCAAGCCAATAGGCGCGCTTAGCAAGTATCTAAGCCAGATGATGGCAGGGCAGTTTTATCAAAAATTTAAAGGCAGGGTTGAACGCTTTTTAAGCTATATGCCAGACTCTGCAGCTTACATGGCTAGACGCATGGAGGAGGGCATCAGGCTCATCACTCCTGGCATGTTTTTTGAAGAGCTTGGACTTGAGTACATAGGCCCAGTCGATGGTCACGACCTCGCAGCGCTTCTTAGCACATTTGAAACTGCCAAAAACATGAAAAAACCAGTCATCGTGCACGTGCAGACGCTAAAGGGCAAAGGGTATGAATTTGCCGAAGGATACTATGAAAATTGGCACGGAGTTGGGCCATTTGATCTAAAAAGTGGTGAATTTATAAAAAGGCAGTCAAACAAGTCAGCCACGGCAATCTTTAGCGAGCAGCTTTTAAAGATGGCAAGAGAGCACAGCGACATCGTTGGCGTAACGGCTGCGATGCCAACAGGCACTGGCATGGACGCGCTCATACATGAGTTTCCAGACCGCTTTTGGGACGTGGCGATAGCCGAGCAGCACGCAGTTACCTCGATGTCAGCCATGGCAAAAGAGGGCTTTAAGCCATTTGTCGCGATATACTCGACCTTTATGCAAAGAGCCTATGATCAGGTCATTCACGACGCTTCTATACTAAATTTAAACATCACATTTGCGATGGATAGGGCAGGCATCGTGGGCGAAGACGGCGAAACACATCAGGGCGCTTTTGATATCAGCTTTTTAAACGCTGTGCCAAACATGGTTCTTTTTGCTCCAAGGTGCGAAGAGAGCATGAAAAATGTTATGGAATTTGCCTACTCTTACAAGGGTGTTAGCGCGTTTAGATATCCGCGTGGGGCGTTTATCTTAAGAGATGAGTTTAAAGCTAAGCCACTTGAGTTTGGCAAGGGTGAAATTTTGGCTGATGCAAAGAGTGACATCGCATTTTTAGGCTATGGCAACGGCGTTGGCAAGGCAAATTTGGTTAGAAATTTACTAGCTGGCAAGCTCGAAGCTATCCTAGTTGATCTAGTCTTTATAAAACCACTTGATAGTGAGCTTTTACTGGGTCTTGCAAAACGCACCAAAAAGTGGTATATCTTTAGTGATAGCGCTAAAAAAGGCGGTGTTGGCGAGATCGTAAGTGCGTTTTTACAAGAAAATGGAATATCAAATGTAAGCGTTGTTAGCTTTGAGTATGATGATAAATTTATCCAGCATGGCTCGACAGCTGAGGTCGAAAAGAGCCTTGGCATAAGCGCTGAGCAAATTACCCAAAAATTACTAGAGAATAATTAATATCATTTAATAAAGAAACGTTTAATATTACTTTTGCTAGCATAAAGCAAAAATTTGTATAGGGGAAAATTATGCAATATGTATCGTTGCTAAAACAGTCTGGGCTTAAAGTAACGCCGCAGCGTCTTAGCGTTTTGAGAATTCTTGATCGTCACACACATCCAACGATCGATGAGCTTTATGATGAAATTTTGAAAGAAAATCCATCAGTTTCGCTCGCAACTGTCTATAAAAACCTAAACACTCTAAAAGATGAGGGTCTAGTGGTTGAAGTAAATATCGTAAATCAAAAGGCCAGATACGACATTTACGAGCATCCGCATATCCACGTGGTTTGCGAAAACTGCGGTAGCGTCGAGGATATGAGCTATGACGACTCAGAGCTTGGCAAATACCAAGAGGCGCTTGAAAAAAAGATCGGTAACATCATCGAGCGCCTAAATATCGTTGCTAGCGTAAAAAGCTGTAAGCACTGCCGATAAGGCAAAATTTATGTTGCATTATGCAACATAAATTTTTATTTTTCTTCATAAAACACTTCAAACAAGCCTAAAATTAGCATTTTTCTCATTATTTTAAGCACTAACTTGCTAAAATAAACAAAAAATTTCGGAGAAAAATGTGGGTTTGGAGATAGAGCGTAAATTTTTACTCAAAAATTCTCAAATTCTAGATTTTCTAAAAGATGCTGGAGTAAGCTTTAAGCACCTTGAAATTTCTCAGTTTTACACCAAGATCACGCAAAATGAAGAGATCCGCTTCAGAAGCGAAGAGGGTAAATTTATAAAAACGATCAAGCTTGGCAAAGATCTTATAAGAGAAGAAAATGAGGAATTTTGCGAAAAGGCGGAGTTTAAAAAGGCTCTAAAAAACCGTATTGGACGCGTAATCACAAAAGATAGATACATTTTTTGGCTAAACAACAATCCCTGCAACATTGACGTTTTTAAAGATGATTTAAATGGGCTTTGCACATTTGAGATCGAATTTAGTGATGAAAATGAGGCTGTCTATTTTAAACTGCCATCATTTTTGGAGCAGTTTTGTAAGGCCGATGTTACCTGCGATAAAAGATATAAAAACAAATTTCTTGCCATTCATGCAAACGAAAATGAACAAATCGACTACAAAAGAGCCTACAATGTCTTTAAAAACAAAGAAATTTCGCCAAATTTTACTGCAAATTTAAAAAGTGGCGAGGCACTTAGAGCTTTGTTTTTAAGCATATTTAAAGAGATAAAGAGGTTAAAAAGCGACTATCTGCAAGATCACGACGAGGAAATTTTACACAACCTGCGAGTAAATTTAAGAAAAATTAGGTCGCTACTTAAAATTTTTAACGGTGTTTTTGATGAGAAAGTGACGCTTTTTTTTGGAGAGAATTTTAAAATTTTGGCAAATTCAACCAACAAAAAGCGAGACCTAGACATATTTCTAGGCTTTTTAAGCGAGCAAAAGCACGCAAATGAGCTTATATATTTTGTGCAAAAGGCTCTAAATTTAGAGTATGAAAACGTTAAGAGCTACCTAGGTGACGAGGAAAACTACGCATTTTTAAAAGAGTGGGAGATATTTTTAAACGAGGGCGAGTTTTACAGGTCAAAGCTCTTTGATGTGAGCCTTTCGCGCCTTGGCTCGTTTAAGCTAAGAACGCTTCTAGTTTTGGCTCAAAAAAGGCTAAAAATCCTAGATCAAGACTGCCCAAATGAGAGCTTTCACAAGATCAGGATCGAGCTTAAAAAGGTGAGATATGTTTACGAGTTTTTGAGTGAGATATTTTATTTTGACGGGCTTAAAAAGTATGAAGAGCGGCTAAAAGATATGCAAGATATCTTTGGTGCGCTTCAGGACTATGACGTTTGGCTTGGCATCTTAGAGCGCTTGCCAGAGGCTGCTGGCAAAGAAAAGTTAGAGAGTAAAATCTATAAACAAATTTACAAAACCAGAGAAGAGATATTAAAAAAACGGCTTAAATTTATAAAAGCAACTCGCAAGATCTCGCGAAATTTAAAAATTTACTACATATAAAGGTCTAAAATTTATGCAAAAACAAGAAAAAATAGTTGATATGTTTAACCAGATCGCTCCTACGTATGACGTCGCAAACAGGGTGCTAAGCCTTGGCGTGGATGTGAGCTGGAGGAAATTTGCCTGCAGATATATGCTAGAAATTTTTAAAGAAAGAGGCATAAATATCGTGGATGTGGCTTGCGGCACTGGCGATATGATGGGGCTTTGGAGTGAAATGGCAAAAGAATTTGGCGTGGAGATAAAAAGCCTTACTGGCATCGATCCATCAAGTGGCATGCTAAAAGAGGCGAGGGCGAAATTTCCAAATTTTAAATTTATAGAGGCATATGCTGATAATACAACGCTTACAAGCGGTGAGACTCAAATTTTAAGCATAAGCTACGGCATAAGAAACGTGGTTGAGCGAAAGGCTGCACTTAGAGAATTTAATAGAGTGCTTGCTTCAGATGGCTACGTCGTCGTGCTTGAATTTACAAAGCGCCAGAAAAAGGGCTTTATAACTGCGCTAAGAGATTTTTACCTAAGTAAAATTTTGCCAAGTATAGGCGGCTTTATCTCAAAAAACAAAGAGGCGTACGAGTATCTGCCAAGCTCGATAGAAAATTTCCTCGATGCAAAGAGTTTTTGCGATGAGCTTGTGGAGGCTGGCTTTGAGATAGAGCTTTGCAAGGGTTTTAGCATGGACATCTCGACGTTATTTATCGCTAAAAAGGTCAGAGAAATCAATGCTTAGCGTATCTGAGCTAAACGAAAAAGCAAAGGCGCTGCTTGAAGCGACACTTGACTATGTCGAGGTAAGTGGCGAAATTTCGCGCCTTACTAAGCACGCCTCTGGGCACTGGTACTTCACGCTAAAGGACGAAAAGTCAAGCATCTCGGCTGTGATGTATCGTATGAATAACCAAAAGGTCAAATTCCTGCCAAAAGAGGGCTTGAAGGTCAAAATTTATGGCAAAGTGACCATTTATTCGCCAAGTGGGTCGTATCAGCTAGTGGCTAGTGCTATGCTGCCTGATGGCGAGGGCGAGCTTGAGCTTGCGTTTAGACAGCTTAAAGAAAAGCTCGAAAACGAGGGGCTTTTTGACATCGGTGCAAAAAAAGAGATACCAAATTTACCTAAAAAAATAGCCCTTGTCACAAGCGCCACTTCGGCTGCACTTCAGGACATGCTAAAAGTCGTCACGAGCCGCTGGAGGCTAAGTGAAATTTATATATTTGACGCACTAACTCAGGGCGAAAATGCTCCAAGCTCGCTTATAAAAGCCTTGCGAAGGGCCGATAAATACGGCGTTGATGTGATCGTTTTGGCTCGCGGAGGTGGCAGCAAAGAAGACCTTTGGTGCTTTAACGACGAGGGTTTGGCACGTGAAATTTACGCTACAAAAACGCCTGTCATAAGCGCTATCGGTCACGAGATCGACTATGTTATAAGTGACTTTGTAGCAGACCGCAGATCACTTACGCCAAGTGCAGCCATGCTTGATCTGTTGCCTGATGAAGAGGCGTTTTTTCAGTATCTTGATAGGCTCAGCGACGATCTTGATAGCGCCTTAAATTTAAAGATCACAAAGAAGCAAAATTTGCTAAATTTACTACTTTCTAAATTTTCATCAAACGCTCTAAAAGCTAGGATCGAGCTAAAATTTAGTGAGGTAGCAAACAAGCAAAACGCCCTAACAAACGCCGTTTCAAGGAAAATTTTAGTTCTTGGCTCAGCCCTTGGCTCTTTGGAGAAAGCCTATGAGATGAGGGAGCTCTTTTTTGAGAGCACAAAGGGGCTTATCGAGGTTAGAAAAGATGGCAAGAGGGCTGATCTTAGGGATTTAAATTTAAATGATGAGATCGAGCTTATCTCGCAAAATACACATAAAAAAGCAATTATCAAGGAGTAAAAATGAGTAGAAAAATCAACTTTAGCGCAGGCCCAAGCGCGATACCACTAGATGTTTTAGAGCACGCAAAGGCCGAATTTACCGACTACAGAGGCGAGGGCTACTCGATCATGGAGATCAGCCACAGAAGCAAGACTTTTGAAGAGATCCACTTTGGTGCGATGGAGAAGATAAGAAAGCTTTATGGCATCGGCGATGAGTATGAAATTTTATTTTTGCAAGGCGGCGCACACTTGCAATTTAGCATGATACCGATGAATTTATATCAAGGTGGCAGGGCTGAGTACGCAAATACTGGCGTTTGGACAAACAAAGCGATCAAAGAGGCAAAAGTGCTTGGCGTAAATGTAGATGTCGTCGCAAGCAGCGAGGATGAAAATTTCTCTTACATTCCTGAGTTTAAATTTAGCGATGACGCTGACTATGCCTACATTTGCTCGAATAACACGATCTATGGCACGCAGTATAAATCTATGCCAAAGACCAAATCGCCCCTAGTTGTCGATGCTTCGAGCGACTTTTTCGCTAGACCGCTTGATTTTAGCAGCATTGGCCTACTTTATGGTGGCGCTCAGAAAAATGCAGGCCCAAGCGGCGTCACCATCGTCATTTTAAGAAAAGACCTAGTTGATCGCGTGAGCAGCCAAAACGTCCCTATGTTTTTGCGCTACAAAACGCACGTAGAGGCAAATTCACTTTACAACACACCGCCAACTTTTGGAATTTATCTTTTAAATTTAACCATGCAGCACCTGCTAGACCTTGGCGGACTTGCCGAGGTTGAGAAGATAAACGCCAAAAAAGCAAGCACGCTTTATAGCATCATAGATAGCTCAAATGGCTTTTACGTGGGTCACGCCAAAAAATCAAGCAGGTCAGATATGAACGTGAGCTTTACGATACCAAAAGATCATGCGCTTGAGCCGGTTTTCGTCGAAGAAGCGCTAAAAGAGGGCATGCTAGGGCTAAAAGGTCACAGACATCTTGGCGGCATAAGAGCCTCTATCTACAACGCCGTTAGCCAAAGCGACGTTGATAAACTTGGCGAGTTTATGAGAGAATTTGCCAGAAAGCACGGCTGATGAACAAGGCAAAAAAAGCTTACGACGAAATTCCTTATTTCTCAGCTGCATTTAGCGACTGCTCGCCCGTTAGGATAGAGGCGGTTGCTAAATTTCTAGGGCTAAAGGTGGCAAATTTAAAAGATGCTAGAGTGCTTGAGCTTGGCTCGTCATACGGTGGCAATATCTTGCCATTTGCAGCTTCTCACAAAGAGGCAAAGGTCGTTGGCATCGACATCTCAAGCCACCAAGTAGAAGAGGGCAACAAGAT
>CAUUZE010000016.1:0-30435 GCA_963549665.1 Campylobacter concisus | reverse complement strand
CACGGTTGTGTTAGAAGAAATTTTGCATAAAAATATATTTGAGTAGGGTAAATTTTCGGACTTTCCTCTTTTGCGTAGTGCAAAAGCGACCGCTTACCGTGCCAGAGCGAAATTATAGCGGTTTTTGCTTAATTTTCTAGCCTTAAAAATTAAACTTTGCGTTTTAATTATTTTCTTTATTTATAAGGAAGATTTGCAGACAAAAAGTGATTTTATAGGGAAAATGCTCTGAGTAAATATTTGGCGTATGTTTTATCAGAGATCACATAAATTTTTATCTCAAAGCGCAATAAATTCAGCATTATTTATAGGTCGCAAATCGTACAAGTCCCCAAATTTCTCCATTATCTCGTGAGTAGCCTCCACAAAAGGCTCACAGCCAAAGTGCGGCACTACGCAAAAATCAACCAAATTTAATCCTGTAAAATCACTCATGTTTACACTACTTTTATCCATAAGCGTAGCATATCTCGTGTCTGGTGCGGCCACGATCGCCCCTGCTGACTCACCGACGTAAATTTTACCAGCTTTAACCGCGTTTTTTATAGCTTGTTCGGCGCACGATTTTCGCAGCTCATTAAGCAGATAAAATGTATTTCCGCCGCTTACATAAATGATGTCGCACTTATTAATAGTAGCTAAAATTTTATCATCTGCAACACAAAACTCATCACATTCAGAAATCTGCGTAACCAAGTTTTTAACACAAGAAATATCAATACGAGTCAGCTTCGCACCAAATTTTTCCAAAATTTTCACCGCTTCATCTACGTAAAAATTCACCTCTTCAAATTTTGCTGCCGTATCGATAAAAGCAACATGCTTACCTTGAAAATCTACCACTTCATTGATCTTGCTCGCAACCTCCGCGAAGTAGGAGCAAAGAAAAATATTTGCCATTCCTTTATTCCTTTTAAAAGATATTTAAATTTAAGAGCCAATTATATCCGAAAATAAGCTTAAAAGATCCGCATTTTGCAATCGTCATGTCGCTCACAAGCTTCCCATATCTTGCACTACAGCTTAGGATTTAGAGATTTATATGGTTTGTATTTTTAGTATACATGGTTGAGTAAGTAAAATTTAAAAATTTAATTATGAATTTGAATGCAAAAATTTAAGGCAAAGTATCGCAATATTTTTTAAGAGTTTTTTCTCTTGTGATCGCAACTTCAAGTAGAAACAACTTAAAAATTTAGCGAAGATAAGAGATATAATCTATCAAGCCAAATTTTTACTAGTTTTATAAAGATAGGTTTAAAAGTGTGGCTGGCTAAATTTAGCCAGTTTAAATTTAAAAAGGTCTAGCCAAAGTTAGACCTAAAACATTAAATTTAAGAGGTAAAAACTTAAGTTCTAAAGACGCTAAGTTTAGTATTTAGCGCGTCTGTCATCTTGTTTAGATGTTCAGCCGCAGAAGCTATCTCTTCGACGCTTCTAGCATTTTCAGATGAAATTTGATTGATCTCTGAGATGCCATCCATGATCTCATTTACATTCTTACCAGTTGCGATGTAGTCTTGCATAGTCTTATCAGACATCGCTATGGCGTTATTCATAGTTGCGCTCATATCATTTATCGTCTTTTCAACGTCGCTTGCCACATGGGTTAGCTCTTGAATTTGTTTAGAGTTGATGCCCATTTGCTCGCTGCTATCATTTATCGCTTGAACGATAACGTTGATAGTTGCATTTATCTCTGTTAGAGATTTTTGAGTTCTCTCAGCTAGCTGTCTAACTTCATCAGCAACGACTGCAAAGCCACGTCCATGCTCGCCTGCACGAGCTGCTTCAATGGCAGCGTTAAGTGCAAGTAGGTTTGTCTGATCAGCGATGTCATTTATAACAACAAGGACTGATTTTACCTGCTCAGCGTCACGGCTAAGCTGCTCGATCTTGCTAGCCATTTGATTTTCTACATTAGCAGAATCAACTATCTGAGATGATAGGGCTCTGATAGCGTCAGTAGCTGTTTTTATATGAGTGCTTGCCTTTTGAAGGTCATCTTTGCCAGCTTGAGCTATAGATAGAGACTCTTTCATAGCTTCTTGCATAGACTTGCATCTTTGATTTGTCTCTTCAACGATCTGGGTTGATTCTTCTACGCGTTTGCCTGTTTGAAGTGAGGCAGAGCTTAGCTCGTTAGCAACTGAGCTGTTTTCACTTGAAAGGTTTTTTGTATCGCTTATAAGCACTCTTATGCGCTCTATGAAGTTATTTATATCATTACTTATTTTAGCTATCTCATCTTTGCCGTAGATTGGGATTTTAAGAGTAAAGTCAGATGTTATAGCATTTAAATTTGCTCCTAGTCTATCGATAGGATTTGCAACTAGCTTTTTAAGCAAGAAGATAGATACTATTATAAGAAGCAAGGTAACTATAATGCTTGCGATGATGAAATTTTTGCTAACTACTTTTTGAGGTGTTAAAAAGTCATCAGTAACAGCTGAGCCAAGCACTATCCAGTTAAGCTTGTCAAATGGCTCAAAAGCAACCACTCTCTCAACTCCGTCAGTATTTATGAGTTTGACACCTTCTCTAGTTTTTACTATGTCATCAACTATATCTTTTAGCTGACCTTCTGGTGCTTTGCCAGCTAGTCTTGGGTGGATGTCATAGACATTTGTCTTTGTATTAAAGATTGAGAAGTAGCCACGCTCGCCTAGCTTCATTTGTGCCATTGTCTTTTGAAGATCTTCTAAGCCTTCAGTAAAGTCGTAACCTATAAATAAAACTGCTACAACTTCACCGTTTTGAATGACTGGCTCATAAACACACATGTAGTTTCTACCAAAAATATTTAAAGCACCCACATATGTCTCTTTGTTCATCATCTTTGGATAGATCGTTTTATTTAGCATACCAAGCGCTCTACTGCCATCATCTAGTAAAAGTGAAGTAGATACAGCAGCAAATTCATTGCCTGATTTTGCAAAGATGGTTGGGATACCGCCGTTTGTTAGCTTTTTGATCTTATCAGAAATTTCATGGTTGTTATTTAACACGCCCATTTTATCTGAGATAAGCTCTAAAGCATCGTCATTTTCTGTTTTTATGGTTTGGCTAGTGGCTCTTATGTTACCTAAAGCCTCTTTTAAGACATGCATATATAGTTTTGCATTATCTTCGTTATCTTCATCAAATAGCTCAACCGTGTCCATCGCAAGCGCAACGTTTTGCTGGATAGTTGTTTCTACTCCCTCCTTGATCTCACGCTCTAAGACATGTGATATAAAAAATACAAAGCAAGCCATACAAATGGCAAGAACTAAAGCGATGATCGCTGAGACCTTGACTAAGATGCTACGCAAATTCATCTATATCCTCCTTGGTTTAGATTTTAAGGGTTTATTATACAAATTTTTTCTCGTAAAACATATAGAATTTTGGGGAAAAATAACGAATTTTAAATTTTTGTTTGCTTTATATTTATAATTATAACTTTTATGAAACTGGAGTAAAAATTTATAAAAAATTGCTATTTAAATTTAGCTTTTTAAGCAAAATTTATAGTTTGGCAAAAGCAAGAATTTCTTGTTTTTACGGGATTAAAATTTAAATTTGTATCATTTTGCTGATTTGTCGTCTATTTTATTAGATTGGTTTAAGGTTTAAAGAGAAATAACAAAAAAGTGAAATTTGGAGTGTTTTACTCTTGATTTTGTAAAGAAATTTTAAAAAGATAAAATAAAAAAATTAATTTCATACCAACTTGTGACAAAATTTAGGCTCAAAAATCAAAAAATTCTTAGATAAATTTACAAAATTTGATGAAAAATTTGGTCGCAGGGTAAATTTATATATTTTTAAATATAATCACGCTCTGGCACGGTAAGCGGTCGCTTTTGCATCTTGCAAAAGAGGAAAGTCCGAGCTGCGATAAGACAAAGTTCCATCTAACGGATGGCTAGGGAAACCTAAGGGATAGTGTAACAGAAAGCAAACTTCCGCCTTGGCGGTAAAGGTGAAACGGCGGGGTAAGAGCCCACCGGCGCGCTTGGTAACTTGCGTGGCCATATAAACCCAACTTGCAGTAAGAAGGGATGGTTTTGGTCTTATATTAAAACCCTTCGCTAGAGCTTGTTTGTAAAAGCAAGAGTAGATAAATGATCGCTCAAGACAGAACTCGGCTTAACGCCGTGCCTTTGCCTAAATTTAGAGTAAATTTTAAT
Organism: Campylobacter concisus; assembly: GCA_963549665.1. GTDB lineage: Bacteria > Campylobacterota > Campylobacteria > Campylobacterales > Campylobacteraceae > Campylobacter_A > Campylobacter_A concisus_BN. The sequence goes on along the minus strand of CAUUZE010000016.1, from coordinate 26,260 downwards.
TAGTTAGTAAATTTAAAAGATTTTCAAGACAAAACCGGCAAATATGCCGTGCCTTGAAAGTTTGAGATTAGATTAATTTTTTACGTATTTTTGAGCTTTTTGTAGTTTTGTAAGCTCGTTTTGGATGTGTGAAGATTTAGTTTTAAAAAGCTCTATCGCACCGCCGATTAGCGCTTGTGCCTCTTGAGCTGAAGCTAAGCTTTTAAACATATCTTCGCTAAAGCTTTGTGATAGTGCAGCTAGCTTTCTTGTATCTTCGCTTATTAACGCTAGCTTAAATTCATTGATCCAGCTATTCACCTGATGTTACCTCCCTCCATGCTTCTGATAACTGCTTTACGACATTTGTTACTTCATTTAGCGCTGCTATATCATTTTGGATATTAGCCATAGCAAGAAGCTGCATCTGCCTTGTATAAAGTCCGCTAAGGTAGTGAGCCACGTCGCCTTGAGAATAATCAAGCGAGTTTAAAAGCTCGACAAAGATAGCGTTTGCTCTGTTTATATAATAGACTTTTTTCTCTATATCTCCAGCTTCGATCGCTTTTTTGGTGCGAAATATAAATTTCAAAATTCCGTCATAAAGCATTTCTATTAATTTAGTCGGGGACTCGATGCCCCCGAAACTCGACTGTGCGTATGCACTATATGCACTTTGATTCATTTTTCTCTCTTATTTTCTACTGTTTATCTCAGCATCTATCATTGATTTTAGAGTTGAGAACTGATTTTCTAAACTTGCGATGATAGAGTTATACTTGATGAAGCGCTCTTGCATCGTTGTGTATTTCTCATCTAAAAGCTTTTGAGTGCTCTCTTTATTTTTAGTGATAGACTCACTCTCATCTTTTAGCTGATTTTGCATAACGATCATCGTGCCACTTTTACCAACAGCACCATCAAGCATCTTAGCTAGCCTTGTAAAAAGTCCATCAGTTTTTTTAGTCACTGGATTTACAGTGGCTTCGCTCATACCAAGAGTTGCTAGTGCAGAAGCTTTGCCTTTTACTTCGATATTTTCGCCATCGCTTCTTTTTAAGATGATCCTCTTGCCACTTTGATCAAGGCTAGCTGTGACACCGTCTATACCAGCGTCATTGATGGCTTGTTGAAGTTTTAGAGCGTTATCCTCAGCTGTCCCGCCAGCTGCTGTTGAAAATATAACTGACTTACCATTTATCGTTAGATCGCCAGCTTGGATATTTAACGCACCTGCGCTAACGGTTGAGTTACCCATGTAGCTTATCGGCTCAGTCTTGCTTGAACCCATAAAAAATTTCTGAATTTCTTCTGGATCTTTGCTAAGAGCTGCGTTAAATTTATTTAGATCAAGCTGAAGCTGACCGTCTTTATCTGGCACTATGCCAAATTTACTTAGCGCTTTGCCTTCGCTATCTTGACCATTTACTAGACGTCCGATGTTTGATCTAAGGCTTGAAATTTCGCTCACACCTTGGAAAGTGCCAGCGCCTTTTTCTTCATCATACTTTGTAGCGATCTCAAGGTTCATAGTCATTAGGTTGTAGTCTTTTATAAACTCTTCAACCGCTTTTACGACCTCTTCAGTGTTTTGAGAGACGCTGACATTTGTCCTGCCAGTCTCATTTAGAGTGATATTTACGCCAGGTCTTAGATCATCAAAGCTATTTTTGCTTCTTTTGATATTTACGCCGTTATATGTAAATTCTGCATCTTGCGCTTTTAGAATTCTATTTTTCTCCAAATTTGATGTCATCTTTGGCGTGCCATCAGGATTTATTAGCGCTGTGCCGTGCTCGTCTGTATCTTGAAACTGCGTATCATCCCAGCCAAGCTTGTCTAAAATGCCAGATGTATCGTTTGAAATTTTGATAGTCTGCGTCGCACCAGTTTTGCCTGATTGAAGCATTATTTGATTTGGCTTATCGCCACCAACATTTAAAATTCTAGCTTGCAACTTGCCACCACTTACGTCATTTATCTTATCAACGATATCTTGATATGTTGTCGATCTTGTCACGCCGATAGAGAACTTTTGTCCGTCGATCTCAACGTCAAATGAGCCAGTGCTTGTTGCGCCCACTATCTCTGAAGCTTTTTTGAAATTTTTGCTTTGAAATGTATCTTTTTGAGCAAGTTTTTGCACGTCGATACTAAAGCTTTGTACGCTAACGCCGTTTGCTGCAGAAGCTGTGACGCTTGAGCCTGCGTTGTTTGTATTTCTCTTTAGATACAAAGCCTCGCCGCCAAGTGTTTTACCACTAACATTTACGTTGCTAACAAGAGTTTTTAGAGCCGCAAGGTCCTTTTGCTTAAGCTCATTTTTCTCTAGTCTTGTTGTAAGTGGTTTGATCTGTCCAGCCTCATCAGCCTCTTTTAGTTTCTTGATAAGCTCGTCGTTTAGGCCGCTATTTTTTGTACCGATGCCTAAATTTGTTACGTTACCTACTGCCATTTTTAACTCTCCTTGTCAAAAAGTATTCCGATACTTTCTTTGAAATACTCGCTGATTTTTATAGCTTCTTTGCTCGGAAGCTGTGTTATCTCTTCGCCTGTTTTGGCGTCTTTTACTTGCACTACCATTAAATTTAACTTCTCGTTGTAAGCAAATCTTACATTAGTATCGAGCTGCTGCATCTGATAGTTTAGCCTATCAGTGACCTCTCTTGTCTTTCTAGCAAGATCCTCGTTGCTAAGTCCGTCAAGCTCGTTAGCATCCTTTGACTTGCCGTTTTTATCAGCATTTACTTTGACATCAGAGTGCTCGATAGGTCTGCTGTCTATCTGACGCTGAGCCGATGTGCTCATGCTTGCATCAAGTGTTTGATTTGCCGCTGCTTTGAAAATTTCCATAGTTTTACTCCTTAAAACTTACGCTAGCTCCTACATCGGTAAAATTTTAAATTCCTTTAGTATTTATATAAATTTTTGATTATTTAGGTTAAAATCGAGCAAAATTTATAGGACGGGATATGAAAATTTCATTTGAATGCGACTGCATTTTGCTGCAAAAGACCTTGTTGCTTTTTTGTGGAAATTTAGCCGCTCATCATAAGGATTGTGATTTTGTAGTAAGTGACCGCGAGATCGTCACAAAAAAACCGCTATTTATAATAGGTAAGAACGCTCATCTCTCTCATCCATTCACAAGAGCCACTCTTCTTGATACGCTCGAGGAGTTTTACTCAGCCACGCAAATTTCAAAGGCAAAAGAGCCAGATCAGATAGTAAATGAAAAGAGCTTGGAGCAAAAAGTCTCAAATTTGATAGATAAATTTAAAGCCGATCTGCTTGAAATTTTAAGGGCAAATCAGTGAAACTTTATACCAAAATTTCAAGTGGTAAATTTAAAGGCAAAAGACTTGAGCTACCAAGTCTAAGTACGACTAGAAGCACAAAAAGCATCGTAAAAGAGTCCTTTTTTAACGTCATCAGAGATGAAATTTACTCGCTTACATTTATAGAGGGCTTTGGCGGAAGCGGCGTGATGGCAAGCGAGGCTGTTAGTAACGGAGCGCGCGAGGCTATCGCTATCGAAAAAGATAGAGCCGCTTTTAAGATCACACAAAGCAATCTTGCAAGCTTAGAGTGTGCAAATTTAAAAGCGATAAATGGCGACAGCTTTGCGCTTTTGCCTGATCTTGTAAATTCGCAAAATGGCAAGGTTTTACTCTATCTTGATCCGCCATTTGACATAAGAGCTGGCTTTGATGATATCTACGAAAAGCTTGTAAATTTGATCTCACAGCTAAAAAAAGAGAAAATTTATATGATAGTTTTTGAGCATAACAGCGACTTTAAATTTGGCGATGAAATTTCTGCGTATAAGCTTGTTAAATTTAAAAAATTTGGAGCCACTTCTCTCTCTTATTTTCAGTAAATTTTGGAACATCTTTTGCTTTAAAAACCTAAAATAGCTAAATTTTAGGAAAAAATATGAATAAATTTTTATCTTTTGTAGCAGCTTCGGTGATAGCTACTTCAGCCTTTGCTACGCAGATAAAAGAGCTTGCAAACATCGTTGGCGTAAGGGATAACCAGCTAATAGGCTATGGTTTAGTCGTCGGACTAAACGGCACAGGGGACGGCTCAACGTCAAAATTTACGATCCAGTCGCTATCAAACATGCTTCAAGGCGTAAATGTCAAGATAAATCCAGATGATATCAAGTCTAAAAACGCAGCCGCTGTTATGGTGACAGCAAAATTGCCTGCATTTGCAAGACATGGCGACAAGCTTGATATCGAGATCTCATCTATCGGCGATGCAAAAAGCTTGCAAGGTGGCACCCTTCTTATGACCCCACTAAAAGGCGTTGATGGCGATATCTACGCTTTGGCTCAAGGACCTCTAAGTATCGGTGGCAAGAGCGCAGGAAGAAGTGGCGGCAATCACCCAACCGTTGGCACTATCTTAAATGGTGCTCTTGTGGAGCGTGAAGTCACTTACGATATCTACAACCAAGATAGCATAAAGCTAAGCCTAAAAGATACAAATTTTAAAACCGCTCTTGATATCCAAAACGCCATAAATGCAAACATCTCAGACGATACTGCAAAGGCGATCGATCCAAGAACGGTTATCGTTAAAAAGCCAGATGATGTTAGTATCATTGAGCTTGCAAGCGCCGTGCTTGATCTTGATGTCGAGTATAAGCCAGATGAAAAGATCGTAGTTGATGAGAGAACTGGCACGATAGTTAGCGGTATAAACGCAGTAGTTAGTCCAGTCGTGATAACTCATGGTGCTATAACTATAAAGATAGAGCCAAACAGCTACGAAGAGGCGGCGCAAAATGATGTAAATATAGGTAGCGACACCTCGGTGGCTCCTAGTCAAAATTTACTTAAAATTTCAGGCGAGAAAACAACTGTTGCAAACGTAACAAGAGCGCTAAACAAGCTTGGAGCAACACCAAGCGACATCATCTCGATACTTGAAAATTTAAAACGAGTTGGCGCGATACAAGTCGATCTGGAGATAATATAATGCAAATAGACAACACCCTAGCACTAAATTCATATAGTGACATCTCAGCAAACAAGATAAAAAATGCAAATGCCAAACAAGATGCACTTTTAAAAGAGCAAACTGATGCTTTTGAAGCATTTATGGTAAAAGCTGTTCTTGATATCGCTTTAAAAGAAGATGACAAGAACTCACTCTATCCAAAAGCCGCTGGCAGCGACATTTACAGGTCTATGTATAACGACGCTATGAGCAAAGCTTTGAGTGGAAATTTAGGTTTTTCAGAACTTTTATACGATTTTTTGAAGAGAGACTCTTAAGTAAATTTATATTTTGCCGATGTAGTGATATAAACATTTTATTTTAAGAGGTATGGATATGATAACTCCTTTGAACCAAAGACCAAACTACCAGGCAAATACGCTAAATAAAAATAGCGATGCTAGAGTTGAAAATGAAAACAAAGAAGTAAAAACAAACGAAAACGCAAGAGTAAAAGAGATAGCTGATGCAATAGCAAATGGCACCTATCAGGTAGATATCTCTAAAACAGCAAAAGCTGTGGCTGATGCGTTGCTCTAAATTTAAAGGAATTTAAATGATTAAAAAGCTTTTGGACGAGGCCATAGGCGAGCTAGACGAGCTTATAAATTTAACGATGCAAGATATCGCCAATATAAAAGAGGCGAAACACTCAAGCGTTGATGAGAGCGTGAAGAAGAAAAATGCTCTCGTGCGTGCTTTTGAAGATACCAAAAGAGCTTTGGATAAAGAACTGCTAAGGGTCTCAAAAGAGAGTGGCACGACGACACTTGCAAATGTTTTAGATGATGAAGTGAAGTCAAAGCTAGTGCTTATGCGTTCAAAGCTTGAAATTTTGCATAAAGTAAATAAAGAATATGCAAGACACGTCGTTGTTGTTAAGGAGTTTTTCGACTCACTTAGCAAAAAAGTCTTTGGAACTCAGACTAATGAATACGGTCAAGACGGCAGCGGCACAGATAATAATTTTTACAAATCAAGGGTTTAAACAATGGCTAATATCTTTATGTCATTAGGCACAGGCGTTTCAGGGCTAAATGCAGCCCAAGTGCAAATAAGTACAACCGGAAACAACATAACAAACGCCGATAGTAACTACTACACAAGGCAGCGTGTAGTGCAGTCTGCGTCTCCAGCGATGAACACAGTCCCTGGTGGCGTTGGCACAGGCACGCAGGTCGATACTGTAACAAGACTTCACGACGAGTTTGCCTACTCAAGACTAAAGTACTCATCATCAAATTTAGAAAATACAGGCTATAAACAAAGAATTTTACAAGAGGCGACAAAATACTTCCCAGATCTAAAAGATAATGGCATGGTAAAAGACATACAGGAGTATTTTGCTGCATGGAACAACTTCGCTTCAAACCCAGACGAGGGCGCTCAAAAGGTAAATTTGATAAACAAAGCTAGCGTTTTAACAGCTAGCATCAACCGCTCATCAAAGATGCTTTATGATATGCACACGCAGATAGATGAGACTATAAAGATAAATATAAACGAGATAAACTCACTTGGCAAGCAAATAGCAAATATCAATAAGCAAATTCAAAGAGTTGAATCTGGCGCAGATGCTGGCATAAAGATAAATGCAAACGACCTTCGCGACAAGCGTGATGAGCTCGAGCTTGCTATGTCAAAGCTGGTAAATACAGCTGTTTATAAAAGCGATCTAAAAAGTGAGTCAAGGATAGATACAGGCATAAGCGATCAAGGAAGATACTATAACCTAAATATCGGCGGTGTGAGCATCGTTGATGGCGTAAATTTTCATGAAATTTCTATGAGCTCAACCGAGAGTGGGCAATACACAAAAATTTATTATGAAAGAGAAGACGGCAGACGCATCCCTATGGAGGAGAAGATCACAAATGGCAAGATAGGCGCTGCGCTTGATCTTAGAGGACGCAACTACGAGCCAGATAATGATAAATTTAGCGATGGTATCATCCAAAAATATATCGATAACCTAAATACATTTTCAAAGACTTTAATAACAAGCACAAACAACGTCTATGCCGAGTCTGCGGTTGAAATTTCAAACTCAGATCCGATCAGCTACCTAGAAAACGACAAGACGCTGATGAACCACGACAACAGCATAAGAAACGGCAGCTTTGATGCCATAGTTTATGATAACAAAGGCAACGTCGTAGCCAAAAAGACTATCGAGATAAACGGCACTACGACGATGAATGATACAAAATACGGCAACTCTGTTGTGCAGGATTTTAACTCAAATTCAGACGATAATAACGACAACAACATGCTAAATGACGTCGATGACTTCTTTGAAGCGTCGTATTTTTATGATAAAAACACGCACCAAGGCACATTTGCGCTCATACCAAAGCAAGCTCAAGGGCTTTATAGCATCTCAATAGTCGATCACGGCACAAATTTCCCAGGCGTTGTTGGCATCAACAGATTTTTTTCTGGCACAAACTCAAATACAATAGGCATAAATCAAAATTTCACTCAAGATCACACAAAGCTTCGTGCCTACTCAAAGCCAGTTGTAGGAAACAACGAAGTTGCAAACAAGATGATCCAGCTTCAGTACCAAAAGCAGACATTTTACTCAAGTGGCACTGCGCTTGATAGGGACGAGACAATAGAGGGATATTACCGCTATTTTACGACCGATATGGCGAGCGATACTGAGGCGAATAATACTATCCACGATACAAACACATCTTTGCAAAGGACTGCTGAAGAGGAATTTCAATCAACAAGCGGCGTAGATACCAACGAAGAGCTTACAAATTTGATCCGCTTTCAAGCAAGCTACGGTGCAGCCGCAAAGATCATCACAACAGTTGATCAGATGCTTGACACTCTTCTTTCGTTAAAACAATGAGCGAACTAAAGAGCCTTTTAGACGCACACGTACTTAGTAAAAATACAAACCAGGGGCTATTTGACGCCCCAGATCCTCTTCAAGTAGCTACTAAATTTAAAGAGCCAAACATAGCGCTCATTTGCGCGTTATTTGCTTATGGCAACGCAAAAATGATAGTGAAATTTCTAAATTCGCTTGATTTTAGCCTGCTTGATGAGAGTGAGAAAAATATCAAGAAAAATTTATCAAATTTCAAATACCGCTTTCAAAATGAAAATGATGTAAAAGAAATTTTCATCACACTTTCACGCCTGAAAAAAGAGGGCGGCATAGAAGAAATTTTGCGCCAAGGTCTTGCAAAAAACGGCGAGATGATAGAAGCAGTAAATGAGCTTATTAAATTTATATATGGGCTAAATTCTTACCGCTCAGATGGATATGAGTTTTTCTTTGGTAAGAGCTTTAGTAAAGAGCCTCAAAGCCCATATAAACGCTATAACATGTATCTTCGCTGGATGGTGCGAGATAGCGACATCGACCTTGGGCTATTTAAAAATTTACCAAAAGATAGACTTTTGATGCCACTTGATGTGCATACGCATAGGGTTTCATTAAATTTAGGACTTATAAATAGAAAGAGCTACGACTTCAAAGCGGTTATGGAGCTTACAAATAAGCTTAGAGAATTTGATAAGCTTGATCCCATTAAATACGACTTTGCGCTTTACAGGATAGGGCAGAGCAAAGAGCTAGAAACTATCGTAAAAAATCTTAAAAAATAAAAATTATTGCTAAATTTTTAAATTTAGGATAGACTTACTATACAATTTTATCCATAAGGAGCTTGTATGAAAAAAATCGTTTTACTAAGTGCAGTTTTAGGAACTTTACTTTTTGCTCACGAGGGTCATCACTTTGATCCAAAGGCTGGCGAACATCTAGTCATACCTGTTAATGAGCTAAGCGAAAAGGGCGATAAGAGCGTTGGCGAAGTAGTAGCTGTTAAGACAAACTACGGCGTTGCGTTTTTTCCAAATTTAAAAGGTCTTCCTGCAGGACTTCACGGCTTTCACGTTCATCAAAATGCTGATTGTGGCACGACTGAGAAAGGCCTTGGCATGAAAGCAGGTGGTCACTGGGATCCAGCTGAGACAAAGATGCACTCATTTGCATGGGACGATAAGGGTCACAAAGGCGATCTACCAGCACTTTACGTAGATGCTGAGGGCAATGCAAACTACCCAGTGCTAGCTCCAAAGATAAAAAATCTTGACGAGTTAAAAGGTCACTCACTAATGGTTCACGTCGGTGGCGACAACCACAGTGACCAACCAAAAGCACTTGGCGGCGGCGGCGCTAGAATGCTTTGCGGCGTTATTAAATAATTAAACCCCACAAAAAGCCTTTAAATTTATATGTTTAAAGGCTTTTTTAAATTTTGCGCTCAAATTTAACCCCCGTTTCTAAGATGAAATTTCAAAATTTTAAACTACAATCCGCTTTTTAACTTAAATTTACAAAGAACAAAAATGGAATTTGACCTACTTAGCTACACTGTCTTTTTTGTCGCCGCGTTTTTAGGTGGTTTTATCGACGCGATCGCAGGAGGTGGCGGACTTATCACTTTGCCAGCCATCATGGCTATGGGCGTGCCACCTCATCTTGCCCTTGGCACAAACAAGCTTCAAGGCGTCTTTGGAAGCTTCACGGCAACGCTAAATTTCACTAAAAAAGGGCTGATTAATTACAAAGAGTGCTTTGTTGGCATAGTTTTTACATTTATCGGAGCTCTCATCGGCGCAACGCTCATCTTATTTTTAAATGCAAATTTCTTAAAAATCATCATCCCATTTTTGCTAATCGCCATCTTCATCTACACGCTTTTTATGCCAAAAATAGGCGATAGCGACAGGGCTGCAAAGATGAACGAGAGACTATTTTATGTCATATTTGGATTAATTCTTGGCTTTTATGATGGCTTTTTTGGCCCAGGAGCAGGATCGTTTTGGATGTTTGCGATGGTGGCTTTGATTGGGCTAAATTTAAAAAAGGCGGTCGCTCACACAAAGGCCTTAAATTTCACCAGCAACATCGTAGCACTTGGCGTTTTTATAGCCGGCGGGCAGATACTTTGGCTAGTTGGCTTTTTGATGGCTGTGGGACAAATTTTAGGAGCATATTTTGGCTCAAATTTAGTCATCAAAAAAGAGGTCAAATTTATTAGAACGATGTTTTTGATAGTTGTCGCAGCGACCATTTGCAAACTACTTTTTGACTACTTCAAGGCTTAAAATTAAAAATGTTTTAACAATAATTTTGTTACAATCACGCAAAATTCTAAATCTAAGGTAAATCAATGAAAGATTTGTTTCTATTCTCAAATTTGCTAAACCATTCACATGCCTTTGTCTACGCGTTTCACTTTTGCCTTGTAGCTTTGATCATCCTCATCGTTGCTTACATCGCAAGGAGTAAAATGCAGCTTGTGCCAAGAGGCCTTCAAAACATAGTTGAGGCTTATTTAGAGGGCGTTATCTCTATGGGCAAAGATACTTTAGGCAGCGAAAAGCTAGCTAGAAAATACCTCCCACTTGTCGCAACTGTCGGCTTTATCGTATTTTTCTCAAATGTCATCGGTATCATCCCTGGCTTTGAGTCACCAAGCTCAAGCTTAAATTTAACTCTAGTTTTGGCTTTGGTTGTATTTATTTACTACAACTTTGAGGGCATTAGAGAAAATGGCTTTTTCAAATACTTTGGACACTTCATGGGACCAAATAAATTTCTAGCTCCGATAATGTTTCCAGTCGAAGTCATCTCACATCTTTCACGTGTAGTTTCGCTATCTTTCCGTCTTTTTGGTAACATCAAGGGCGATGACTTATTCTTACTTGCGATGCTTACACTTGCACCATGGTTTGCTCCACTTCCAGCCTTTGCACTTCTAACACTTATGGCTGTTTTGCAAACATTTATCTTCATGATGCTAACTTACGTTTATCTAGCTGGTGCAGTCGCTATTAGCGAGCACGAGCATTAAAATTTAAAGCCATATTTTTATATGGCTTTTCTCTTTTAAATTTCTTTTCCAAAAACCTTTTTAACCTATATAAATATATCGCTAAAGCTCCCCTTTAGATATTTTAAAAGAAAGTATCGCTAAAATACGCACTAAAAATTTGCATAAATTTAAAGGTAAAAATATGTTTGAAGTCGTTATCGGTTTAGAAGTTCACACTCAGCTTAATACAAAAACTAAAATTTTCTGCTCTTGCTCGACTAGCTTTGGAGACGAGGCGAACACTCACGTTTGTCCGACCTGCCTAGCTCTGCCTGGAGCGCTACCTGTGCTAAACAAAGAGGCTGTCAAAAAGGCGATCAGCTTTGGCACAGCGATAAATGCTAAGATAAATAAAAAATCAGTCTTTAATAGAAAAAACTACTTCTATCCAGACCTTCCAAAGGCATATCAAATTTCACAGTTTGAGATACCTATCGTAGAAGGCGGCGAGCTCATCATCGACGTAAATGGCACTAAAAAACGCATCGGCGTAACTAGAGCACACCTTGAAGAGGACGCTGGTAAAAATATCCACGAAGAAAATGAGAGCTTGGTCGATCTAAACAGGGCCGGCACGCCGCTTCTTGAGATAGTTAGTGAGCCAGACCTTAGAAGTAGCGACGAGGCGGTGGCTTATCTTAAAAAACTACACTCGATCCTTCGTTTTTTAAACATCAGCGACGCAAATATGCAAGAAGGTAGTTTCCGCTGCGACGCAAACGTCTCTATCCGTCCAAAAGGTGACACAAAGCTTTACACAAGGGTTGAGATAAAAAACCTAAATTCATTTAAATTTATCCAAAAAGCGATCGATTATGAGGTAGAGCGCCAAAGTGCAGCGTGGGAAGATGGCAAATATGACGAAGAGGTCTATCAAGAGACAAGGCTGTTTGACACGACAAATTTAGTGACAAGATCGATGCGTGGCAAAGAGGATAGTGCGGAGTATAGGTACTTCCCTGACCCTGACTTGCTGCCTGTTGAAGTGCCAGAAGAGATGTATAATGAAGCGATCAAAATTCCAGAGCTTGCTGAGCAAAAGGTCGCAAGATATGTTAGCGAGCTAGGCGTAAAAGAGAGCGATGCCTTAAATTTAACCCAAAGCGTTGAGATGGCTAGATATTTTGAAGAGCTGATCGCCGCTGGAATTCAACCAAAACTTGCTACTACGTGGCTCATAGTCGAGCTTCTTGGCCGCTTAAATAACGGCGTAACGATCGAGACAAGCCCGGTTGGTAGCGCTAAGATGATCAATTTACTAAAACGCATAGAAGATGGCACGATAAGCGGCAAAGCTGCAAAAGAGGTGCTAGACTATCTAATGGAGCATGACGCGGACGTAGATAGCGTCATCGAAAAGCTTGGCTTGAAGCAAGTGAGCGACGACTCAGCGATCATCGCAATTATAGATCAAATTTTAGCTGCGAACGCCGACAAAGTCGAAGAGTATAAAAGCGGCAAAGATAAGATGTTTGGCTTCTTTGTCGGTCAGGTGATGAAAGAGGGCAAGGGCGCCTTTAACCCAGGCAAGGTCAATGAGCTTTTAAAGGCCAAAATAGGCTAAAAAAGGGCTAAAATGAGCATAGCAGTCATCGGAGCTGGCAAGTGGGGCAGTGCGCTTTTTCACGCATTTAGTGAAAATAACGAGTGCGTTATCAGCTCAAGAACGCCAAGAGAGATGCCAAATTTTGTAAGCTTGGATGAAGCTTTGGAGTGCGAATACCTAGTCTGCACGATCCCAACGCAAGCTACAAATTTATGGCTAAAGCAAAACTACAAAAACAAAGGTCAAAAGATCCTAGTCGCCAGCAAGGGCATAGACACGGCAAATCTTAAATTTCTAAATGAAATTTATGAAGACTTTGTTGATAGAGAAAATTTGGCCTTTCTTTCTGGGCCAACATTTGCAAAAGAGATCATGCAAAAGCTACCTTGCGCTTTGGTGGTAAATTCTAAAAACCAAAATTTAGCTTTAAAATTTGCCTCATTTTTCCCAAGCTATATGAAAGCATACACTTCTGATGATGTGATCGGCGCTGAGGTGTGCGGAGCCTATAAAAACGTGATCGCCATAGCTGGTGGCATCTGCGACGGTCTTGGTCTTGGCAACAACGCAAGGGCTAGCCTCATTTCGCGTGGGCTTGTCGAGATGGCTAGATTTGGTAAATTTTTTGGCGCAAAAGATGAGACATTTATGGGGCTAAGCGGCGCAGGAGATCTTTTCTTAACCGCTTCATCAATACTTTCGCGCAACTACCGCGTAGGTCTTGGCATCGCAAGGCACGAGAGATTAGAGAAAATTTTAAATGAGCTTGGCGAGGTGGCAGAGGGTGTGGATACTGCAAGGGCCATTAGCAAGATCGCTAAAGAAAAGGGCATATATGTGCCTATTGCCAGTGAGGTTGAAAATATGCTAAATGGCAAAGATGTTTTTGAGAGCGTAAAATCGCTTTTGGGAAGAAGATGAGAGCTTTTAAATTTATACTTTTTGTGGCCATTTTTGCTTTGGGGTTAAACGGTGCTGAAGTGAGCCTAAGAGCCAAGGTCTCACAGATGATAATGGTTGGCTTTAACGGAGCTAGCACAAAAGACGCTGCGTTTCGCGCGATGTTAAGCGACGCTGGATACGAGAGATTTGGCGGTGTGATGCTACTTGGCAGAAATGTCACTAGCAAAGCCCAGCTAAAAGCTAGCATAAAGGCGATCAAAGAGAAAAGTCCTAAAATTTTCATCGCTATCGACGAAGAGGGCGGCAACGTAAGCCGTATGAAGGATAAGAGCTTTGATGGCCCATATCCTAGTGCATACGAGGTCGCAAGCACGCTTGATATCAAAAGCGCATACGATCTCTACTCAAAAATGGCTGTAAATTTAAAAGAGTGCGGCATAAATTTAAATTTTGCCCCAGTGGTTGATCTGCACGATGAAAACTCACCGATCATCGCTGCTAAACAAAGAGCATTTAGCGAGTATGCAAGCAAGGTCGTGATCTATGCTGATGCTTTTATGGATGCATTTAAAGAGCAGGGCATCCTAACGACACTTAAGCACTTTCCAGGGCATGGCAGCTCAAAAGAGGACTCACATAAAAACAAGAGCGAAGTTGCGCTAAGCAAAGATGCGCTACTGCCATACAAAGACGCCATAAGCACTGGTAGAGCGCAGATCATCATGGTCGGACACCTTTTTGTAAAGGGCATCGACGAGGACAATCCAGCCACACTTTCTAAAAAAATAATAACCGACCTCTTGCGAAATGAGCTTAAATTTAATGGCGTGGTTATCAGTGATGATATGCTGATGAAAGGCGTTGGCGACGAAGGCTTAGCACAAAAAGTGGTGAAATTTATAAACGCTGGTGGCGATATCTTGCTCTTTAGCGAGTTTAAGATAAATAACCAAAGAACGGCCGATCTAGTAACTCAGATCATAATTGATGCTGTAAATGAGAAAAAGATCAGCAAAGAGCGAATCGACGCATCATATAAGAGGATAATGGCTCTAAAAGCGAAGCTTTAAATTTACGCTAATGAGTTTAAATTTATTTAATTAGAAAATGTAAATTTGAGTAAAAATTTAATAGTTTAGACGTAAATTTTAGAGCTTGCCTAAAATGCCTGAGCCACTCTCACAACCCATCAAATTCTTTTTTTAGCTCCTCTCTTAGCTCTTCGGCTCTATCTTCGCCGTTTTTTAAATTTGCCTTTACAAAGCCATCGATCTCGTCTAAAATTTCAACAAGTTCGCTCTCCCAGTTTGCATTTTCTTGTTTCAAAAGCGCCTCTAGCTTATCTCTTGTCTGCTCGAGCTGATCAAGAGCTTTGTCCTTGTCACTAGCCTCGTTTAGCGCATCTTCAAAGAGTATGTCTTGCCTTAGAGCATTTATCTTTTTTAAGATGACATTGCAAAATTTAGGGTATTTCTCTGCGTTGCTTAAATTTTCTAAAACCTCTTGCGCAGCCTTTTGATAGGCAGGCACCGCCCCTTCATCGTCAAGCTTTTTGGTTAGTTTTTGTATCTGAAAATATAAAATAAGCGCTGCAAAAAATGCAAGCAGCAAATAAATCGTTACGCTATTCATTTTTACTCCTTTTTCTAAATTTATCCACGCTAATTATCGCTAAAGCCAGCCATATCATACAAAATGAGACGACTTTGTAGCCGTCTAAAATTTCTCCGTAAATAAAGACCGCGCAAAGGATCGCGATGGTTGGCGAGATGTATTGCAAGTAGCCAATCGTCGTTAAATTTATCCTTGTCGTAGCTGCGTTAAATGCGACAAGTGGCACGATAGTGACGATGCTTGAAGCGATCATTAAAAGTGAGTCCTCGTTTAGTCCAAAGTGGCTTTGTGAGTGAAAAACCAGCCATAAAACGTAGCCAAGCGCAAATGGAAACATAAAAAATGTTTCGATAAAAAGCCCATTAAATGCGCTAATCTTCGCCATCTTTCTAACCATCGCGTAGAAACCAAATGAAAGTGGCAAGATGATAGAGACAAGTGGTAGGCCGCCTTTGGCATAAATTTGCACGCAAACGGCTGCGATGACGATGCAAACGGCTATGGCACTAGCTTTGTTTAGGTGCTCTTTAAAGATGATGACGCCAAGAAGCATGCTTATCAAGGGATTTATAAAATAGCCCAAACTTGTGTCTAAAATTTTGCCGCTACCAACCGCATAGACATAAACGCCCCAGTTTATGGTGATAAAAATACCGCTTAAAAATAGAGCTTTTAGCGATCGGATATCCTTAAGAAGCGCAAAAATTTCGCCCATTTTGCCACTGATGCAAAGCACTGCCGCCATCAAGAAAAATGACCAGATGATCCTGTGGGCTAAAATTTCATAAGCATCGACATCTTTGCTAAAAAGGTTGAAATAAACCGCCAAAAACCCCCACATAAAAAAGGCGCTAAGCGCGAGAATAACGCCTTTTTGGCTCTCATTTAGTCTTGGTATTTTTGTCGCCTTTTATAGAATTTATACTATCTATCATCAAAAGCGTGACAGAGATGGCTAGGCAGATCATCAAAAAGTATGAGCTTTTCTCCAGTCTCTCGCCGATGGCAAATGAGACAAAAAGCATCATTATAGGCTCAAAATATGTAAGCAAACCTAGTACATTTATCGGCACGAGCGTGCTTGAGAGGATCTGGGCGATGAGGGCTATGCCGCTGATAGCACCAAGCAAGATGAGCAGATAGTAGATGTTTGGATTTTGGCTCATTACGTAGTCCATATCGGCTGTGAGCGCAAAATAAAATGAGAATAAAAACATAAAAATTATCTCGATAACAAAGCTTGAGAAATTTGCAAGGTTGTAGTACTTTCTAATGGTAAAATAGACTGGATAAAGGCAAAAAACTACAGCGCTCTCCCACGAGATTCCGCCGCTTATGACTGCTGTGCTAAAGACGCCAAGGGCAGCGAAAAATATCGATGCTAACTTTGTTTTTGAGAGGTGCTCTTTGAAAAATATCCGTCCAAAAAGGACCATGACTATTGGCATGATGAGGTAGCCTATCGAGACTTTTAGCGCTGCGCCGTTACTTGGAGCCCAGAGATAGAGCCACATCTGAAATGAGACGATGAGCGAGGTAGCAAGCAAAACTAGTAAAATTTTAGGTTTTAGCTTTATTTTTAGAAGTAAAAATTTGAAATTTCGCTGCTGTTTTAACAAAAAAATGGCGGCGATGACAAAAGGCATGGCAAAGATCATGCGGTATCCAATAAGAGCTTGTGTGCTGATGGGGTTCATGAGCACTGACATGTAGTAAATGCAGTTAAATAAAACTGATGCCAAAAGCGAATAAAAAATGCCTTTTATCATGAAAAAAATCTTCTCTTTTTTTGGGTAAATTTAAAGTAGCGATTGTATGCAAAATATCTTTAATAACCCATTAATGGCTTTTATTTTTTAAGTTTTGCGTGATATAATCTGCGCTAAATCAAGGTAAAAGATAGGAAAAATTTATGACTTGGAACAGAGATAGCTGGAGAGAATTTAATATCTTACAACAACCAACTTATCCAAATTTAAAAGAGCTTCATGAGGCTGAAGAAAAACTAAAAGCACTTCCACCTTTGGTATTTGCTGGCGAGGCTAGAAGTCTTAAAAATGAGCTTGCAAAAGTTTGCAATGGCGAGGCTTTTTTGCTTCAAGGTGGCGACTGCGCTGAGAGCTTTGCCAATTTTAGCGCAAACAACATCAGGGATATGTTTAAGGTACTGCTTCAAATGGCGATAGTTTTAACCTTTGGCGGTGGCTGTCCAGTGGTCAAAGTAGGCCGCGTGGCTGGGCAGTTTGCAAAGCCTAGAAGTAGCGACTATGAAGAGGTAAATGGCGTTAAATTGCCAAGCTATAGAGGTGACATCATAAATGGCTTTGAATTTGACGAGCAGGCAAGAGTCCCTGATCCAAAACGCATGATCGAGGCTTACTATCAAAGTGCTTCTACGATGAACCTCTTAAGAGCTTTTTCAAGAGGAGGTCTAGCCGACCTTCATCAGGTGCATAAGTGGAATTTAGGCTTTGTTAAAAAGCCAGAGATCGGCGAGAAATACGCAAAACTAGCTGATGATCTAACAAAAACTCTATCTTTCATGGCAGCTTGCGGTATCACCTCGGCAAATACCCCAGCGATAAATCAAACAGCAGTTTATACATCTCACGAGGCACTGCTTTTGCCTTATGAAGAGGCACTAACTAGGGTTGATAGCCTTAGTGGCGAGTGGTATGACTGCTCGGCTCACATGCTTTGGATAGGCGAGAGAACACGCGGTATAAACGACGCTCACGTGCATTTTTTAAGTGGTGTGAAAAATCCTATCGGCGTAAAGATCGGACCAAGCGCAAAGGCAGAAGATGTCGTAGCGCTTGCAAATAAGCTAAATCCAGAAAATGAAGCTGGCAGGCTAAATGTGATAATCAGAATGGGCGCTGATAAGATCGGCGAAGATTTACCAAAAATTTTAAGAGAGCTAAAGCGCGAGGGGTTAAATATCGTTTATAGCATAGATCCGATGCATGGTAACACCGTTAAGACCTCAAACAACTACAAAACTCGTGAATTTAGTAAAATTTTAAGCGAGGTTAGAAGCTTTTTTGAAATTCATAAAGCTGAGGGCACAAGAGCAGGTGGCGTGCATCTTGAAATGACTGGCAAAGACGTGACAGAGTGCACTGGTGGCGCGCTAAACATCACTGAAAGCTCGCTAAAAGAGAGATACGAGACGCAGTGCGATCCAAGACTAAATGCTGATCAGGCTTTAGAGCTTGCATTTTTGATGGCTGATCTAGTTAAAAAAGCTTAAAATTTATAAAATTTGGAGAAAAATATGGCAAATATTTATGATCTAATAGTAGTTGGCGGCGGACCTTGTGGCATAGCTAGCGTAGTAGAGGCTAAAAGAAATGGCTTAAGTAATGTTTTGCTCCTTGAAAAGGGCGACAACCACAGCCAAACGATCAGAAAATTTTATAAAGATAATAAACGCGTGGATAAAGAGTATAAAGGGCAAGATAGCACGATACATGGGCTAGTTTCGTTTGAAGATGGCACAAAAGAGAGCACGCTTGATTATTTTGACAAGCTACTTGACTCTGAGAATATCGAGGCTTTTTTTAACTCTGAAGTTGAAAGCGTAAAAAAAGAGGGAGAAATTTTTAAAGTAACTACCTCAAAAGCTGTCTATGAATCCAAAAACGTGATGGTCTCTATCGGCAAAATGGGGCGACCAAACAAGCCTGACTATAAGATACCGCCATCACTAAATTCAGTTGTAAATTTTAACCTTGATAACTGCACAAACGGCGAAAAAGTGCTAGTTGTGGGCGGTGGCAACTCCGCAGTTGAGTATGCTATCGAGCTTTGTCAGTATAACAAAACTACGATCGCTTATAGAAAAGATAAATTTAGCCGTGTAAATGAGACAAATTTAAGCGCACTTTGGGAGCTTGAGAAGCACAATAAAATAAAAGTAAGGCTAAATCACGATATAACCGAGATCGATAATGAATCAGGCAAGGTAAGAGTGCATTATGAAAATGGCAAGATCCGTGTCTATGACAGGGTTGTTTATGCGATCGGTGGCTCAAGTCCGGTTGATTTTTTACAAAAATGTCAGATAAAAACTGATGAGAAAGGCACTCCGATAGTTGATAGCAATTACCAAAGCAGCGTGCCAGGACTATATGTGGGAGGCGACATCGTTTTAAAAAATGGTGGCTCTATCGTGGTCGGACTAAATCACGCTCATAGTGTCATCAAAGATATCTTAAAAGGCAAGGCACAAGCTTGATAAATAAAATCGCACTAGCTATTGTTTGTCTGATAGCTGGCTTTTGTCTCTCGTTTTTGAAATTTCAAAAAGAGGACGAGACGCCAAAAGATACTAATCAAACGATTTACTCTATAAATTTTGATGATCTCCCTGAAGAAGAGAAGCAAAGATATGTAAGCAAAGACGATCTTTACGAGTATGGTGGCTACATCACGCCAAAGAGCTACATGCAAAATTTTGTTGATGATAAGGATCTAAATTTATCAGACAATGTAAAAGAGCTTCAAGAGCAAGTGCGCGAGCTAAGCAAAAAAAATGAAATTTTAGCCGCTGATAATGTCGATATGAGCGAGAAAAATTTAGACTTTATAAGCAAAATTTCAGAGATGAAAAGAAATATCGAAAATGAAAAAAACGAGATAGTAGAAAAAAACCAAAAGGCTCTTGGCGAGCTTGAGGCGCAACACTTTGAAAATATCCAAGCTTTGACAAAGCGCCTAAATGAAGCGCAAGCTGATATGATAGAGAGCTCAAAGGCTTACGAGAAAAAGATAATCGACCTTGAAAATGCGATAAATGACGCTAAAAGTGACGATGAGAGCAAACTTAAAGATGCCAAGGCTGGCTTTAATAAATTTAAAGAGAGTTTTGAGGCAAACTACACTGCTTTAAAAGAGCAAAATAACGAGCTAAATGCGACACTTGCGCAAAAAGAGGCTCTTATAAAAGAGTATGAAAAAGCTCAAAGCGAAAAAGATAGAGGCGAGAAAAAAGAAATTTTGCTTTTAAAAGAGGAGATCGAGCGAGTTAAAAATGACGCCGACACTCAAAAATTTAGCTACGAAAAAGAGATAAATGCGCTAAATGATGGCTTTGAGACGCAAAAGAGCGTTATGGAGGATGAGCTTTCTAAAAAGGCAAATAAGATAATTGATCTGCAGGAGGCTCTTGAGTCAAGCAAGACTGCACTAAAAGATAGAATTTACGAGCTTGAAGAGATCAAGAAAAATCTAAATTCAAAAGATCTAATGGCACAAAGCTATAATGGCAAAAATTTAGAGCTAAATGCCTCGCTTGCGGCACTTCATAAAAGCTTTGATGATCTAAAACAAAAGAGTTTAAAAAGCGAGCAAGAGAACAAGCTTGCAAATGAAAATATAAGCTCGCTTAAAAAAGAGCTTGAGAGGGCAAATGCTCTAAATAAAAAGCTTGAAAAGCAAAATTTAGACGCAAACTCAACTCTAAATGAGCTAAGTAAAAAGCTAAGTTTGAGCGAAGAGAGTTTTAAAAAGAGCCAAGAGGAGTTAAAAGCGCTTGATACAAAGACAACTAAATTTCTAAAAACGCTATTTGATCAAAACCAAACCATCTCTTTGCAGTCGCAAAAACTTGGCTCAAACGAGGGCGAGCTAAAGAATTTAAGCGCTAAGCTTGATCTAAAAGATGCGAAGATAAAAGAGCTTGAAGAAAATGTCACAAAGACAAGCCAGATGCTCCTCGCCAAACAAAACGAGCTAGAAACTCAAAAAAGAACGCTGAAGATCGATATGCAAAACTATGAAATTTTGCGCCAGCAAATAAACATGCTACAAAAAAAGATAGTCGATACCTCGACATTTTTAACCGACAATAACAAAAGTGGCGGCAAAAATTTACTAAGCTTGCAAAATGAACTAGAAAATGCAAAGCAAAAGCTAAACGAGAGCAACAAGACGATCGAACGGCTAAATTCAAAGATAAGTGAGCTAAGCTCAAGCGGTCATAAAGGCGGAGCTGTAAATGCCCAGATCATCGAGCTTCAAAAAGATATCGAGCAAAATTTAAACAGACAAGACGAGCTTGAAAACGAAAATGTAAATTTAAAAAATATCTTGCAAGCTACGACAAAGCCTGAGACCCCAACAAAGCTCGTCCTCATCTCTAGCATCGAGTGCGACGATATGGACTCAAAGGACAAAGTGAGCATAATGTGCAAAAACAGAGTGAGCGAGTTTTTGCAGAGATTTAACTCAAACTACATGTATGAGATCATCCCGATCGTGGATAAGAAAAATTTTGTCATCCCATCAAATGTCGCTCAAAATATCAAAAAAGATGACCTAGGCAAGCTAAATAACTACGTAAATTACGGTGTTGGTAAAGAGCGTGCAAAGGCTGCGGCTGAGCTTATAAAAGAAGAATTTGGCGACTTTGCAAGGATCAGCTTTAGCTCCGAAGTGATCGTAAAAGATGTGACGCGCGGCTTTATCATCAAGGTTTATAGATGATCTTAGCCCAGCTTGAAAATGGCTATCGCTACAACAGCGATACGCTCGTTCTTTATGATTTTATTTGCGCGAGCTTTGGCGAAATTTCTGGTAGAGTTTTGGACGTTGGAGCAGGGTGCGGGATACTTGGGCTTTTGCTTAAGCGTGACTTTAAAAAGATAGATCTAAGCATGCTTGATATTTTGGAGCTAAATAGCGAAATTTCTAGCTTTAACGCAAAGAGCAACTGCCTAGAGGCTAGAGCTATAACGGCTGATTTTGCAAATTTTAAAGATAGTGAGAAATTTGATCTAATCATATCAAATCCGCCCTTTTATCATGACGGTGTTACAAAAAGCCAAAATGAGCACATAAAAGTTAGCAGATACGCAAGCTCGCTAAATTTAAAGGATTTTATAAGAGGCATAAGCGTAAATTTAAAGCCACATAAAAGGGCGTTTTTTTGCTATGCACCAGATGATCTTAGCGAGATAGCAGCTTGCTTAAAAGAGT
This sequence comes from Campylobacter concisus, assembly GCA_963549665.1. Lineage (GTDB taxonomy): Bacteria > Campylobacterota > Campylobacteria > Campylobacterales > Campylobacteraceae > Campylobacter_A > Campylobacter_A concisus_BN. Next base: position 4,321 of record CAUUZE010000016.1, on the reverse strand, counting down.
ATAAACTAACTTTGGTGAGCTTAAAATTTATCCATACTAAAAAGGATAAGCCAGCAAATTTGGCTTTATTTGAAGTGCGAAACAACTCAAACTCAAAGCTAAAAGTCCTGCCGCCTCTTGTGATGAGCGAAGATGGCGCGCACACGAAAGAGGCAAGCGATATCTTTAAAAAAGCAGATACAAACAGCATCTCTTACAAGGAGATAGCGTGAGGACTGATGGTTTTAGCTATGAGTTTGATCCTAGCTTTTGCGAGAGTTGCGGGGGCAAATGCTGCACTGGCGAGAGTGGCTACATCTGGATAGATGAGGGTGAAATTTTAAAATTTTGCGCCGCTTTTGGTATGTCAAAAGATGAGTTTGAGAGCAAATTTCTAATAAAAGTGGGCGTAAGGCGAAGCATCAAAGAAAAGCCTTATGGTGACGGTTTTGCTTGCATATTTTTTGATGAGAAGAGCAAAAACTGCTCGGTCTATGAGCTAAGACCTAAGCAGTGCAGAACATTTCCGTTTTGGGATTATTTTAAAAAAAATTTAAAGGAGCTAAAAGCAGAATGCATTGGCGTAAAATTTTAATAATTTTTATAAGCGTATTTTTTAGCACGCATCTGCTTGCAGATGATAACAAAAGTGTAAATTTACGCCTAATGCAAGCTCTCATCTCGCAAGATAGTGGCGATGTAAATGCTAGCATCCAAACCTATCTAGGACTTTTTAAAGAGACAAATCAAAAGACCTATCTAAAAGAGGCGATCAAGCTAGCCTTTGCTACAAAAAATGAAAATTTAGATAGCCTCATGAGTGATGGCGAGAAGAGCTTAAAAGACGATAGCGATTTTATCAGGATCAAGGTTGCAAATTTAGTCAATCTCTCTAAACTAAACGAGGCAAAGGAGCTGATGCAAGAGCTTGCCACAAAAGAGCCAAATGCTCAAAATTTGCTCATGCTTGGCACTATTTGTATGATGCAAAATGATACGGTAACGGCGCTAAAATACTTTGAAGAGGCATACTCGCTAAAGCCTGAAGAGGAGAATTTACTCCGCATCGTCGATATCCTTTTAAACCGCATGGACAATGTAAATGATGCGACAAAATACCTCGAGAAATTCCGCGAGGAGCAGGGCTGCACTCAAAAGACATGTGAGCTTTTGGCTGAAATTTACTCTCAGCAAAGAAATTTCCCAAAGGTGATCGAGCTTTTTGAAGAGATATACGACATCACTCACGACACCTCTTATCTTGACAAGATCGTGCAGTATTTTGTCTATGCTAAAAATTACAAAGCGGCTATTGAAATTTTGAAAAAATATGGCTATAACGATGCTACGCTGATGGATCTTTACGCTGCGACTGGAAATTTTGGCGATGCATACGTTTTGGCGGTTAAAATTTATAACGATAGCAGGGATCTAAATTTCTTAGCAAAGGCCGCCATCTACGAATATGAGATGAACAAAGATAGCCTAGATGAAAAGAAGATCACTGATATCTTAGATAAATTTGAAGCTAGCGTGCCAAAGCTTAATAACGATATGTTTTTTAACTACTACGGCTACTTGCTCATTGATCACGAGATAGACCCTAGAAAGGGTGTGGAGATGGTGCAAAAAGCGCTTGAGATCTCGCCAGACTCACCTTACTACGAGGACTCGCTAGCGTGGGGGTACTTTAAGCTTGGTGAGTGCAAAAAGGCAAAGGGCATAATGAGTCATGCGATGAAAGATGTTGATTTTAGGAGTTCAAAAGAGGCAAAAGAGCACTTACATCTAATCGAGCGCTGCATAATAAATTTAAACAAAAGGCTTAAAAAATGATACTTGATGAGATCATAAAAAAGACAAAAGAGGACCTAGAAAAACGCAAGGCTGACTATCCGCAGGAGTGGCTAGGTCGCTCGCTCGCATACAACCCATACGTGCCAAGAGACGTTTTGGGCGCACTTAGATCAAGCAAAGATGAGCCTATAAAGATCATAGCCGAGATAAAAAAAGCAAGCCCAAGCAAGGGCGTTATAAGAGAGGACTTTGAGCCGATCAAGATCGCTCAGGAGTACGAGCAGTACGCAAATGCTTTTAGTATCCTAACAGAGCCTCATTGGTTTAAAGGCGACATAGAGTACATCACGCAGGTTCGCCGCTACGCCTCAAGGCCTATCCTACGAAAAGACTTTATCGTTGATAAGTATCAAATTTTAGAAGCACTTGTTTATGGAGCGGACTTTATCCTGCTCATCGCCAAAGCTCTAACTCAAGGCGAGCTAAAAGAGCTACTTGAGTACGCGCACCACTTGGGGCTTGAGGTCTTAGTAGAGACCCATGACGCGAGCGATGTGAAAAAAGCGGTCTTTGCAGGAGCAAATATAATAGGGATAAATCATAGAAATTTAGATGATTTTACGATGGATATGAGCCTTTGCGAGAAGCTCGTCTCGCTTTTGCCAAACGGCAAGATAATAGTTGCTGAAAGCGGACTTTACGAGCATGAGCAGCTTTGCGAGCTAAACAAGATCGGAGTTGATGCCTTCTTGATAGGAGAGCATTTCATGAGGCAAGATGATATAAAAAATGCCGTTAAAAAGATAAAGGAGGGCGAGTGATGCAGTACCTTTGTGCCCCTTGGAGAAGCGAGTATTTCAGCGCAAAAAAAGATAGTTGCGTATTTTGCGAGGTGATAAATTCAAAAGAAGACGACGAAAAAAATGGCGTGCTTTTTCGTGCTAAGCACTGCTTTGGGATCATGAATTTATATCCATATTCGCCAGGTCACTTTATGATCATACCAAACCACCACACCGACAAGATCGAGGAGCTTGACGAGCAGACGTGGTTTGAGATGAGTAAATTTGTAAGGCTTGGGGTTGAAATTTTAAAGCGCGAGCTTCACGCGCAAGGCGTAAATATAGGTATGAATTTAGGCAAGGCCGCAGGCGCTGGCATAGCTGAGCATGTGCATTATCACCTTGTACCAAGGTGGAGCGGGGATACAAATTTCATCACAACGATCGCCGATGTCAGGGTAAATGGCACGCCGTTTCATCCGCTTTATCAAAAGCTAAAAAAGGCTTTTAGTGGCGTTATTTGAGCTTGATATCGAGCAGTGGCTTGAAAAAAGAGGCGAGTTTGAAGTCCTAATAGACGCTAGATCGCCACATGAGTACGCCTACTCACATATAAAAGATGCTCTAAATTTATACGCACTTGATGACGCTGAGCATAAAGAGGTAGGCACGATCTACAAAAGCGACAGGGCCCTAGCTAAGAGCCTTGGCGCAAAATATATCTGCAAAAATTTACAAAACATCATCGATGAGGTCTATAAAAGGGCTAAGGTTGGCTCAGCAGTTGGCATCTACTGCGCAAAGGGCGGACTTAGATCAAGCTCGGTTGCCTACGTGCTAAGCATGATCGGGTATAGAATTTACAGGCTAAATGGCGGCTATAAGGCATATAGAAACCATGTTTTGGAGTTTTTAGAGCGTCCTTTGAGTACGAAATTTATCACTCTTTTTGGCAACACTGGTTGCTATAAAAGTAAGCTGATAAGGGCACTCTCACCATCAATAGACCTTGAAGCGATGGCAAATCACTTAGGCTCAGTCTTTGGCGCGATAAATGGCGCACAGCCTAGTCAAAAAAGCTTTGAAGACGCGCTTTTTGAAAAGCTCATCACACTAAAAGATCAAATTTGCTTTATCGAGGGCGAGAGCAGAAAGATCGGCTCGCTAACACTTCCAAAAAGCCTTTATGAGGCGATGCGCAGCGGTATCTGCGTTGAGGTTAGCGCAAGTTTGGAAAATAGAATTTCTTGCATCACAAGCGACTATAAAAGCGTAGATAAGGCGTTTTTTGATGATTGTATAAAGAAAATTTCGCCCTTTATCGACAAAGAGGCTAGAGATGAGGCGGTGGCTAAATTTAACGAAAACGACATCGCCAAAGTGGCTGAAATTTTACTCACAAAATACTACGACAAGGTCTATAAGAAAAATGAAAACATTGATGTTTTTGTAAGCTCTGACGACTTTAAAGAGGCTGTAAAAAAGCTAAATTTGATAAAAGCTGAGGCGAAATTTTAAATCCTTTTGGCGCTTTGTTTGGGCTCAATTTCATCTCTAAATTTAAATTTGCTCTCTTTGGTTAGGTTAAATTTACTTTTAAATTTAAAATATATCGGTTTTTGCACTTAAAAAAGGCTTATTTTAAGGCTGTTTTTATAGACAACATAAAATTTCTTGCTATTTTTGTGAAAATTTCTAGTTAAATTTTCTTGGTTGGCTTGGTTGGCTTGGTTGGCTTGGTTGGCTTGGTTGGCTTGGTTGGC
>CAUUZE010000015.1:0-33191 GCA_963549665.1 Campylobacter concisus | reverse complement strand
CACAAGAAGAGTTGTACAAAATTCAATCAGTCCTAACTGAAATTTTAAGCATAATAAGGAGTAACTATGATAGTTAAGATCTCAAAGGGAGAAAAAGGCATAGCTGATTATCTAAAAACTGGCAAGAAAAGAGATTCAAAGCTAACTAGAGATGAAAAAGATGATAGATTGCCACTGGCTGGAAATTTAGATCTTATCGAGATGTCTGAAAGGCACCAGAGCAAGAAAAAGAATAAGAAATATAACTACTATCATATATCCTTGTCATTTACTTCAGAGGAGTGGAGCAGACTATATGAAAGTGGCAATATATATGAGCTTATAATGGATTTTTTAAGGCTAACTTTCCCAAATCACGACATAGAGGAGCTACTTTTCTACGTTGAAGCTCATCTGCCTATAATCAAAGAAGAGCCATACATTCCTCGTCCAGAAGGGGCACTAGAAAATAGAACATTAAACAAGAAACATAAAAATGGCGAACCATTAAAAAGAGAGCCTCACATCCATCTAATAGTCTCTTTTGAAAATATGAAATTTACTCATAGCGTAAAAACTGGTGGAGTTATATATACAAAAGGTGCATCCAAGCAACAAGCAAAAGCTGTTATGGCTAAATCAGTAGAGAAATTTAAAAGAGTGGTTAACGACATCTTATCTAACAAGTATGGATTAAATAATATAGAGCCTTTAGGCATGGATGAAGACCAACTAGAAAAACAATATGAAAGCTTTAAAAGTGCAGCACAAAAGGTTAGGAAAGGCAAAGAAAAAGATACACAGATGAAGATAGAAACAGATGTGGTGATCGAGCCAAAAGCAAATACAAAAGAGCAAAATATAAGTGTTGAAGAGCTACTAGCTGATGCTAAAAATTCTACAGCTGATTATCTATTAAGAATGATAGAAGAAGATGAGAGTTTCAAAAAAGACTATTATGATAGAGCAAAGAAACTTAATGCAGTGGATATAAGAGAACTTTTACCTATGATCAATGCAAAATTTAACATTGCTGCAAAAGCTGAAATGGTAAATGATAAATATAAAGTAAGAGTGGATGGGTTTAAGGGAACTTATAATCTAACTGATCTAATGTGTAAGATAGTTTATAATGGCAGAAAAGGAGCATTATTTCATGTAGTTAATGAACTAGAGCAAATGCTTATAGAGCTTCAAGCTAATAAAAATGAGCCAAAGATAACATTAAGTGTAAGTAGTGACTTTAACACGCCAAATAAGGACCCGAAAACTCAAGTGCTAAATAGCTGGAAAACGATACGAATAGAGCCATATAACCTAAAATCGGTACTTAAAAACTATTCAGCTATATCAGTGGCAAGTTTTAAGGATAAAAATGAAGAAGATAGCAGTATTGATGGCATAACTCCTACACTTATATATGATATATATAGCCCCAAATTTACTATAAATGATGCTCAAAATTTACTGCAAAGCAAAGGAATAAAAGGTTTCATATACCCAACCACCTATCAAGCACCAGATACAAAAGTAGAAAAATTTAAACTCATCATACCCACAACAAAGGCTCCAAGTTTAAATGAATACGATGAATACATAAAAGAGATAACAAGAGAGCTTGGGTTATATAACATAGTAAATAACTCGAGCTTGCATTATAGTAAATTTCACTACACTCCAGTGCCAGGAGCTGAACTTGTAAGCATTAGTGGAAAAACTTTGGATAATACAAGAGCCATTGAAGAGGCTGGCTTAAAAACAGATATTAATAATATGGATATTAAAGCCATATATGAAGATTTACAAAAACTAAGAAGATATGAGCTTAGCCATGAACCAAAAGATAGCAACTTGCATATTAAAAGAGCAAGCTACCAAGCTATTTCATCAAAGATTCCAATAAAAGAGTTAATAGAATACTTTGACGAGAGCACTGTGTTTAAAAAATATAAAAATCATCAAATACTTTCTGGCAAGAGCGGCAGATACCTATACCTACCAGAAGAAAACACAGCCTATTCTTTTAGCCAAAATAGACACTATACTCCATATATCTACATTAGAGATAAATTTTATGAAGCAGCCAGAAAGATAAAAACTGGATTTTATGATGATGATCTCATTCAAAAGCTAAGACTTAAACAAAATGAATATGAAGGATTCGTAAAAGCTATCGATAGCCATTTAGATATAAATAGATACTACTTAGCTTTTATAAATAGAACTGAAAACTTTAAAAAATACCTGTCAGATATAGCTAAGATTAACTATAAATGCTTAATTTATAATATAAAAACCTATATGAAAGATTGGCAAGATATGCAAGGCTTTAATAAGCTAAAGGAGTGTTATAAAACAGATAAGATCTCTCTAGCAAATGATCATATATCGTTTGGCTCACTAAAAATAACAAAGCAAGAGTTATATGGTCAAGGACTTGATAGTAACTTTGGAGTAGAGCAAACAAAACAACCATCAAATATGATAGAACCCAAAGATCAGAATATAAAGTCAGGATATGATAGTTTGGAGAGATAGACTATTATGAGCTGTTATAGAAGCCAAATTATTAGCCATCTCTCACCCCATAAAACCAAATGGCAGTGCAAACATATCATCATCTAGTTTTACAGCTCTGTCTTCAGTGTAATAGCACCTTTGCATGAAGACTTTTCAAACTCTTGCACTGATGAAAATTGCAGCAGATGTGCCAGCACGTCTGTGCCAGTGGCAAAAATTTTTAGGTATCTTTATGAGCCTTTTTGGAGCGTTGTTAAAATATAGACCAAATCAGAGATATTTTATTTCTCTGAGCTTATCGATGGTCTATATCATCACTTAAAATATCTATCAAATTTTCATCGCTATGGTTTAACTCTTTTTGAGAAAGTAGATATAGCTCTACTCAAAACTTTTAGTTCCAACTGCATTAAAAACTAGGTTGCATTGTTTTTAAAAGATCAATCCTCTTCTAAAATTTCACAAAGTAGCCAACCAAACGGCTGTTTATTGATAAGCCAAGCTGTGGTCTCCTCCTCTTGGATAGATGGTTTTTCCCTGCCTCTCATTATTTTTATCCTTCTCGCGCCATCTACCGTAACGGCTCTTGCACCACTATGCTTTCCAACTCTCAATAAAAATTGATTATCCTCAAGTTTTAAATGCTCGTATTTCTCAATAAATTTATCAGATAGTCCTTCGCGTGTAAATTCGTCCGTTTCATAGCTAAACTGAGAGGCAAATATCGGCATATAGTGAGAGTTGCAAGCTTTTATTAGCTCGTCTATGCCAAATTTATTATTTTTTATCGTAAATGTTGTTTTAAATTCGCTTTTTGAATTTATTGCCTCATATCTTACTGGTATGCCTTGACTTGCATTTTGGTCTCTTGAGGCCCTATTTCTTTTTATATTTGTAGCAACAGAAGCAAAAGTATGTGACTCTATCACCTCACTATCAGCCACTAGAAAATCACCAAAATACTCTTTTGTATCATAGCTTTTACTCTTTTTATAAAGCATTTCACCAAAAGCTGTAGCTATAGCGCCTTTTAGTGAGCTTCCTGGGATTATGGCTTTTTTTAAATTTGGAGATATAAGTGTCTTTTCGACCACTAGTTGGTTTATGACTTTTTTGCCACCACCTTCTCTTTGAACTACCTTGCCTATTTTGTCATTATAGTCTTCTGCGATGTTTTTTAGTGCCTGCATTTTGTAGTAAGAGACCTTTTTTGCCAAAGAACTCTTCTCTTTTATAAATTTTTGCAGCTTCAATATGCCATCACTAGTAGTGTCTGAGGCTATTTTCATAAATTCATCTTTAGACTTATCGTCAAGTTTTTTAAAAAACTCAAATTCATCAAAAACATACATATAGTATTTATCATCCGCGTCTCTATCTATGACGTAGTTCATAGGCTCATAGGCCTCTCCAGTACCTATATGTATAGGGCTTATAGGGTTTAGTTTGATCTTATAGTTTTTAGTTTCATTGTGCATTTTTTATCTCCGTAGCTATTAGTATGCTATATCCTTGGTGCACTGTGTTTGCGTTTGTAGAGTGTCCGCTTATAGCCTTTCCTATATACTCTTTTTCGCAAATTTCATCATATATCACCACGCTACCGCTATCTGCCATTAGGAGTGGGCTTTTAAAAGGATTTGTGCTTGCAAGCCCTCCACCATGTTTGCCAAATCTAGTAAATGGCTCATAGTAAAATTCTTTTAAATTTTCATCATCTATCACGACTGGACTAAGCGTCATAAAGGCATTTGAGTTCTTTTTTACAGACACCTTCTCAAACGCTCTGTACTCAAACGCTCCTTTGCCTATGCTAGCTCTCTTGCCATATCCACTTTTAGATACAACTTCAAGCACTTTTTCTAGTTCGTCAAGTTTAAATTTATCATCTAGCAAAAAGTAGATATCTTGCTTGCTAAATTTCATCTCCATTAAAGCATAAGGCGCAAATTTACCGCTCTCATCGGTCGTAAACGTATGGTAGTTTATGGAGTTTTTTATCGTTGCGTTTTTTGTTAGCTCATAGCCAGCTTCAGCACTTGTTTTAGCATTTTTGAAATTTCCACCTTGCAGATCCTCCATGCTAAGCCAAATTTTCTTCCTATTTTCTTTTTTTAGCTCCAAATTTTCGCCCAAAAGATGACTTGGCATGCTAGGCTTTGGCAGATATCCGCTAGCAAAGCCATCTGATACTATCAAAAATGGCTTTTTGTCATAGTCACTTAGTAGCTCATTTAGCCTATCTTCTCCAAGCCTATATCTGATCGCCCAGCAAATTTGTCCAAACAAAGTATCACCCTTTAGTGGCGTTGTGAAATTTGACTTGGGTGTTATGGTAGTTTTATAAAGTGTCATTATTCCCACCTTAAATTTGTAAATTCAATCCTTCCGTAACCTCTTGAGCCGCTACCGCCTAGATAGTCGTTTTGTATTAGCTTAAGTCCGCTCTCAACCATCTCTTTTAGCTCGTTTTCATTGTCATTATAAGGCTCTTTTTCATCAAAAACTTTTAGTCTAATAACAAGGTCAAATTTCACTCCAGCTGGCACACGCTCGATCTGGCGAGGATGCTCGGCAGTTCCACTTTCTCTGTTGATCACGTTTTCATATTTTGCTTCGCTTAGTTTTAGCCCTTCACTCTCGCTAGACAACAAACAATCCCCAACGCTTATCCTAGTAATGCCAAATTTATTCTCTTTATCGCCAAAAATTTTTAGTAAATTTTGTGCCGCTTTTTTATCTGGCTCTGGTACTTTTTCTAAAATTTTAGAGTTAAATACTTCTCCTTCACCATATCCAACCAGCCTATTATTCCACTCTAGCAAGCTTCTCATTTTACCTTTTAGCGAGCTTCCAGGGATGTAAGGCTTACTTGTGTTTATATCTTTTATCACCTGCGAGTCTATGCCACCTATCTTCATAGTATCATCGCCGCCACCTATATGAAGTCCGCTTAAAAGCTCTATTTGTCCCTTTAAAGTTAAAATTTTCATATTCTCTCCTTATTTTTTAGCAAAGCCTATAACGGCCTCAAAAAAGAGTTTAAATACCCTTAGATCATCTTTTGTCTTTACCTGAGCTACACATTTATTTATCATCTCGACAAATTCATCACTTGAGCATTTTCTAGACTTGGAGTAAGCCGCTTTTGAATTTAGCATCTTTACAAATGGCAAAACTTCGCTGAAGTCTTCACTATTTGACTTTTGCTCTAGCTCGATTATATAGTCATAAAATGCTCTTATCTGAGTAGCTTTTGTTCTAGCAGAGACTAGATCAGCGACGCTCTTTGCTGTTTCGTCAAACAAATTTGGATTTTTCTTGTAGTCCAAAACTATCGGCGGTAAAAAGTCAGCTTGCGGTTTATTGCCGGCATTATAGTTGCCACCGCCACTTCTATTGTATCCACTCATCGTTCTCTCCTTTTATATATGTATTCACAAATAGCCATTTTGCTCTCCTTTGGATTGTTTTCTATCACATTGTTTAGCATAAGAAGTAGCTCATTCATCTCGCCGCCACCTTGCATATTTCTAGTAAAGCTATAGCTTAGCTTTGACTTCCACATTGTATTTTTCACATCCTCGCATACTTTTTTGCTCATTTCGCAAAGCTCAAGCAGTCTATACAAAAACGCCGTATTGTCTATATTAAATTTAGTAAATTCATCTAAAATTTGACTTCTGACGCTTAAATAGCTATCCCACTTGGCAGTCTCTCCAAAGATACTAATCGCGTCTTTTCCACTCATCTCTTTTGAGCTCTCCAGCCACTTTTCACTAGTCTGCGCCAGAAAGCTTATAGGCGTAGATGGTTTTGCTAAAACGATGCCAAAAGAGATGCTTAGATCCTTTGTTTTTATAAATTTCATAAACTCTTGCCTTACAAAAACGGCAAGCTCTATCATCTGATCGTAGCTACCAACTATCAGCAGATCATCTCCTCCTGCAAAGACCGTGTAGCTATTTTCAAATTTCTCTTTCATCTTTCTTGGCACATATAAAGAGAAGAAGTTATTTATCCCCTTTGAAAAGGTGTCAAAATTTGCAAAGTTTTGCGTAACATCGCTATGTTTTATGAAATTTCCCATATTATCCACGTCGGCTTTTATTACAGCGATCGCATTATCCCCGCGCGATTTTTTAGCCAGATCTTCAAAGTCCACTATGCTGCCCGCATTTTTAGCGACGTATGATCTTATATTTTCGCTTATCTCAAGATCCACGTCCATAAAGTCTATGCCTATATCTTTGCTATTTATCTTCTTGCTATCGCCAGCCAGCTTTTCACCAAGGCGTACAAAGGCGGCGCAAATTTCGCATTTATCCTTGTCGTGAGCTATCTTTCTTATATTGCAGATCCTGCAAAGAGTTTGATTTGTTATGCCCTTGTCATAAGATAGCACCGGTTCTTGCTCTTTTAAATTTAACTTTTTAAATTTCTCTAGCTCCACAGCCTTGCTGATCTTGTCCCTTAGCTCTTTATATCGCTTAGGCTCCGTAAAGTCAGCCCTTTCGCACTCCACGCAATATAGGCTAACACCGCTAACGCCAAAGAAATTTTTTATAAAATAAGCATTTATAACGCCTTTTATCTCTTTAAAAGCAGCTTCATCAAATTTAGGGGATAGTATCTCAAATTTACCAGCCGTGCATGATAAGATACATTTTTCATCTATGCCCAGTTTTTGGCAGATAAATTTAGCCAAGACCATCATAAAAAGCTCGCAGAATGCAGACTTTGCCCTTAGTACCTTAGCCGCGTTTTTTGAGCCTAGGTTGTCAAATATAAATTTTTGTATCCCGTAAAAGTCTCCGCCTATTAAAAACATCCTATCTTGCAATATCTCATCTATGCTCTTAGATCCTTGCTCCAAAGAGACAAACTCATCATTAAAATAACTGCTAAATTTGCTCATTCATATCCTCCGTTTCTATTTTCCCCAGTCCAAAAACAGTCTGCTTGCCTACGCCTATTATCTCACCTAGCTTTAGTAGCTCCATGCACTCTTTGCTAACTCCCCTCATCTCTAAAGACCCCACCAAGCCACCAAAATTCATAGTAGTATTTTGTCTATTGCTACGTCTAGTTAGCTCCACGTACTTTAGGTCTTTTTTGGTTATCTCGCCCTTTATCTCGCACGCTAGCGCCTCGTGAGCTTGTCCAGAGAGACCAAGCCTTCTTTGATAGATGGAGTTTAGTATCTCTTTTAGACTTATATTGTCATTTTTTAAAAAAACATTATCCTTTTTTATCCTAAGCGGAGTTATAAATTTAACCCTGACATCGCCTCCGTCACCATCAAAGCTAAATTCTCTCACATACTCTTTAGGCAAGCTTATCTTATCCTCCGCCATACACGCCTCACCATTTACAAACATATCAAATTTCTCATACCTAAGCCTATCTTTGCCAAGACCATATCTCTTTAGCATCATATATGCCGCAGAAGCGATATATGGTAGTTTTTCGCACGCGCTTTCTAGCAAAACTATGCCAAAGTCATACACTTTAGCTCCTAGCTCAAAGTCTAGCCTATATCTATGGTAGCTATTTTTCTTTTCATAAAAGTCATAGTATAAACAGCTCTCATTTGCAAAGCACTCGTCGCACTTATGGGCGTGATTTATACAGCTTACGCTTTTTAGCGCATACCCAAAGGCTCCTCGCACCTGTGAGCCGATAAAAAATGGCGGCTTTTGTGACGGCTCAAATTTCACTCTAAGCTCGGCATACCTCATCTAAACTCCTTATCTTCACATAGTCTAAAACCGCGCCCACCATACTCTTTTTTAGAGCATTTTTTCTATTTATTTTAAGTTTGGGGATAAATTTATTAAGCTCTGGTAGTTTTATCAGCACGCCAAGACTATCTCTTACTGCCCTTATATCGCCAGAAAAGATCAAAATCATATTAGTTTCGTTATTCACTTCAACGCTCGATTTTCAAATTATCTTATTATATATGATTTAAAGGCAAATGTTTATACTTTTTAGATTTTTATTTAAAAATTATTATTTTTTATATATTTGTGCATACCTCTATCGCTCTTATTTTTAGTTTAAATTTCTATCTTTTTGGCTAAAATTTCGCAAATTCGTGATTTTAAAGATATTTAAGATAGGTTCTTTTTACTTATCATTGCTAAATTTGACACGATCAAGGGGATTGAAACTTTAATAGCTCATTATTCTCGTAAATGTTGCCTATATTTTAAACAAATTTGACCCGTTCGAGGGGATTAAAACTTAGTTCCTTTCTCACACTTATGTCCTATAATGTTTATTTAAACAACTTTGACCCGATTTAGGGGATTGAAACGTTAATGGGATGGCATTTATAACAAGATATGCTACCAATTTAACCAAATTTGACCCGACCAAGGGGATTGAAACTCTCCAGCGATGAACGCTGCAACTATCTTAGCGTAGCGAGAAATTTAAACAAATTTGACCCGCTCTAGGGGATTGAAACGCCAAATGTGCAAATACCCTAATAATATTTGTCATATTTGATTTAAACAAATATGACCCGATCAAGGGGATTGAAACTGCCACCTAGCATATTTTGATATATGTCATCTGGAGTTATCATTTAAACAAATTTGACCCGCTCCAGGGGATATAGCGACCCATACCACACTTAAAAGGTAAATTCAAAATGTTTACTAAAAACCTAGAACACATATTTACAAAAGGTGCTTTAAGCTCTGCATTTGACGAAATTTCTGCAAATTCTTTAGGTTTAGATGAGATCTCATATGCTGATTTTAAGAAAAACTTTGACGAAAACGCAGATCATCTCATACGTTCATTATTAAATGGCACTTACACGCCAGAACCGCTAAGAAAGATAAACATCCCAAAAGAAAATCGCAATGGCGTAAGACCCATAGGCATATCCTCTATAAAAGACAAACTAGTTCAAAAAGTCCTATACTCAGAGCTTAGTCCATACTTCGACGAGACATTTTTATCAAATTCCTACGCCTACCGCCCACACAAATCCACCTACAAAGCCATAAATAGAGCCAGTAGCTTCATAAACGAAAATGACTGCTGGATACTAAAAGCCGACGTAAAAGACTTTTTCGAGTCGGTAAACCACTCCAAGCTACTACAAATTTTGCAAAAACACATAAAAGACACAAAGATCATAAACCTTATCTCGCTATTTTTAAAAACTGGTGGATTTTTAAAGCACGACTTTAAAGAGCACAAAGTCGGGGTAAACCAAGGCGATATACTATCTCCAATGCTATCAAACATATATCTTGATCTAATGGATAGGTTTATAATCAAGACCACAGATAAATTTATAAGATACGCAGATGATTTTATAGTATGCTTTGCAGAAAAAGACGAAGCTTTAGAATTTGAGAAAAAGCTAGATGACTTTTTAAAACTACTAAATTTATCTCTTAATAAAGAAAAAACAAAAGTCGTAAATATAAACGACGGATTTATCTTCTTAGGCGTTCGTTTCTTTGGTAAAAACCGCTGCGTAGATAACGATAAAATTCAAAAGATCATCTCAAATTTACACTCCGCAAGCAAAGAAAAGTCAAATTTCATAGACTATATCGACGAGATAAACGCCATCTTGCTTACGCTTAAAAACTACTATCTAAAGATCATACCGCCAAACTCACCGCAGATAATGCAGATAAAAGAGCATCTCATAGACACTTTAGCCCAAAAGATCGCCCTATACAAACAAAACAAAACCATAAATTCAAAAAAAGAGTTCACCATCTATCTTGAAAAGATCGACTTTGGAGTATTGTTTGGTCAAAACGAGATAAAAGACAAGATAACACTAGCCATAACAAAAGGCTATGACAAATACCTATCTCAAAAAAGCTACGAAAACGAGCCCCGCAAGATAAACCAAAAGAGAAATTTCTACGCCACCAAGATCGCCTCGGATTCTACGCTTCATATCAACCAAATAGGTGTCTATCTAGGCCTTAGCAAAAATAAATTTACCATAAAGCAATACGGCAAAATTTATAAAGAATTTCCCATCTCTAAAATTTCCCGCATCATCGTTGATAGCGAACACATCTCGCTATCTTCTGCAGTGATATGGCGCTGCACAAGAGAAAAGATACATATCGACTTTATAGACAAGCACTATGTCCCATACGCTACCGTGCTAGCCTACAACAGCACCTCTACACAGACAGCACACAAGCAAGCCATGCTCCTAAACACACCAGCCCAGCTATATCTCGCCACATCTTTTGTCGAGGCAAAGATAAGAAACCAAACCAACTATCTAAAATACCTAAACAAATACCATAAATTTCTAACTCCAAACATCCTAAAACTAGAAAATATCCTAGAAAGAAAGCTAAAATACATCAAAAACACAAACGAGCTCATGGGATTTGAGGGCTCGGCTGCTGCTATTTACTGGGACGGCATAAAGAGCATATTACCGCTAGAATTTGAGAAGCGCATAACATTTGGCGCCAAAGATATCGTAAATTCCTCACTAAATTACGCCTACGCCATACTTTACTCCAAGGTTCAAGAGTGCCTATATCTAGCAGGCCTTAGCCTACATATCTCATTTTTACATGCGCTTGACAGCACAAAGCCGACCCTAGTCTTTGACATGATAGAGCAGTTTAGGACATTTATGGTAGATAGAGTCATCGTTTCGATGCTAAACAAAGATGAGCCCATCTCACTAAACAAAGAAGGGCTTCTCACCGACGCTTCTAAAAAGCTCATAGCCCAAAACATGAAAGAAAAACTCGGCAGCTACACTATGTGGAAAAAAGAGTCTTGCAAATGCGAAAACATAATCATGCAAGAGTGCTACGAACTAGCTCGCTTCGTAAACGGCGAGAGCAAAAGCTATAGACCTTTTGTAGGGAAATTCTAATGAAATTCGTAATAGCCTACGACATACAAAGCGATAAAAATCGCAAAAAGCTCTCAGACATACTTGAAGGCATCGGCTACCGCGTAAATTTTAGCGTCTTTGAGTGCGAGCTAAACGAAACCAAGCTCAAAAAACTGATAAAGTCCGCCAGATCTTTGCTAAATGTCAAAACAGATAGCCTAAGATTTTACAGACTATGCGAAAACTGCGTGAGTAAAAGCTTTGAGCTATGCGATAAAAAAGGTATCTTCGAGGCGCAAGAGCTCTTTGTCTAGCTTATGTCGTTCTTAAATTTCTTTTGGATTTTTGATTTGCGAACTTTTTTAGCTGAAATTTGACCCTTTTTGGCTAAAATCTCGGGAAATAGGTTCGCAAATCTAGTTTTTTCAAAATATCTCTCATACATTTGCGAACTTTTAGTTATGCCTAAGTTTAGGATAGCCTATTTTAGGACCTTGCGAAACTTACATACCGCTTAAAGTTCGCAAACCTATAAAATTTGAAATTTTTAAAAGAGATTTGCGAACTTTTTTAAGATGACAAATGCCTAAATTTAGGGGTTCTTTCACTTATCATTGTTAATTTTATGGAGTTAGTATTTTTAAATACCTATACATTTGCGAACTTTTTTGAGATTTTCACGAATTTTAGGTATCTTTAAAGCCAGTTTCTTAAATAATTTTGCTAATTTTTCCTTTGCAAAAATAGTCTTTTAGGCTATTTAAACAAATTTGACCCGATCAAGGGGATTGAAACCGCTTGGGATATAAGATAAAGTCTTACTGACTTTATATTTAAACAAATTTGACCCGATCAAGGGGACTAATAAAAAATGACAAAGCGTAGGCGCTTTATGTTGTAAAAAAATGTGTAGTGCTTATATGCTTGTTGAATAAATTTAGATAAGAAGATGTGAGATGATAGGTTTTTGCGATTTGCGTAGATAAATAAAAGTTACGAAAAAGAGCCATGAATTTTGCTTCATGGCTTGCATGGGCCAACTATTTAGAAGTTGGCTTCATGCGAAATGTGCCCTTAGTGGTTTGGACTTTGGTATAGCCACCAAAGCTTTGACCCACTTTTTGATGAGCACGAGCAGATGAGTAAGATCTGCTTGATGATGAAGAAGACTTTGAGTAAGAACGTGAATAGCATTTTGCCATTTTAACCCCTTTGTATTGAATTATTTTGTTTTGTTGAGAGAATTATAAAGCGATGTGTGGACATATTGTGTATAATTCATAAAAAACTTTAGAATATAAAGGATAAAGTAATGGACGCTCAAACTAGAATACTATGGCTACTTAAAAAGCTAAACCGCGGCGAGATAATCGACACTACGCAAGACGAGCTATGGATAAATGAAAAAGATGAAACGCCAAGACTAAACTACAAAACCATAAGACGAGACTTTGACGCTATAAAAAGTGTTTTTGGAGAGATAGAGATAAAGCGCACAGAGTCTGGCTGCTATCAAGCGATCAATACAAATTTACTTGATGATCTACTCGATGAGAGAAAGAGAAATGTCTTAAAGATAATCTACACAATGCTTGCCAAAAACTCGCAAAAATTTCATGAAAACAGCAAAAAAACAGCAGTATCTCAAGCTATAAACGAGTCTTTGGGAGTTTATGACTTTATCACAAGTCCGATCGAGACAGAGCTAGATAAAAGCGTCATCAAAACACTAGAAGAGGCGATACGCTACCGCAAAAAACTCACGATAGAATATACCCCGACAAATAGGTCTGATAGCAAAAAATTTAAAGAGGTAAAGCCATATAAAATTTTGCTAATCAACGAAAATTTATATCTGGCAAATAGCAACAACAAGTATGATTTTTCACTTTTTAGGATAGCTGGGATAGTAAATTTAGAGGTTATCAAAGGCGAAACGTTTAATCACGACTATAACATAGATGATTTTATAAAAAACATCCAGACGCCATTTGCGGTTTTTTCTCATGAGTGGAGAAGCTCGCTCATAGAAGTGCAGCTCGAGATCAGCCCACAAAAAGCCTTTTTGTTTGAGAGAAAGAACTTTTTTCGCTCACAAAAGATCATAGAGCGCAAGCCAGACGGGGCGATCGTGGTTAGTTATCATTTTACGGATCTTAAAGAGATAGAGTTTTTCATAATGGAATTTTTAGGATACGTTAAAATTTTAGCCCCAATAGAGCTAAAACAAAAGATCATAAAAAAGATAGAAGAAGGTAAAAATTTACTCTAAAATAGCCTTTGAGGCATACTTTTAACCAGTCTAAAACATGCCTCAAGCGACTTGTCACCTATGCCAGGAGCTTTTAGTAAAGAGCTTAGCGAGTGATATAGCCCGCTATCTATCGCATCTTTGATAGCTTGAAATCTTATATTTTTTACACCTAGGGCTTTGGTTTGCCTTTTTAGCTCGTTGATATCAAAATTTAGCGCAAAGTCATCGTACAAATCATCACTTGCATTTTCATCAAATTCCCAAATTTCGCACTCTATATTTAAAGGCTCTAGAAATTCCATCATCAAATTTATAACTTCTTCTTTATCAAGGCCACCATTTGCAGCACCAAGAAGAGGAAATGCGACACTATCGATATTTTTGCTCGCATAGGTATTTGCAAATTTTTCAAGGCCAGCTTTGATGTAGCTCATTTTAGATGGGTCTCTCCAGTGCTTTTTGGTAGGGAAATTTAGCACTTGTCGTCCATCACTTGCTTTATATAGCCATAGTTTTCCTATATCTATTTTATTTGGGTTATCCTCACTACAAAGCTCAACATATCGCGAGAACATCTCAGGATAGCGCAGTCTAAACTCATAGGCTATACCAGCACCCATGACGCCTACGCAGTTAATGGTATTTACGATAGTGCCTGCCTTAGTGTTAAATATATTTCCATTTTTTAGAGTTACCATTTTTTATCCTTAGAAAAATTTAGCTGGATCAACTATGACGTTGATATTATACATTTTAAGATCGCCAGCTAGTTGCTCTTCGATAGCTTTTTTGCTAATTTGATCTTTAACATATATAGAGCGTATGTAGCGGCTATAAACTACATCATTGATCAAAATTTCTGCCATCATTTTTTGCTTGATATCATCATATCTAACACCATTATTGCACCATCTTTGAGAAAAAACCTCATTGAAATTTATGAAATTTGTATTTTGCAAGTCTGGCAAGTATTTACTAAATTTGGCCTCATCTGCAGACGCATTGCGATTTGATATCAAAAAACCATCTTGGTTATCTTTAATAACTCTAACATCAAATCCTAAAATGATAACACGGGCATTGTTTCTATTTTTATAAAGCATAGCATTGCGAGGATTAAAATAAAATGGGACATAGTCGTGAATTTTATGTCCATATATCTGCTCAACCTTTTCGCGTCTTGCATTAACCTCTTGGTTGCTAATATCTACTTGCCTGTAGGTGTTGTAGTGATTTTGCAAGCCATGTAGTAAGATATTTTCCAAGTTATTAGAGTCTGTCATGTGAAAAATTTCACTCATGTCGTCTAAGAAAGTTTGGTTGCTCATTATAACCTCCGTTATTTTTTCGGAGATTATAAGAGGCATTATAGACATATAGTGTCTATAAAAAATATTAAATAGCTAACTATCTTGTATTTTTATAAAGTCTTGATATTTGTCAAATAGCTTTTTTATCTCTTGTTTGATATGGCTAAATTCTTCTTCGCTGATATTGCCGTGTGCGAAGTCGTTGCGTAGTTCATCTAATCTATTACGGTAATTAGTTAATTCATTTACACTTTTAAATTTTGTCTTGGCAACTGATTTTATTTTAGCTATATCTGATGCTTCAAGCTCAAATTCAAATTCATGATAGGGTTTACGAAAATTTTTCATTGTATTTTCTCTAAACTTATCGTCTTCGCATTCTCGAGATTTTAATGCTTGAACAAAAAAATTACTTACCAAATAATTCTTACGCTCCTTTTTTTTGGAGCATTCATCTAAAATTTTCTTATACACGATAGGGATATTTCTTTCAAAAACTCCAACTATATAACTATTCACACTTTCAAATAATAATACCAACGACTGCAACAAATAACCCTTTTTAAACATATCTTTGGCTAATTTATATCTAAAAATATATGCGCTGTCGCTCCAGTCACATATTTTATTTAGTCTATCTTTTAGATCCCTAGCTCTTGATATCAGCGCAATATCATCTATCCTATCAAGCTCTTTGATCAACTCATTATGTGAGCTTTTTAACTTTGCGATATTTAGGCTTAGTATATTATTTGAAAAATCGTTTAAAGTATTTACTAGTGGCTCAAATCTTTTTACCCTTATGTGTTGAGCCAAGGTATAGTTTTGAGAAAAAGATGCGATAACAAAGGCGATATTGGCGATATCTAGGTATTGCCTCAGATCTATTATCTCGTATAGCTTAAATTTTTCTATCTCCTTTGCAAACAAAATTTGATCTATTTGGGAGACGTTTGAAAAGTTTTGTATGAGTGGATCAACCAGTGCGAGCAAAGGCAGATGCCTAAAGCCATGCGTCACGTCAAAGACGATCTTGCCAACACCACTTTTAATTAGATCATCTATCACTCTCTCAAATATCTCAAACAAAGCTTCAAAATTTTTCTCATCTGTGATCTTGTAGCTATCGTTAAAATTTATCTGAAAATTTGCGTAGTGAGCCATTACCGCTTCATTAAACTCCCTAGCATCTGTGGTATATATGGGTACTATATTTTCAGCACCAAATTTATCTGCCAGCAACGGCAAAGTGTTAAAAAACTCTTGCGATTTATCAGGGCTCTCACCAGCGAAATAATATCTAGCGCAACCTTCGGTTTTAATGTTCTCTTTTTGGCCTTGTATGCCAAGAATCGTAATAACGGCTATTTTGTTGTTAATCTCTTCACTCTGGGGCGGATTTGCTTTTTTGACTATAGTTAGTGGCATTTGCATCCTTTAAATTTAACAGCTTATATTTTTGAAGTATAGAAGATTATCTCGTTTTGCAACTTGTGTTTTACTTAATAAAAAAGGTGGTTTTTATAAATACTCCCTAAATTTTTCATGCTTAAATTCACGCCTAGTTACCAATTTGCCATCTATGGCAAGCTCTTTAACAATGCGTTTAGTAGTAGCATAGATAGTTTTTATCCCAATATTTTTGGCAAAATTTATCATGTTGTAAGTAGCACCAAAGTCACCTTGTACCAGCAAAATATCACCGGCTTTAGCTTCAAGCATCAACTCCTTTTTATATGTGTTTAAAGCATATAATATATTTTCATCTGCTGGGTTGATGTTTGACCATGTATCGTCGGTGATATTTATTATGTAGTCGATATCAAATGATTTTATAGCTTGATCTTTTTGCTCTTGTGTCAAATCATGGTTTATTAGAACAAACATTTTTTTCATTGTTATCCCTTTTTTAAATAAATAAGATGAGATAGTATCTAGCAAGTTGGACACATTGTGGCAAAAAAGAAGCAAAATAGAAAAATGCTTGGTCTTTAATTTTTATGACATATACTGTCGTTTTTGTGCCCTATAATTATTGTACTTCTATAAGACAAGGATAAAAATGAAAACAAAAACAAGAGATTCAGTTATAGTAGCGTCTATCAAAGGAAGCATCAGCCTGCATGTAAGAGTCGTGAGATCTAAAAAGACCTACACAAGAAAGCAAAAGCACCCAAAGGATAATAGAAGATCAACATAGTAGATTTATATAAATGCAAATCGCTCCAAGGCTATTGCACAAAATTCACATCTAGCCTATATCCAGCAGCATTAGCATAGGCATTTAAAGTAGAGATTGTTGGGGAAATTTTAGAATTTAAGCTCTCAAGTCTTGATATATTGCTTTTACTAGTATTCATTCTGCTTGCCATCTCTTCTTGAGTCAGATTTGCAGCTTTTCTGATCTTTATAAGCTTTAGTTTTAACTCAAACTCAATCTCTAGCCTATCGTATTCTTTTTTTACCTCGCTTCTTTTTAGAGCTTTTTCTTTAAAATCCTCAAATGTTGGTCTCATTTTATCTCCTTTGCTCTTTGCATAATGATCTTCATATCTTTTTTAGGAATGGTATCTGATTTTTTAATGAGCGTATGTAAAATCACTATTTCTCTATTTATGACATTTACAAAGACACTTCTTGCGATACCTTCTTTGCCTTTTGCCCTAAACTCAAATAGTCCATCGCCAAGAGGTGCGCTATGAGGTCTGCCCAAATTTGGTCCAACCTCCCTAGCCATTTCAAGTATGCGAAGTAAATTAGCCAAAATAGTATCTGGTAAAGATAGTGTCTCGTCTTCAACGCTCTTATCATAAAACGTGATTTTCCATAATTGCTCTTTCATGTCGGCTATATTATCATTTTTGATAACTTATTGTCAAATATGATAACTTTTTAAGAACACTCACCCTTCCCCTCCCCCTGCTTGATCAAATTTTACCTCTTCAACCAGATCCTTTAGAATTTTTGAAGTTACGGCTCATCGTAAGTGCTCATAGTAGTCTTGTTAGATTTAATATCATAATTACAAGCTATAATAATTTTTATTTTAAAAACACTAATACCGGCTTTTTCCTCATTAAAGCATTTTTTCAAATCTTTTGAAATTTTAGACGCTATTTCCGATTTTGTGTTGTATATTCTAAAAAATATAATCCCCACACTTTAGGCAATGTTCTATTTGGCTTATCTTACACGTATATAAACCCTAATACAAAAACCCAAATAGCCACAATGGTATCTTATTGCCGACACCAACTTCAATATCATCTGCTGCTACAAATGAATTTGGTATATCTTTTATCTGCTCAAAGCTCTTTTTGGCTCCACCTATTTCAAATACAAATTCGCCTACTATAAAATCTCCGGCTTTGCCTGAATAAATTTCAGTAATATTTCCAAGCTGATTGGCAAAGAATGTTTCTCTTACATTTCCTATTTCTGGGCTGTTTATATACATTAAATTTGTATTTTCAAGGTAAATTTTATCCGCCTTATCCATATTTTTTATAGCAAGCTCGTTTTTCATTAAAAGCCTTATAAGTCCAGCACTATCAAGCATAGCAAGATACTCTTTTAGCGTCCTATCATCCCTTATATCAACAAGCGATTTTAGGCTTGAGTAGTTTGGCTGATATGGGACGTTCGTGCTTATGGCATGAGTTAATATCTTTAGCTTTCTTGCTGTGTTGCCGTTTAAATTTGGATATATACTTAAAAGATCGCTATCTATCGTAGCTTCTATGCTTTGTCTTAGAGTCTGATAAAAGGCAGTATCATTTGGCATATCGTTATAGTACGGGTAGTAACCCGCCTTTAGATACTCTCTAAAAAGCTTAATGACGGCTAGCTCTTTTTGCTTTAAGGCGTTATTGGTATCAACAGCTATCCCCTGATGATTTGTAAGTAAATTTGTAAGCTCAATAGCTTTTAAATCTATACCATACCTTAGCCCTAGATACTCCCTAAAACTCATTCCACTCATCTTATATACGATTGCTCTTCTGCTTAGATCATGAGAGCTTTTTAACACTTCAAGAGCAGATGAGCCAGTAGCTACTATATTTAACTCTTTAAAGTTATCATAGGCAAATTTTAATACTGCAGATATATCTTTACTCTTATGAATTTCATCCAGATATAGATGCTTTCCGCCATTTAATACAAACTCTCTTATGATCGAGGTTATATCATTTGATATCTCTATATCATCTAAGCCTAGGTAAAGACTATCTTTGTTTTTACTAGCTAGCTGAGCTAGTGTAGTTGTTTTACCTATTCCTCTTTGCCCTAGGATAACGATAAGTCTATGAGATAAATCCTTGGAGTCTATAAAATATCTTTTAAATTTATGATTGTTTAACCTTATAAGGTCGTTGCTCTTTAAAAAAAGTTGATCTAACATGACTTATTCCTAAATTATGTAATACAATACAATTATATCACAAA
Source organism: Campylobacter concisus (assembly GCA_963549665.1). Classification (GTDB taxonomy): domain Bacteria; phylum Campylobacterota; class Campylobacteria; order Campylobacterales; family Campylobacteraceae; genus Campylobacter_A; species Campylobacter_A concisus_BN. The sequence goes on along the minus strand of CAUUZE010000015.1, from coordinate 13,825 downwards.
AATATGTGTAATACAATACAGATAAGATTATTTTTTAAGTAAAAGCACATTTTATTGCAAATGACTATATACATTTTTATGGAAGAAAGCAACCTTACTAATAGTGCTGTTGGGTTCTTTTTGAAATTTAATTTCCTTAATATTAAAGCATTACTTTTAACACCCCACCTTTTTCTCATTGATAAAAATTTATCTCTTTAATTAGATCCTTTAGAATTTAGGGAGTTACCAGTTTTTTTAGGTTTTTAAAACCTTTACGAGCCCATTTGTGAAAGCCTATATGTGAAAAAAGATCGTCCTCTAGTTCATACACTTGCCCAAATATCTCAGCGCTTCTGTTCTTTTGCATGAGCTTAAATACAGCAGCAGCACCGGCTATGCCGTTTTCAGGCCTACCACACATCGTGCGGTATATCCATCTTGTGCATACAAAGCATTGATTTGTCGAGTCATTTAGCAAGTGACCTAGCATATCCTTTGCTTGCTTCTCTTTACCTGCCTCAAATAACTCTTTTATCTGTCTGATCTTTTTCATCACCACTCCTTTTTGGGATGAATTTTAAAGTAAAAAATGGACAAATTTTATTCCTATTATGCTGCTATGATCTCACAAAAGGACATTAAAATAAAGATCTTTTTGACGATATAGAGTAGATAAAGGAGTAAAAATGATAGAACAAAGATCGGTTAGAGACATAATAGACAAAAAAATAAATTTCAACGTACCTGCATACCAACGAGGTTATCGTTGGAATAAGCTAAACGTTACGGATTTGTTAGATGATTTGCTTGAGTTTATTCAAGACGGCAGTAGTAGAAAATTTTATTGTTTGCAGCCGCTAGTAGTTAAGAAAATCGGTGAAAACCGATATAACGTCATAGACGGTCAGCAAAGGCTCACTACTATTTTTATTATTTTAAAGTATTTAGAAAATCTTTTAAAAGAAAAAAACGGCATAGACGAAATTTATACGCTATGCTACGAAACTAGAAAAGATAGTAAAGATTTTTTACAAAATATTGCTAGCAAAACGCAAGATGAGAGCAATCAAAATATGGACTATTTTTGTATGCATCAAGCTTATGGAGCAATAAAAAGCTGGTTTGAAAATAAAAATGCAAGCGAATTACTTGAAATTTTTACAAATTCAAAAGATGACAAATATCATATAGAATTCATCTGGTATGAAGTTGAAGATAATGAAGACGAAGTCAAGATATTCGCCAGGTTAAACAGCAGAAAAATTCCACTTACCAACGCAGAGCTTATCAAGGCGTTATTTTTAAATGTTAGAAACTTCCCAAAAGGGTGTAGTGAAAATGAGATTATTACAAAACAAATAGAGATATCCAAAGAGTGGGACGAAATAGAATATACCCTGCAAGATGACGAGTTTTTTAAATTTTTGACGAAAAACGACTATCCGGCCAGAATAGAGCTGTTGTTTGAAATTTTATCTGGAGTAAAAAACACAGAGCTAGATAGATATGCGATATATAGACATTTTTCAGACATGGCAAAAGAAGAAGATGATTTGTCTCATATGTGGGCCGATATAAAAAAGATATTTTTGACGTTTAAATTTTGGTTTAAAGACATTGAGTACTATCATTTGGTGGGCTTTTTGGTGGCGTCTAATATATTAAGCATTGAAAAAATATACAATGCCGCAAAAGATAGAACTAAAAACGATTTCAATATTTTCTTAAGAGAAAACATAAAAGAGAAAATTAAAATAGAAGACATAGATAAGTTGGAATACGAAAAAAATAGAAAGGATATAGAAAATATACTACTATTTTTTAATATTGCTACGATTTTAAATAACAAAAGCTCTAATATTAGATTTTCTTTTAGTGAATTTAGCACTAAAAGATGGAGTTTAGAGCACATACATGCACAAAATGACAAAGGCCTAAAAGACAAAAAGGCGCAGGATGCGTGGCTTAGTAGCGTAGAAAAATATCTTGATGATAGCAAGACTAGTGACAAAGAACTTACAAAAATGATTGGGTCCTTTAAAGAAGATAATAAAAGGAATGATTTTTATATACTTCAAGCAAAAATTCTAAACAGATTTGGCGACAAAGAGTTGTTGGATATTCACGGAATAGAAAATTTAGCCTTACTGGCAGCAGATAATAACAGCTCTTTAAGCAATGGTCCGTTTATCGAAAAACGCGAAAAGATAATCGAGATGGATAAAAACGGCGAATTTATACCAATATGTACTAAAAATGTATTTTTAAAATATTACACCAAGGAGCTGTCTAATGTATATTTTTGGAGCAAGCAAGACCAAGAAGATTATAAAGGCTCAATAATAGAAACATTAGAAAATTTTTTAGGAGAGAAAAATGGAAAATAATATAAGTAATTTAAAAGATATCCTAGGTAACAAGAAACTAAAAATTTCAATACCCATCATCCAAAGGGATTACGCGCAAGGTAGAAAAGACGCGGCCAGTATAAGAGATAAATTTTTAGATGAGATTTTTAATAGATTAGATAACGACGAAAATTTATTTTTAGATTTTGTTTATGGCAGCATAGAAGGTGATAAATTTATACCGATCGATGGCCAGCAACGCCTCACTACTCTTTTTTTGCTGCACTTATACTTTGCAAAAAAAGAAAGGAAAGATTGTGAGTATTTAAAGGGTTTCACATACGAAACTAGAAGTAGCTCTAGGGAATTTTGTGAAAGATTGGTAAATACGGATATCGATTTTAACAAAGACGAAATCTCTGCAGATATAAAAAATTGTAGCTGGTTTATGCCGTTTTGGGAGAATGATCCGACCGTAAAATCTATGCTTGTAATGATAGATGCGATACATGATAAATTTAAAAATTTTACATTTTACGACAGACTAGAAAATATAAAATTTAGCTTTCTAGAGCTTAAAGAGTTTGGACTAACAGATGACCTATATATAAAAATGAATGCCAGAGGTAAACCGCTAAGCGAATTTGAAAATTTTAAAGCAGAATTTGAGAAAGAACTGTCTCAAGATATAAAAGCAAAGCTAGATAATGAGTGGCTTGATTTGTTTTGGGGATTAAAAGATAGCGATAAAAAAGGCATAGATTTGAGTAGCGTCGATAAACGATATATGGCATTTTTTGATGGAGTAGCTTTAAATTTTGCTATTTTTAAACAAGAGATAAAAGACGTTGAAGAGGCTAAAAATTTTAAGACGTTAGATTTTTTTCTCAACAACAAAGAAACAATAGAATACATAACAAAAATTTTAGACGAGCTGTGCAATATATTATTAGATAAAGAGTTAGTTGAAGAGTTACTTAAAAATTTTATCGACATAAAAGGAAATTTCGCTTACGAAACAAGAGCTAACTTTTTTGCGCTATCTATGTTTTTGATAAATTTTGGAGCCCAAAAGCTTGGCGGAGATTTTTATAAAGAGTATAAAAGGATAACTTCAAACGTAACAAGAGATTTTAATATAGATAGTATTTTAAAATTAAGGCAGGTTTTTGAATTTATCAACGAAATTTGTGAAAAATGCGAGAGTGAAGATATTTTTAAGCTGTTAGAAGGCTTTGACGATAAACAGCCAGAAAGCTTTAAGACAATCGACTTTTACAAGTGGCAAGAAAAAAAGAAACTAAAGCTAATACAAAGCGACAAGGGATGGGGTGACTCTATTAGTGAAGCTGAAAAACATTTGTATCTTGGCTCAAATTTAACATTTCTTATAGATTTTGCAGAAAATGATGTAAAAGAATTTGAAAGATACTATAAGAAATTTAATAAGATTTTTGAAGAAGACAAGGAAAGCTTCTTGTTTCAAAGGGCGCTATTAACGAAGGGCGATTATTTACCTGAGCGCGGCAATAGTAGTTATTTTACATTTTGTAAATTTAAAGATGAAGATAAAAGTAGCGGCAACCGTAATAAAGACGATAACTGGAGAAGCGTATTTTTTGATAATGAAAAAAGTAAATTCCTAAAAGAATTGCTGGATGATGATAAAAGTTTGCAAGATATCATAGAGGAGTTTGATGATAAAAAATATTGGGGGTATTATTTTATAAAGTATCCTGAAATTTTAAAAGAATGCGGCAACTTTTGGATATTGGCATATGACTACACGATTAGGGTTTTAACGGGAGCATTTACAAATAGTTATCACGTAGAGTATTACACTTTCGCTTTATTTATAATTCTACAAAGGCGATTTCCAAATTTATCCGATGAAAAATTAGGTTATGAATGGGCAAAGTCTTATGGTGAAAATCCACATATTTATATAGGTGGTACCAATATTAGCTTTATCAAAAATGACGATAATAAATATTGTTGGATGATAGATGAGGAACGAATAGGAGAGGCATTTGATCCAAATTTACCAGAGCAGGATCCACTACAATCTATAATAGATAAAGCATACGATATTGCAAAAAGTATAGACAATGGCGCTATCTAAATCCCTCTACATCCGTGGTCTTCAGTGTGAAAAGAGCTTGTGGCTTAAAAAGAAAAAGCCTGAAGTTTTGCAAGCTCCAGATGATGGCGCACAGGCGATATTTGACACTGGTACATCAGTAGGTGAGCTAGCCTGTGAGCTTTTTAGCGGCGGCGAGAGGATAGAATACACTGGCGACTTTGGCTCGCAAATGGCAAAGACCAAGGAGCTTATGGAGCACGGCACAAAGGTGGTCTATGAGGCCACTTTTTGCTTTGACGGTATCCTTGTTATGGTTGATATCCTTCGCGTCGGCAAGAACGGGCTTATCATCAATGAGGTAAAAAGCAGCACCTCAGTAAAAGACGTCTATATCGATGATGCAAGCATCCAGTACTACGTCATTAGCTCGCTTGGTTACAAGGTGAGCGCCATAAATATCATCCACATAGATAGCAACTACGTAAGAGGCGAGAAGCTTGAGCTTGAGAAGTTTTTTCACACCGAAGACGTGACTGAGCAAGTAAAGCAAAAACAAGCAGATATCCCTCAAAATTTAAGTAAATTTGATGAAATTCTTAGCAAAGACACTGAGCCAGAGATTGATATCGGAGTTCAGTGCTCAAACCCATATCCTTGCGATGCTTGGGAGTACTGCTGGAGCAAGCAGCGAAGCATACCAGAGTATAGTATTTTTGATATTAGCGGCTTAAGAAGTAAAAAGAAATTTGAGCTTTATAAAAGCGGTATAGTTAAATTTGAAGATATCAAAGAGCTAGATAAATTTAATGCCTCTCAGCAGATCCAAATCCGCTCCGAACTATCCAAGGAGCAGATCATAGACAAAGAGGCTATCAAAGAATTCCTAAACACTCTTAGCTATCCACTCTACCACCTTGACTTTGAGACATTTCAGCAAGCCGTACCTGAGTTTGTGGGGCTTAGTCCATACGAGCAGATACCTTTTCAGTTTTCTATCCATAAAGATAACGGAAATGGAAATTTAGAGCATTTTGAGTTTTTGGCCGAGCCGGGAGCCGATCCCAGATATGAGCTGGCGCTAAATTTGATCAAATTTATCCCGCAGGATGCCTGCGTGCTAGCCTATAACATGAGCTTTGAAAAAAGGGTGATAAGACGTCTTGCTGAAATTTATCCGCAAATTTCAAACGAGCTTATGGCAATACATGACAACATAAAAGACCTGATGGCGCCGTTTGCTAGCAAAAGCTACTATCACCCAAAGATGCAAGGCAGCTACTCTATAAAGTACGTCTTACCAGCGCTCGTGCCAGAATTTGAGTCGGCATATAAGGATCTAAATTTGATCCACCATGGCGGCGAAGCGATGCAGGCCTATGAGGCTATGGCATATATGCCAGCCAAGGAGCGCGATGCCTATAAAAAGGCACTTTTGGCATACTGCAAGCTAGATACTCTAGCTATGGTTAAGGTTTTAGAAAAACTGCGTGAAGTGGTAAAATAGATAAAAAAGTGTCTGCTTTGCTGGTTATAATGCTTTAACAATTTAAAGGAGGAAGTATGGATATAGAAAAATTTGAATCTATGCTAAAGCAAATCAAAATCCTAAATGACAAGCTAGAGATCAAGAAACTACGCGGTAATAACGATTATAATTTGTTTTTAGCACTTCTTGATATAAACGACGAGGTGCGACTACACTCACGCTTTATTTACTCGCTACTTGATCCAAATTCGTCACATTATCAAAAAAGAGTTATTTTTAGAGCTTTTTATAAAGGCGTGCGGGCTAGAGAATTTTGGACTAGATCTGCAAATCGCAAAAGTCTATAAAGAATACGAAAACATAGATATATATATATAACTGACGGTGCGAAACATATTATTTTAGAAAATAAAATAAATGCCGGCGATCAAGAAGCCCAAATAAAAAGGTATATAGAAACCATCCAAAAAGAAAACGATGGTGAGGCTGATATTTACGTGCTGTTTTTGTCTAAGAAAGGGCAAGAGCCGAGCGACTATAGTTTAAGTGGGCTAAAAATCGAAGGCGGCAAAATTTTAGAAAAAAACGGTAATGAAGTGGCTAAATTTAAGGCTGTATCTTATAACAAAGAGATAATGGAATGGCTTGACTCGTGTCTTGATGAGGCTGGAAATTTGGCAAATTTAGTTGCCGTGATATCGCAATACAAAAATGTTATTGAAAAAATTTATGGAGAATATAAAGGAGTGGAGATAGATGCTGAGGAAATAAGTAAGATAATACTAGAGAACTATGATCTGGTCGATAATATAAGAAATAGATACTTCGATATGGCTAATATATATAAAATTAATACATTTATGCCAAATGTAAAAACTGAACTTGAAAAAATGTTATCACAAGATCAGTGGTGCATTGAGGTAAGAGATACTAAAACGACCAAAAGACTTTTTTCGCCAATAAGTTTTTATAAATATAGCTGGGACGGTCTTATAAATTTTAGACTAGAATTTGATAGCGTAAATTTATTAAATCCATACATTGGACTTGCTTATGATACAAAGAGAATAAAAAAAGAATATGTGGATAACATACAAGTTGAATCTCTATCCAATGAATGGAAAGTAGGCGAAAGATTTGCTAGATATAAAATGCTCGACAAATGTCAGTTTTTAAGAGAGATAATTATAAACAAGTATACCGAAGCTGAACTAGCTAAAGAGTTTATAAATATGAAAGATGAGCTAGAAAAGCTAGCTGATGAAATCATTAAGTTAGCTATGGTATAGGCCAAACAGTTATTTTTGGATAGATAGGTCGCCTCAATCGCTAATGCCAATTTAAAGAGTTGGCGATTGGTTGGCCGATCTTAACTTTATCTATTTCTAAACTATGGCAAAAGCTGTTATATAGATATTTATAGACAAATTTTGTCCATATTTTTATTTATAATAAAAATATAGGAGCAAAAATGAGCGATCAAGAATTTTGGCAAGAGTATGATGAGTTTTCTTTTTTGGCGCAGGCTAAGTCAAGCTATGACTACGTAAATAACGCAAATTTTACTAAGTATAGCAACACTGAGATGTCAAAAGATTTTTACAAGCAAGCCGTTAAGGCACTAAATAATGCGTATAATGTCGTTACTGAGGTTAAATTTGTACTGCAAAATCTAAAAAATGACTTTGGCTGTGACAGCGAATTTATAAAAGAGATATGCTTGCAAATTCTAAATATAGAGATGACACCATACGAGCATCAAGAGGTGGCTAAAATGATAGAGAGCTATAGCTCTATCGCTTGATAAAATGGCTCTTTTTCGCCGCTACTTGCAGAGTTATAAATTTTAACTCCGTTTAAAACGTCCGTGCGAGATTTTGGCTCGTGGATATGCCCACAAAGGATGATCTTTGCCTTTAAAAGATTATTCTTAATAAGCCTTGCAAGCTCTATATCTCCGTGATCTTTGCCCTTTTTGCTAATGCTCGTGCTTGTCTTTGCTGGGGGAACGTGAGACAGCAAGATATCACACTCCGTAAATTCAAGTAGATCATCACACAAGTAAGGCACGCAGCCAAATTTAACGCCGTTTATAGTCTTTATGGTGCCATCAGCGTATATGCCATTTATGGAATTTAGCCAAGATGGTGGCATATCGTGGTTGCCAGAGCATACAAATACCGGCTTTTTAAAGCTTTTTAGCCACAAAGTAGTTTGCTCTTTTTCTTGCGCGCTCTCTTTGTATAGAAAATCACCGCTAAAACAAAAAATGTCAAATTTATCTTGAAGGGCTAAAATATAGTCAAAATAGCCAGCGCCAAAATGCAGATCGCTAGCGTGAAAAAGTTTTAAGCCACTCATTTGTATCTATCAGCCTTTAATCACCAAGCAAATTTGTGATCAAATTTACCACCATATCTTTTTGCTTTGGCTCGCTTTGAGCAACGAACAATGCAAGTGCAACAAGGGCGTTATCGCTCATCCTGCGCTCGCCGTTACTTTTAAAAAGCAGTTTGCATTTTGTATAAATGATCCGATGCGTTTGTTGCCGTCGCTAAATGGGTGGTCTTTGATGATGTAGTAGATCAAATTGGCCGCTTTTTCTTGTGGGCTTGCCAAAAGATCACGTCCGCCAAATGTCTGATAGATATTTTTTATTATCCCTTCAAATTCATTTGCCTTTTGGACGCCAAAGATATTTGACGCCTCGCCCTTTTTCATAAGCTCTCTTTTTAGCTCATCCACTGCCATTAGCGCCTCGTCATATCCAAGGATAAAATTTTCGCCTTGATCGCTTTTGCGAAGATCAAGCGATCCATCATCAAATTTTTGCAGTAGCGACCAGCTCTTTTTATAGTATCTAATAAGCTCTAGCGTCTCTTTATCGTTGCTGCTCATAGCGCCTCTTCGTCAGAAATTTATCTCTTTTAGATACTCGCTGACATCTTTTTTGACCTCGTCAGCTAGCTCTTTTGGCTCAAGCACCTTTATAAATGGCAGGTAGTAGTAGATGAGCGGTTTTACCTCCATTATGTGGGTAAATTCTATCTCGATCTCGACTGAGCCGTCGCTATCTTGACCAGTTATGCACTGCTTTGCGTGTGGTTTTCGCTCAAAGTATTTTGCTACTTCTGGCGCTAGCAGTAGTCTTGCTGTTTTTGGAGCTTCTAAGTTTGCCCATGCTGAGTTCATCGCCTTTACACGCTCATCTAGCTCGCCACTTAGTTCAAATTTATCCCCACTTTGCTTTATGTCTTTTATGCTCTTTAGGTGAAATTTCTTAAATTTATTGCCCTTTTTGCTATCAAGCAAGAGCAGATACCAAAACCCCTCAAAAAGTGCCAGCTTTAGAGGTTTTACAAGAAACTCAAAGCCGTTATACGTGCATGTTATCTCCGCTTTTTCTCTTATGGCATCCTCAAGCGCTTGAAAATTTACGAGGTCATCCTCGCTTAGCTTTTCGTTGTTTATATTTGTAAGTATTGGGTGGTTTAACTGCTGAGAAATTTGCTCTAGAAGCACGTGAGCTTTGCTGTAAAAATTTGATCCCATGTTTTTTGCCACGTTATCAAGGATGTTTAGCACCACCCTATCATCGCCGTCTAGTCCGTCGCTCGCGTCCTCGTCGTTTAGGCTCCAGTAGTGCCCCTTTTTGACGGCGCCATACTCTCTTAGCGTGTCGTAAAGGTCGCGCTGGATGGTCTTTGAGGTCACCCCAAGCATGGCTGTTAGCTCTTTTATCGTGTGCGGTCTCTCTCTTAGCTTTAGGGCTATCGTATTTATACGTTCAAATTTGCTGTTTTCTTGTTTGGTTATGATAGATTTCATTTGGCCTCCTAGTTTGGGGATTATATCCAAATTAGGACTAGAGGGTGTCTTTTCTAGCATAATATCTGCCTAAGGCCATCTAGTGCGCCACATTTTAAACTTATGCCGAAATACTGCGATATATAATTATCTCGTGGGTTTATGCGGATAAGAGTTGCTTTTTTGGAGCGTTTTACAAATTTCTCACCAAAATTTCTAATTGTTGGCACCGCAAGTCCAGCGCCTAGCTCTATGATCGCAAAGCGGCTATCTTTGTTTTGCTCTAGCCACGCTTCATATCTTCTATACTGCTCGTTTATTCGCTTTGTATTTACCATCCAGTCGTAAAACATAACGATATTTGGGCGGCTCACGCAGCCACACTCTGGGCAAACTGGCATATCTAAAGCGATAAAATTCTCTTCATCTATTTTGACGTCGCTACCAGTCTGCCATATAGCGCCATCACGCTTGTGGATGCACTGAGAGTAGTGGATAGAGCCGTGGCACTCGTAAATTTTCTCCTCACTAAAGCCAGCCTTAGCAAAGTGTCCATCGACGTTTGAGGTATAGACGAAGTAGTTTTCGTTTTTGCTTTTTGCTAGCTCTAAAAGTAGCCTAAAGCCCTCGTGCGGCTCTGTATTTTTGTATAAATTTAGCCTGTGACCATAAAATGCCCATGCTAGCTTTGGATCATCTAAAAACCACTGAGGATTTGCCATATCTTCAAAGCTTAAATTTTTATCCCTTAAAAGTGGATATGCTCTCCAAAATCCCACATCTCCCCTAAAATCAGGCAATCCACTATCCACACCCATACCAGCACCTGCTGTGATGATGACCGCATCAGCATCTGCGATGATCTTTTTGATCTTATCTATCTTCTCTTGCATTTTGATCCTTTCAAAAAAATTTTGGTAATTGTAATGAGCTTATAAGACAATTTTTTGTCTGTTATCTTTAACATATTTACTTTGTAAAAAATGATATAGCTAATTAATTTTTTAAAAAAGAGAGCTTGTGAATGCAGAGGAGGGTAGTTTTGGTTTTATGTGAGATAAAAATAATATAGAAATTCTATTGTTTCAGCGTCCGTATGTTTGGAATAGGGCTCAATGGAAACAGCTTTTTAATGATCTTCTTAATGGCTTTAAGGAGCAAAGATTGCATTTTCTTGGTTCAATTATATTAAAACAATTACCTAGCCCAATGGTAGAAGGAAGTCGTAGAAGCCTAATAGATGGGCAACAAAGATTAAAGACTTTTCCTATTTTAGTTAAGTCTATTTATGATTTATTGGATGAAGATAGACTTGTTGATTATGTAGGTTTTTTTGTACGCAGAGCCCACAAAATATAAAAATCCAAAAATAAAACATTCTCATATAAATAGATCTTCTTTTGAGGCCATTATAAAAGCTAAAGATTATTCTGAAGTATGTGAGTCAAAAGATGATGGTAAATTACTTGCTTGCTATAAATATTTTTCCGAAAGATTAAAAAATAGTAATTTAGAAAGTAGTGATATTGTTCGTTTCTTGGGCTATATATTAGAGATGAAGTTATGGGTTGTTATAAATTTAGATGAAAATGAAGACGAACAAAAGATATTTGACTCTATAAACTCTGTAGGTCTAGTTTTATCGTCAATAGATATCATCAAAATGCAATATTTGATAGACTTATAAAGTCTAGTGATATGAGCGCAGAAAAAGCAAAGGAAATATACAGATATTATGTAGCAAACGCACCTAAATTATATTTTGTATAGCCTCAACTAGCAATTTTTTATTCTCGTTGTTCATCTTGTCATAGTTAAAAATCAAAAATCTAGTATCTACTAAAATTCCTTGCACTATTAAATAATTTGTGCCATTTTTCCATTCCATTGTAGCTTTGCCGATATTCTCAAATTTACCATTTATTGCGATGCTAAATTTATTGTTATTTTTATTGTAAGGCATCAAAAAAGCATTGTAAATATTGCTTTCATCATAACTGTTGTCGCTCTTTATGATATGGGCCGTATATTCGCCATAAGCTACTTGCTTTGTTATATCACTGCTTTGTGGTAGCCCTTTTAAATTAACACCATATTTATAGTATTTTGCATCTAAAATATAAATTTTATCGTCATAAATCATAATGGTATCTGGCTGTAATGAGCTATTATCTTTATCTTTTGTATATCTTAGTTCCCACTGCGTTTTTGGAAAGTATATATTCTTATCAGCAATTCCAAATGCGCTATCTATCATTTTTTCCCAAATCGCATAAAATTTAGTAGTACCAAATTTAAACTCATTTTCTTTTAGTTCATTGTCGTTTTGTAAAAGCATATCTTTCATAGAGCTAAAAAGCAGTCGCTTTTTATCATCAAAAGTGTTGTTTAGTTTGTTTTGTAAAATATAAAGGCAGTGATTTTTGCTTGTTGGTAGATTAAATTTTGGTGGCATAAATGAGTTATAAACAAAGCCAAATTTATGAAAAGCTTCATAAACACAATATCTATTTATGGCTGTAATTAGTTCGTTTTCATTTGTTTGATTTTTCTTGGTTTGAAACTCTGTATAAACGAAAGAACCATTTTTTTGAACCAAAGGGCAATTTTTCTTAATTGTTCTAGCAAAATTTATCTTACCTTTTGTGGCGGTTTGATAAATGGCTTCTCGTTCCATGTAGTAGCTGTGGGCCAAAAAATACTCTATGACATTTTTATAAGCGATGATTGGAAAGGTTTGTTCTATTTGATCGTTATTAGTATCAGTAAAGTGTATTTTGGTATGGGATTTATTAAATTTTAAAAGCACGGATAAGAGCTTTCTAATGTCAGCTCTTATATTTTCATCATCTAAATCAAAACCTAGTGGAAAGCAAATTTGCAACTTATTATTTTTGCTTCTAATGCCAACAAAGTCATCGTTTATGGCATTGTTCAAAAAGCAATGCTCTTTTAAATTAGTTATTTGCTTCATCTATGTTATTTTGTGTCTCTGCTTCGTCTTTTTCGTTTTATTTCGTATTTTTAGCTAGTTCTGCTCTAATTTCGTCATTAAAAATATCAAATTGTAAATCCCCGCTATTTTCATCATTTATAAAATGAACAATAATAGCTTCTAGCGTTTTAAAATTGCTATTGAATGCACCCTTGTCAAATTTAAAAACATCATCCCAAAGGTATTTTAAAACCTTGTATGCAAATAGTTCTTTATTTTTTAGCTCATTTTCAGTTAGGAAATACACACCTAGCCTCTTATCTTCCATTGAGCTTGTATTATCGCCACTTTCAGTAATTACACTATTTATAGTGGTGCAAAATTTTTCCCAAGTTATGGTTGTGTCTAGGATAGGCAACTCTTTAAATTCTTTTGCTGCATTTTTAAAAGAATTTTCAATCAGTCTCATAGTAAATCTACGCTGAAATGCGGTGTCAAGCGTAAAGACATTTTGGTCACTTGTATTCATTGTGGCGATTATCCATAAATTTGAAGGAATTTTTATAGGTTTATCTGTATTGTTTTTACCATAAACTATTTTTGCAATATTTTCATTATTGATAACATAAACACTGTTGCCGTCCTTGTCTCTATCAAGCAACTGAAAAATTTCGCCAAATATCGCAGGTGCGTTACCTCGATTTATTTCATCAATGACTAAAAGATACTTCTGGGTTGGATTTTTATAAGCTTTTTCTAAAATTTTAGTAAAAGGTCCGGGTTTAAAATCATAACTTACAGCACCATCATCTTTTAAAGTAGGCATTATCTGTCCAACAAAATCACTATATGAGTAGTCAGGGTGGAAAACTAATTTTTCAAAAATATAATCATGCTTTGGATGCTCGGTTTCTATTGTATGACTTTTACCACTACCTGGCACACCATAGTAAATTATATTTTCTCCGCCTTTTTCTCTTGAATTTTCATCAATTTCTATTTCATCATTGCTGTCTTTTTCGTGACTACTTTCATCTAGTAAAAAATCAATCTCTTTTTCTTGTAGTTTGTATAAAAATTTACCGCTTTTGCAACGATACATAATACTGTATGGCAAATCTATTTTTATCGGTTCTATGTCAATATTTTCTAATTGTCCATTTTCTTTCTTTATAAGTTTTTTT